>ONHI01000007.1 GCA_900317565.1 uncultured Eubacteriales bacterium
GTGCAGCGGAGCGCCGTAGTACTTGCCGTCCTTGGCGTAGATCTCCAGGCGGGCCTGCACCAGGTCAGCCATGTAGGGGCTCATGGCCTCGGTCAGGTCGACCAGCTTGTCGGAGAAGGCCAGGATGTTCGGGAACTGGCCCAGCTCGACGTCGCACATGTCGGGGGCGCCTTCGTCGGCCTGCAGGGCGACCTTCAGCTTGTTGTGCATGTCGTCATAGCCGATGGTGGTCACTTCCACCGCGATGGGACGGTCGGGATTCTCGGCGTTCCAGCGCTCGGCGGCCTTCTCAAAGAACTCCTGATGCTGGGCGATGAACGTCCACATCGTCAGGGTGGTCACTTCCTCCGCGGACGCGACGGACACCGCGCCGAGCAGCATGCAGAGAACCAGAGCCATTGCAAACAGTTTCTTCATGGGGATTTCCTCCTTCATTATTTGAATAGCGGTCGTGCCGCTAAACAATTCGGTTCGATTCCCACCGCATTTTATTACGCAAGTAATTATTTTGGCAGGTTGCACAGATCATTATCGTTAACATTAACGTTAATGTCCTTGACTGATTTTATAATATCATGATATTCTTGGATTGTCAAGAGGAATTGACGCGAAAAAACATTTTGTGTCCCCCAACGCAACATCGACCTGACCGGGAGAGAAAAAACATGAGCCAATCTTCAGGCGGAAAGCGCGTCACGCTGCAGGACATCGCGCGGCAGACCGGCTATTCCGTGAACACGGTGTCCCGCGCGCTGCGGAACATGAGCGATATATCCGCCCAGACCTGCGCGCGCATACAGGACGTGGCCCGGGAGCTGGGCTACACCACCAACCAGATCGCAAGCTCGCTGCGCTCCGGGCGCACCCACATATTCGCGGTGATCCTGGGCGGCATGTCCAACCCCTTCTACGGCATCATGGCCGACACCATACAGGATGCCGCCCAGGCCGCGGGCTATTCGGTGATGATCATGTGCTCCCGGGACGACGCGGCCCAGGAGCTGAGGCTGGTGGAGCAGGCCATCGCCCGGTGCGTGGACGGCATACTGCTGTTCCCCACCGGCCAGAGCGGCGCGACGATCCAGCGGCTGCGGGCCTCGGGCATGCCCTTTGTGCTGATGAGCCGGTATATAAATGAGGGCGAGGCCGACAGCGTGGTCTGCGACGAGGCCGAGGGGGCCTATCTGGCCACGAAGCACCTGATCGAGGCCGGGCGGCGCAGGCCCGCCTACATCTCCAGCGGCACGGTGGTGTTCTCCAGCGCCCAGCGGCTGAGCGGCTTCAACCGCGCCTGCGACGAGGCCGGCATCCCCGAATCGGAGCGCTGCGTCTACGTGGCCTCCCGCAACATCATGGCCTTCCGCCAGCTCCAGGCCTGGTGCGCCGAGCTGACAGAGAAGCTGGCCCGGCTGCGGGACGAGGGCTTCGACGCGCTGTTCGTGTTCTGCGACGTGGAGGCCTGGCACGCGATGGACGCCATGCAGAAGTCCGGCCGGTTCCGTCCGGACGACTTCGGCATCGCCAGCTTCGACAACCTCGAAGGCGCGCTGTCCTTCCCCATCCCGCTGTGCAGCGTCAGCTGCGATTACGAGGAGATGGCCCACGCCGGCATCGATCTGCTGCGCGCGCGCATCCACGGCGACGACCGCCCGCCCCGCACCATCGTGCGCCCCGTGCGCCTGGTCTGCCGGGGAAGCTGCGGAAAGAATAAAGAGTGAAGAGTGGAGAGTGGTGTTGAGGATGTTGCCCAACGTTTCCGTATCCTTTGCCTGCGCCGATCCTGACATCCAGCGGGTGTTCGACGCGGCGGAGGAAAAGTGCCGCCTGAACCTGAAGGACTTCGCCGGAGACCGGGTGCTGGTGGAGGGCGGCGGCTATGAGAAGATCTGGCTGGAGACCCAGCCCATGGGCGGCGAGATGTACGCCCTGCGGGACCTGGAGGCCGCCCGGAACAACAGCCTGCTGTTCATGCGCCACCAGCGCGCCGACGGCCGCCTGCCCGGCTCCATACAGTGCGCGGGCGGCGTCGTGGAGCCCCAGTTCAACAAGTTCCAGGGCTTCTGCTTCCCCGCGCCTGCGCTGAACCTGTACTATCTGACGGGGCGGGACGGGGACTGGCTGGACGCGCTGGCGGACTGCCTGCGCCGCTTCGACGATTACCTGTGGAAGACCCGCGCGGTCAGCGGCGACGGCCTGCTGTCCGCCTTCTGCGTGTACGACACCGGCGAGGACAACGCCGTGCGCTTCGGCGACGCCCCCTGCTGGTGGACCGACGACGCCCCGCCGGAGGGCTTCGGCGTGGTACCCATGGCCAGCATGGACGTCACCTCCTATTCCTTCGCCTGCCGGGACGCGCTGGCGCAGATCAGCCGCATCCGCGGCGCGGAGGACGACGCCCGCCGTTGGGACGCCCGGGCCCGTCAGGTGGCGGACGCGCTGCGGGTGCGGCTGTGGGACGACGCCCGGGGCGCGCTGTTCGACCGGGACAAACGCGGCCGCTCGGTGGACGTGCTGTGCCACAACACGCTGCGCTGCATGTACTGGGGCAGCGTGTCCCGGGACATGGCGGGCCGCTTCGTGCGGGAGCACCTGCTGAACCCCGCGGAGTTCTGGACCGAGCTGCCCCTGCCCAGCGTGGCCGCGAACGACCCGGCCTTCCGCAACGCGCCGGAGAACAACTGGAGCGGCCAGTGCGAGGGGCTGACCTTCCAGCGGGCCATGCAGGCGCTGGAGAACTATGGCTATGAGAAGCTGGTCACCCGGCTGGGGCGGCGCTTCCTGCAGGCCATCGTCGAGGGCGGCTTCGTGTTCACCCAGCAGTTCGACCCCTTCACCGCCGCGCCCTCCCGGGTGGGGCTGATCTCCCACGCGCCCCTCGCGCCGGATTCCGACGAGCCCTTCCAGGACGCCTACGGCCCGACGCTGCTCAGCGCCCTGGGCTACATAGAGCGCCTCTGGGGCGTGGGGCTGCGCCGGGGCGAGGCCTGGTTCAGCCTGTGCGGCGGACCGGCCTGCGAATACTGCGCCGAGTGGAACGGCCACAGCTATGCCGTGAAGAGCGACGGCAGGCGCGCCGAGGCCATCGCCGACGGCAGGCGCGTGTACGCCGGCCCCTGCGGGGTGCGGATCGTCACGGACGAGGGCGGAAAGCTGCTTCGGACGCTGGAAATCGAGTGATTGGCCTTGATGGAGCATGGAATTCATTGTATAATACTGTCAGTAGCATATCCCCTCCCAAGACGACGCAAAGGAGCCGATAAACATGAAGCGGATGTTCCATCGACTGCTGGCCCTCATGGCCTGCCTCGCGCTGCTGATCCCCGCCGCGCTCTCCGAGGAGGGCGACGCCCTTCCCACCCCCGCCCCGGCCGACGAGGTCTACGCCGACATGGCGGAGGATTCCGGGGCATACGGCGAGCTGGACGAATTCGAGCTGGAGGCCCCCGAGGAGCAAACGCTGATGACGGAGGACATGCGCTCCGCCGCGGAGGAAGCGCCCGGTGGGACGCTGCCCGGGGACGCCGCGCCGGAGGAGCCTGACGCCGGGAACGCGGCGCTTCCCCCGGAGGTCGCCGCGCCCGGGGACCGGACGGAGATGGCCGGCTGGGTGGGCAGCAATCCCCTGGAGTTCGCCAACGCCGTCAACGGATCGGACTGGGGCCGCTTCTACGACGCCTATAATTACAACAACAACGGCTACGCCGCGGACGTGTTCACCTTCGTCCACTACACCGGCAACGACAACCCGCCCACCTTCCGGCTGATCTGCGTGTCGCCCTACAGCTGGGTGGCGGACGCCATCGAGGTGTGGAACGACAGCGGCTGCTGCCTGCTGGGGCTGTATCCCGGCATGTACGGCAGCGACATCAAGGCCACATTGGAGGGCTGGGGCTGGACGACGATCGGCGTCGGCAGCGAGACCGCCGTCTATTCCAACGGCAACGGCTATTACTTCCAGGTCTTCGCGCCCTACGACGGCATGGGCCTGTCCACCGGGCTGAGCTTTTTCAACCAGCGCTTCAAGAACTATTACGATGGCTGGCGGCCCGACGAGGGCTTCCTGGGCAACCAGGACGCCTGGTCCGTGAGCCTGTCCCCCTCGCAGAACATCGAGGTGCTGCCAGGCCAGTACTTCTGCCTGATCCCCTACACCCAGCCCGACCGCGCCATTATGGGCATGGGCTGGACCTGCTCCGATGGAAATGTGGTGGGCATGAATCAGAGTGTGGGGCGCGGCATATTCGTGGCCCTAAACCCGGGCGTCGCGGAGCTCTCCGCAGTGACCGTCAACGGCACGCGGGCATCGCTGCTGGTGCGCGTGGTGGACCCGAACAACCCGCCGCAGGACCCGACCTTGACCGCCTACAGCCTCGCGCTGGGCACCGGCGAGCAGTATAACCTGGCCGACAGCGTGGAGGGCTGCGTGTTCTCCAGCGACAACGAATCGGTCGCGTGGGTGGACGCCAACGGCACGGTCACCGCCGCGAGCCCCGGCACCGCGGTCATCTCCGCCACGGACCCCTTCGGCCACAGCGCGTCCTGCCTGGTGACCGTCAACACCCCGCCGACGAAGCTGAAGCTGAACAAGAAGAAGCTGAAGCTGACCACCATCGGCACCGCCAGGCTCAAGCCGACACTGACCGGCGGCACCGCCGAGGTCCGCTTCAAGTCCAGCAACCGCCGCGTGGCCAGCGTGGACGCGGACGGCACGGTGCACGGCCATACCATCGGCACCGCCACGATCACCGCCACCACCTTCAACGGCCTGAAGGCCACCTGCAAGGTGACCGTCAGCCGCGCCAAGAGCAAGTCCGTGAAGTACCGGGCGCTGCTGGTGGGCGAATGCGATTTCCCGGGCACCGGCAACGACAGCCTGCCCTCCCGCAACGACGTCAGCCTGATGTACAACGCGCTCAAGTCGGTGAAGGGCCCCTGCGGCAACAAGTGGAAGGTGTACAGCGTCATCAACCGCACCTCCTCCCAGATCCTCACCGACATCCGCAACGCCTTCTACGGCGCGAAGGAGACCGACGTGTCCCTGTTCTACATCGGCACCCACGGCAACACCAGCGCCAGCATCTACAACAACTACAATAACGCCGGGCGGCTGTCCACCTATCCCGACGCCTACGGCAACAGCTCCCTGTCGCTGCCCGAGCTGGCCGACTGCCTGCGGGAGATCCCGGGCAAGATCATCGTCATCATCGACAGCTGCGGCTCCGGCGCGGCCATCTACAACGCCAAGGGCGGCCCCGCCACCGGCTTCGATCCCGACGAATTCAACGACGCGGTGCTGGACGCCTTCGCCGCGGCGGACACCGGCATCCTCGCCCCCGGGGACGGCACCGGCGCCTTCGCGCTGGAGAACAAGTTCTACGTGATGACCGCCTCCGCCTACCAGGAGCTGGGCTGGATCAAGGGCGGCAAATACCCCTGCTCCTACTTCACCAAGTGGATGAGCGACGCCGTGGGCCGCAAGGGCAAGATGGCCGCGGACAAGAACAAGAACAAGTATCTGACGCTGAAGGAATTCTACAGCTACGTTTCCAAGAAGGCGAAGAACACCACCATGCGCGACAACGGCAAGACCTACAGGCAGCACACCAAGGTCTATCCCACGGGGAGCGCGTTTGAGCTGTTCTACCGGAAATAGTCACACAAAGCCATGCTGGTGAAGTAAGTGGATTCTTCACTTCGCTCAGAATGACAATGCGATACCGTCACCCTGAGCGCAGCGAAGGATCTGCTTCTCTACTCAAACAAATCATATTGAGAATATGGAGGCCCCTATGCTGACCATCAACCCCCGCCGCCGCGGGTTCCTGCGCGACGGCAAGCCCTTCTTCTGGCTGGGCGACACCGCCTGGCTGCTGTTCTCCAACCTGAATGACAATGAGATCGATATGTACCTCGCCAACCGCGCGGCCAAGGGCTTCACGGTGATCCAGGCCACGCTGTCCCACTTCGAGCGCTTCGCCGACTGCGAGGGCCGTCCGGCCTTCATCGACGGCGACCTGGCCCGGCCCGCGGAGGATTCCCCCTTCTGGGCGCGGGTGGAGCGCGCCGTCCGGACCGCCGGGCGGCTGGGGCTGGTGATGGCGCTGCTGCCCTGCTGGGGCTCCTTCGCCATCAGCGGACGCCTGAACGCCGAAAGCGCCCCCGTCTACGGCGCGTTCCTGGCCCGGCGCTTTGCCCGCTATGACAACGTGCTGTGGCTGCTGGGCGGCGACGTGCGCGGCAGCGTCGCCCCGGAGGCCTTCGAGGCCCTCGCCCGGGCGCTGCGCGGCGGCGCGCCGGGACAGCTGGTGGGCTTCCATCCCTTCGGGCGCTGCTCCTCCAGCCAGTGGTTCGCCGGGGCGGACTGGCTGGACTTCCACATGTTCCAGTCCGGCCACCGGGACCGGAGCCAGCGCAGGCTGAACGCCTGGGACGACAACGAGGTCAGCGACGAGGAGTGGATGGCCGAGGAGAACTACCTGTACGTGTTCCGGGACCTGGAGCGGGACGACAAGCCCACGCTGGACGGTGAGCCCTCCTACGAGGACATCCCCCACGGGCTGCACGACCCCTCGCGGCCCTACTGGACCGACCGGCAGGTGCGGCGCTACGCCTGGTGGAGCCTGCTGGCCGGGGCGGCGGGCTTTACCTACGGCCACAACGCCATCATGCAGTTCTGGGACGGCGCGAGCGAGGGCTCCTTCGGCGTGCGCCAGCGCTGGGACGTGGCGCTGCACGCCCCCGGCAGCTTCCAGATGCGGCATTTGCGCCGCCTGATGGAGGCCGTCGACTGGCAGGAGGGCGAGAACGACCAAGCGCTGCTGGCGGACGACAGCGGCCGGGAGGACGCCCGCAACCTCTGCCTGCGCACGCCCTCGGCGGCAGTGATCTACTGCTACGGCGGCGCGCCCTTCGCCGTGCGGCTGGACCGGCTGCCCTGGCGGCCCGTCGCCTGCTGGTATCACCCGAAGCTGGGCGGCTTCAGCCCGCTGCTGCTGCCGGAGGACGGCCGCTTCGTTCCCCCCGCCGACACCCCCGAGGCGCTGGAGGACTGGGCGCTGGCGCTGCTTGACCCGGCGCGGGCGAAGGAGATCATGGACAGGATAGGATAAGCTGGAATAATATGACACGGGCCGCCGCGCCAAATGACGCGGCGGCCCGATCGTTATCGCCCGCATATGGTCTATTCCTCGTCCCTCGACATCGGCTGCAGGGTGAATTCAAAGGTGAATTCCTCCGGCATGGCGTAGTGGTGGTTCAGCTTCGGCCCGCAGCTGTTGGAGCCGATGCCGTTCTGGCGGTAGTCCAGGCACAGCACGGTGTCCCCGCAGGCCTGCAGCTCGTAGTTGTGGGCGGTGTGCTCCAGGGCCTCCTGGGTGAAGTGGGAGGCGTTGAAGCTGAACTCCTCGCCGGTGACCTCCAGCCCGCCCAGCGGTCCGGTCAGGCGCAGGTAGTCGCAATTCCAGCGGCTGCCGTTCTCCTGGGGCCGGATGTAGTCCTCGTGCAGGCCGGTCACGGTGTTGTCGAACAGGTGCTTCACGCTGGCGCGGTGCTTGTCCTTGTAGCTCTCATAGGGGCCGAAGCCAAAGTAGCGCACCCGCTCCACCTCTCCGGGCAGCCACAGGCGCAGGCCGAAGCGCGGCAGTGGCGGCGCGCCCTTGCGGCACTTCACGTGGATGCCAGCCTCGATCCTGCCGTTCATGCGCACGCGCCACACGGCGCTGCCCTCCAATATGTTGGGCAGGGAGGTCGCGCCGAGGCTGAAGCGGGCGGTGATCACGGCGTCGTCGCCGCACTCCAGCTGCACGTCGTACACCCGGGGGATGGCCCGGTCATAGCCGAACAGCTTCCAGCGCTCCTTCAGGTTCCGGTCGTTGTCGGTGGGCGCGCGCCAGATGTTGAACTCCATCGGCCTGTGCAGCATGTGCAGCTGGTCGTAGTTCAGTATGCGGAAGCAGCCCGTCAGCTTGTCGAACACATAGCGGAAATTCTCGCCCCGCAGGCTGATCTCCCGGTCGTCCTCCTGCGCCTCCAGCGCCAGCACGCCCTCGGGGCGCTCCGGCAGCTCCATGCGCTGGCGACCGATCTGCTCCGTGCCCATCACGTGTCCGGCGGGCACCAGCGGGCGGTCGTAGCGCTGCTTCATCTCGAAATACACCGCGAAGGCGGTCTTTTTCATCTCGGGCAGCTCCACCCGGATCTCGCGGCTCTCGTGGGGCGGTATGTTCAGCGCCTCCTCCGGCACCTCGCCCCTCAGGATCTCCCGCCCGCCCTGGCGCACGGCATACTCCAGGCGCACGTGCTCGTTCAGCGGCGTGAAGTCCAGGTAGTTCTTCACGTCAAACAGCCCCATCTCCAGGTTCACCTCGCGGATGCGGGCAGGGCGGTTGACGTTCTTGAACTCCTTCAGGCCGGTGTGGGGGCGGCGGTCCGGATAGACCAGGCCGTCCACGCAGAAATTGCCGTCGTGGGGATATTCGCCGAAGTCGCCGCCGTAGTAATACCGGCGCTTGCCCTCGGGCGTGCGGCCCATGTCCACGGCGTGGTCGCACCACTCCCACACGAAGCCGCCGCAGTGGCCGTCGTGGCGCTCAAAGCACTGGAAGTAGCTCTCCAGGTCGCCGGGGCCGTTGCCCATGGCGTGGGAATACTCGCAGAGTATATAGGGCTTGCCCACGGTATCGTTCTCGAAATAGCCGTCGATCTCCTCAATGGCGGGATACATGCGGCTGTACAGGTCCAGGTTGTCGTGGTTGATCTCCTCGCCCGGCGGGGGGAAGGAGGCGCGCTCATAGTGGGTCAGCCGGGAATGGTCGTACGCCTTGGTCCAGCGCAGCGCCTCGTGGAAGTTCGCGCCCATGCCGGCCTCGTTGCCCATGGACCAGATCACGATGCAGGGCCGGTTTTTGTCCCGGATGACGCTGTGCTGCACGCGGTCCAGTATGGCCTCGCAGAATTCCGGGTCCTGGGCGATGCGGTCGTAGTTCTCCGGGGCGTATTCGCCGCCGTAGAACACCACGCCGTGGCACTCCAGGTCGGCCTCGCCGATCAGGTAGAAGCCGTACTTGTCGCACATCCGGGGGAACAGCGGCGAATTGGGATAGTGGCTGGTGCGGATGGCGTTGACGTTGTGCTGCTTCATCAGCACCAGGTCCCGCAGCATGTGGTTCTCGTCCACGGCGGGCCCGACCACGGGATCGCTGTCGTGGCGGTTGACGCCCCGGAACTTCACGTTCTGGCCGTTGATGTAGACCACGCGGTCGGAGATGTGGATCTCCCGCAGGCCCACGAATTCCACGATGTATTCGCTGGTATAGCGCAGCACCAGCGTATACAGGTTCGGGTTTTCCGCGTTCCACAGCTCGGCGTGCTCCACGTGGATGTCGAAGCTGCTCTCATAGGTGCGGCCGCTGGCCACGGGATCGCCCTGGGGATCGTAGAGGTGATAGTGCACCGAGTGGGTCTCCGGCGATTCGCCCCGCATCTGGAAGTCCACGTGGATGTCGGCGGTGCGCAGGTCCTGGGACAGGTTGGTGTGCACGAAGTAATCCCAGATGTGCCGGGGCTCCCGGCGCAGCAGGTAGACGTCCCGGAAGATGCCGGACATGCGGAACTTGTCCTGGTCCTCAAGATACGTGCCGTCGCACCACTTCAGCACCAGCACCGCGATGGTGTTGTCGCCGGGATAGACGAAATCGGTCACGTCGAATTCGCTGGTGGAGTGGGAGATCTGGCTGTAGCCCACGAAGCGGCTGTTGATCCACAGGTAGAAGCAGGAATCCACGCCCTCGAACACCAGCGTGCGGCGTCCCGGCATATCGTCCAGCCGGAAGTGGCGCATGTACAGCCCGCAGGGGTTCTTCGCGGGCACGTAGGGCGGATCATAGGGGATCGGATAGCGCACGTTGGTGTACTGATGCCGGTCATAGCCGCACATCTGCCACACGGAGGGCACGCGGATGGCGTCCGTCGGCTGGTTCTCCGACAGGAAATCGTCGGGCAGGTCCAGCGTGCTGTCGAAATAGCGGAAGCGCCATTCGCCGTTCAGCGAGGTGAAGCGCTCCGATTCGGCGCGGACGTCCCGCCGGGCGGCGTCCCCGCGGGAATAGGGCACGTAATAGGCCCGGTTGGGCAGCGTGTTGACGTGCAGCGTGTGCAGATCCTGGTGATACCCTGGCAGCTTCATTTGCGTCATTCCTCCCGATGGATGATACGATAGGGGATATTATTGCTCCGGGCTGAGCGTGCAGCCGGACAGCTCCACATAGTTGCCCGACGCCAGCTCCAGCGATTCGGCGTCGTGGAGCACGACGAACTTGTATTGCAGCGCGTCGGTGCCCAGTATGCCCGAGCACACGCTGTAGCTGGACAGCGGGGCCTTGGCGTCCGGCACGGCCACGTAGTGCCCGGCGGGCAGCTGCGTGCCCACCAGGTACGCGCCCTCCCCCACCGAGCCGTCCGGCTGCCGGGCGTCGGGCTCCGCGCCCATGGGCCAGGCCTGCAGCTCGGAGAGCGTCACCCAGGTGTCCCGGCTCAGGTGGATGTCCGCCTGGCCGCTGACCAGCTTGTGCAGTATCAGCAGCGAATCCGGCGATTCCTCCGCCCGGACCACCACGCTGGCGAACATGGCGTCCTGGCGCTCCACCAGCACGTAGTCGCCCTCGGGCAGGTCCCGGCCCACCAGATAGCAGCCGTCCTCATAGCATAGCGCGTCGTCCGCGCTCTCCAGCTCCAGGATCCGCGCGTCCAGCGCCTCCCGGACCTCATACAGCTCGTCCAGCGTCAGGCCGGACAGATCGATCTCATCCGCCATCGCCGCGCTCCCCGCAACCAGCAGGAGCACCGCCGCCAGGCAGGCACATAGCATGCGTTTCATGACAACCTCCGTTCTCGGGATGTTCGGTAAACGTTTCTCATTAGATAATATACACGAACGAGCACAAATTGTCAACCAAAAGGGATGTTATTTGCAGACAAACGCAGGGACGGCGACGCCGTCCCTGCGTTCATTGAATACGGTATGCCTCCTCAGTCCCTCACGACCACGGTCGTGCCCTCGGGGCAATTGAAGTAGATCCACTTGGCGTCCTCCACGCGCAGGCGGACGCAGCCGTGGGAGGCCCGATGGCCGAGGCCGCCGTTGGAGGGGTTACCCTTGGGCTGGGAGAGGGTATTGGAGTGGAACAGCACGCCGCCCACGATGTGGTAGGCCCACTTGGCGTAGCAGTTGAACTCCTTGAAGTAATACCACTCGTCGCCGGTCTTGCCGCCGGCCTGGTAGGTGCCGATGGGCGTGGGGGTGTCCTTCTTGCCGGAGGCGCAGGGGAAGCTGTTCACCGGGCCGGCGTAGCAGTCGCCCAGCCACTGCATCACGTGCACCTTCTGATCGGAAACATCCACGATCAGCTTGTAGGGGAATATGTATTCCTCGCTCTCGATGGCCCGCACCGAGAACAGCACGTTCTGGGTGGCCTCGTCGGCGATGCCCGTCTCGGGCAGCCCGTTCTTGCGCTGGAAGTACTTCACCGCCAGGTCGGACAGCTCGCCGAAGGAGCCGTCGGGATCGTACAGGTAGTTCAGCTGCTTCAGCCGGGTCTGCACCCGCAGCACCTCGTCGCCGCTGTCTCCCTTGGACACGGTCTTGCGGTACAGCGTGAAGGGCAGGTAGCCGTCCACGTAGTCCATCACCGCCGGGGTGATCGAGGCGTCGGTCAGCGGGTCGCTGGTGGGCGCGGGGGTCGTCAGCGGCTCGTCCGCCACCACGGGCATGTCGCCGAACATGCCGTTGGGATTCGGCGTGGCCGTGGGCACGGGCGTCGGGGTGACGCCGAAGCCGGGGTTCAGCGCGGTCATGTAGCTCTTGAAGGTGCGCACCGCGTTGTCGGTGCCCGAGCCGGTGATGCCGTCCACCTTGCCGCCGTAGAAGCCCCACTGGCCCAGCACGCTCTGCACCCGGGTCAGCTCGCCGCCGAACATGCTGCTGTCGGAGGCCGCCGCCACCAGCGTGGAGGGGTCGGAATACAGCTTCCGCTGGGTCTCGGAATCGGCGATGCCGGTCTCCGGCAGGTTGTTGTTGCGCTGGAAGGCCAGCACGGCGTCCTGGGTGGCCTCGCCGTATACGCCGTCCGCCGCGTCGCGCAGATAGCCCAGCTGGATCAGCCGGTTCTGCATGAACACGATGTAGGCGGTGCTGTCCGCGCCGTCGCTGTCGCCCAGCTTCAGCGTGGGATATTGCCCGTCGGACGGGGAGTCCGCACCGGTATAGCTGTCGGAATCGGACTGGACGCTGAGCGCCCCATCGGCGGTGCCGAACAGCGCCTCCTGTCCGGAAATGGCCAGGGCGGGCACGGAAATCGCCGCCATCAGCAGGGCGGCCAGCAGAATCCTCATTGCGCGTCGCATCGCAAAGTACCTCCGTCGGCGGGCATAACCCACCGTTGTTATCAATATTACATCCACTATATTATAGCCCCATACGCCGCCGTTTGCATGGCGATTCATTTAATTTTCTGTTGCTTGTGTCGGCAGCGGCTCGGGCGTGGCCGTGGGGGCCTCGATGCGCACGCTGCCGCTCTCCACCACCGCGAAGCGGCAGCCCGCCAGCAGCAGCGCCAGCGCGGCCAATATCAGCGTAAAAACGATTCTCTTCATGTCCTGCAAAAAGCGCCGCGGAGGCCCGAGGGCATCCGCGGCGAAGGGGTTCGGGTTCGATCAAGCGAAGGGATTCTCGCTCTTGTAGTAGCAGCCCTTGGGCTGGTTGAAGCTGATCTTCTCGATGCCCAGATACTTGAGCACCTCGAAGATGGCCTTGCCGGCATGGCCGAAGGCCACCGCGCCGTGGTGCGGATAGCCGTCCTCGATCAGCACATGGCGATAGAAGCGGTTCATCTCGGGGATGGCGAACACGCCGATGCCGCCGAAGGACTGGGTGGCCACGGGCAGGACCTCGCCCTCGGCGATGTAGGCCTGCAGCACGCTGTCCTTGTTGCCCTGGAGGCGATAGAAGGTGATGTCGCCGGGAACGATATCGCCCTCGAGGGTGCCGCGGGTGATGTCGGGCTCTCCGCCGCCCTCAAGGCCGCGGTTCATGATCAGCTGGTACTTCATGGTGCCGCAGCTCAGACGGCACATGGGGGTGTTGCCGCAATGGAAGCCCATGAAGGTCTCGTTGTGGCGATAGTTGAACTTGCCCTCGATGCTCTGCTTGTACATGTCGGCGGGCACGCTGTTGTTGATGTCCAGCAGGGTGACGGCCTCGCCGGTCACGCAGGTGCCGATGTACTCGGACAGAGCGCCATAGATGTCCACCTCGCAGGCGGTGCAGATGCCCATGGCGGTCAGGCGGGAATTGACATAGCAGGGCACGAAGCCAAACTCGGTCTGGAAGGCCGGCCAGCACTTGTTGGCCATGACCACGTACTTCGCGGTGCCCTTGTTGGCCTCGATCCAGTCGAGCAGGGTCAGCTCATACTGGGCAAGCCTGGGCAGGATGCCGGGCATCTTGTTGCCCTCGCCCAGCTCGTCGGCCATCTCCTGGATCTTGGCGGGGATGCGGGGATCGTTGGCATGCTCCTTGTAGGCCTTCAGCAGGTCCAGCTCGGAGTTCTCCTGCACGTTCACGCCCAGCTTGAAGATCGGGGCGATGGGGGCGTTGCAGGCCAGGAAATCGAAGGGACGGGGACCGAAGGTGATGATCTTCAGATCCTGCAGGCCCAGGATCGTGCGGGCAATGGGCACGAAATCGATGATCTCGTTGGCGCAGTACTCGGCGTCGCCCACGGGATACTCGGGGATATAGGCCTTGATGCCGCTCAGCTTCAGGTTATAGGAAGCGTTCAGCATGCCGCAATAGGCGTCGCCGCGGTCGCTGGACAGCACGCCGATGTTCTCCTCGGCCGCCGCGATATACATGACGGGGCCGCCGAACTTCTTGGCGATCAGGGTCTCGGGGCCCTCGGGGCCGAAGTTACCCAGGAAGACGACCAGCGCGTTGATGCCGGACTTGACGATCTCGTCATAGGCCTCGTTGACGTTGGCGTCGATGCCGCCCTCGATGATGGTCTGACACTCGTAGATGTCAAAATTCTTGGCCTTCAGGGCAGCGACGATGGCCTTGCGGCGCTTCTCGGACAGGGTGATCGGGAAGCAGTCGCGGCTGACGGCGATAATGCCCATTTTGACCTGCGGGATGTTGTTCATAGGTATCTCCTCCTTATAAATATCCATATTAAGTTATAGTACACCGGATAACCCAATAATAACATGCTTTGGGTATGTAGTCAAGAGGTAATTTCAAATGGCAAATGTCAAATGGGAAATGACCGAAAACCCGGTCATTTCCCATTCCCCATTCAGTAGATCCCCTTCCCGCCCGTATACGTCGTGCCGTCGTTCAGCGTCAGCGCGGTATACTTCGCGGAGATCCAGCAATCCTCGCCGTAGTGGCTGCAATGGTACCAGCAGGTGCCGGAATCGTCCCGGGCGGCATCGCCGGCGTAGCCCAGCACCTCGCCGCCGAACAGCAGCCCCAGGGGCTCGTAGTCCAGGCCCGGACCGGCGCGAAGGATCAGGTCCGTGCCGGAGTTGACGGCGCTCACGGTGCCCGGCATGCCCGACAGCCATCCGGTCTGGAAGCGTAGGTCCGCGGGCAGCATCACGTCCAGGTATTCGATGCAGATATAGCCCCGCTGCCCGCTGTAGCCCGCCTCGACGAACCAGCGGTCGTTGCCGGAGTAGGCCGTGTTGGCGTAGACGTACACCAGCGCGCCCAGCGGCACCTCGGCCAGCAGCGCGGCCTTGGTGGAGGGCTCCTCCCGCAGGGAGACCGCCTTCTTGCAGTTCACGACCTCGGCCATCAGCGGATAGGTCATGCCCGCCGCCCCGGCTTCCGTCCCGGAGGCCTCCGGCAGCGCGGCCCCGGAGGCCTCCGCCTGGGGCGCGGGCGTCTCCTCCTCCGGCGGCAGGGTGAAGAATTCCCAGCCCCCGGCGGCCTGCTCGGCGCAAGCGGCGGGAAGCGTGAGGATCAGTATGAGCAGCATGCAGTATAAGCGTTTCATGGATGCGACCTTCTCTCTACAGCATCGCCGCGCCTGAACAGGCGCGGCGATGGATGCTCGTTTTTAGAAATCGGCGTTGCCGGTGGTCCGGGGGAAGGGCAGCACGTCGCGGATGTTGGCGATGCCCGTCAGGTACATGATCATGCGCTCGAAGCCCATGCCGAAGCCGGCGTGCTTGGCGGTGCCGTACTTGCGCAGCTCCAGGTACCACCAATAGTCCTCGGCCTTCATGCCCAGCTCCTCGATGCGCGCCTTCAGCACGTCGTAGCGCTCCTCGCGCTGGCTGCCGCCGCACAGCTCGCCCACGGCGGGCACCAGCAGGTCGGCCGCCGCCACGGTCTTGCCGTCGTCGTTCATGCGCATGTAGAAGGCCTTGATCTCCTTGGGCCAGTCGGTGACGAACACCGGCTTGCCGAAGTGCTTCTCGGTCAGATAGCGCTCGTGCTCGGTCTGAAGGTCGCTGCCCCAGCTGATGGGATATTCGAACTTCTCGCCGGACTTTTGCAGGATGTCGATGGCGTCGGTGTAGCTGCACCGCACGAATTCGGAATCCCGCACGAACTCCAGCCGCTGGATCAGGCCCTTGTCCACAAAGCTGTTCAGGAAGGCCATCTCCTCCGGGCACTCCTCCAGCACGGCGGCGATGATGTACTTCACCATCTCCTCCTGCAGGTCCATGTCCACGGCCAGGTCGGCAAAGGCGATCTCAGGCTCGATCATCCAGAACTCCGCCGCGTGGCGGGGGGTATAGGATTCCTCGGCGCGGAAGGTGGGGCCGAAGGTGTACACGTTGCGGAAGGCCATGGCGAAGATCTCGGCGTTCAGCTGGCCGGACACCGTCAGCGACACGGGCTTGCCGAAGAAATCCTTGCTGAAATCGGTCTTGCCATCCTCGGTCAGGGGCCGGGCGTCCGGATCCAGCGTGGTCACGCGGAACATCTCGCCCGCGCCCTCGGCGTCGGAGCCGGTGATCAGCGGGGTGTGCACATACAGATAGCCCTTGTCGTGGAAGAAGCGGTGGATGGCCTGGGCCGCCACGCTGCGCACGCGGAAGGCACACTGGAACAGGTTGGCCCGGGGGCGCAGGTGCTGTATGGTGCGCAGGTACTCCAGCGTGTGGCGCTTCTTCTGCAGCGGATAATCGGAGGGGCTCTCCCCCACCACGGTGACGCTGTCCGCCTTCAGCTCGAAGGGCTGCTTGTTCTCCGGGGTCATGACCAGCGTGCCCTCGGCCTCGATGGCCGCGCCCACGCCGATGGCCTTGGTGATATCCTTGTAACCCGGCAGCTTGTCCGCCTCCAGGATGATTTGCAGGTTCTTGAAATAGGTGCCGTCGTTCAGCTCCACGAAGGCAAAGGTCTTGGATTCGCGCATGGTGCGCACCCAGCCGCTGACCTTCACCTGGGCGAGGTCCGCCGCGGGCATGTGGGTGTAGAGTTCCTTGATGAGATAATGTGCCATGGATCTTCCCTCTTTCAGGCGGTTTTTACAGATGCTTTCCACTATTATACCCAAATGAATGTTAAGAGTAAAGGGTGGACGGCGGAAATCGCGCAAGTGTGGATGGAAATGGCACGGGAGGATACTTTTCTGCTGAAGGGGCCGTGTGAACCGCGTCCCTCCGTTTAGGGGAACGGGGAACGCGGCTTTTTTGGCGGCTTGCCTTCAGAACCAGGAACTTCGCCGACTGCCCACATCGCGGTCAGCCTGGCTCGTTCAATGGTTCCTGCCGGCAAGCCGCCGTATGAGAGGGGTGCCCTATCCCCCGCTTCGCGGGTACTTCCCGCTGTGATGGGGAAGTACCCGCGCAAATAGCAACATATGCGCCATTTCTTGACATACTCTTGCTTTTAATGTGCATATATTCATGCTACAATGGTGATAATATGCAATCATGAGGAGTGAATCCCTTGAAACTGATAACCTTTACGGTGCCCTGCTACAATTCGGCGGCCTACATGGATCACTGCATCCAGACGCTGCTGACCGCCGGGGAGGACGCCGAGATCCTGCTGGTGGACGACGGCAGCACCGACGAGACCGGCGCCATCGCGGACCGCTACGCGGCGGAGTATCCGAACGTGGTGCGCGCCATCCACCAGGAGAACGGCGGCCACGGCGCGGGCGTCAACCAGGGCATGCAGAACGCCACCGGGTTGTATTTCAAGGTCGTGGATTCCGACGACTGGCTGGACACGGAGGCGCTGGCGCAGCTGATGGAGAAGCTGCGCAGGTTCGAAGAGCCGGTGGACCTGATCCTGTGCAACTACGTCTACGAGCACGTGGAGGACAACAGCCAGCGGGTGGTGCGCTATCGCAAGGTGCTGCCCACGGACAAGGTGTTCGGCTGGGACGAGGTGGGCCGCTTCAACGCCACCCAGTTCATCACGATGCACGCCGCCGTGTACCGCACCGAGGTGCTGCGCAAGACGGGCATCAGGCTGCCCAAGCACACCTTCTACGTGGACAACCTGTACGTCTACCAGCCGCTGCCCGACGTGGAGACGCTGTACTATCTGGACGTCGACCTGTACCGCTATTTCATCGGCCGGGCAGACCAGTCCGTGACGGAGGAGAACCTGATTCGCCGCATCGACCAGCAGATCCTCGTGACCAAGATCATGGTGGACGTCCACGATCTGCAGGCCCTGGAGGCGCGCAACAAGCGCCTGGCGCTGTACATGTACCACTATATCTCCATCATGCTGATGATCTGCACGATCTACCTGATGATGTCCGGCACGCCGGAGAGCCGGGAGAAATCCGACGCGCTGTGGCAGTGGCTGAAGGACACCCACCCCGCCATCTTCCGGCGGATGCGCTATCGCAGCGCCAACGTGGCCTTCCTGCTGCCCGGCAAGGTGGGCCGGGACATCGACCTGTTCTTCTACAAGCTGCTGCGCAGGATATACAAGTTCAACTGATCGACATACCGCTATTTCCAAGGAGAGCTGATCCATGCAAAACGCCGCCCCCGCCGAGAACAAGATGGGCGTCATGCCGATCCCCAAGCTGATACTGAACATGTCGCTGCCGATGATACTGTCCATGCTGGTGCAGGCGCTGTACAACGTGGTGGACAGCTATTTCGTGGCCCGCTTTGAGCAGGACGCGCTGACGGCGGTGTCGCTGGCCTTCCCCGCGCAGAACCTGATGATCGGCTTCGCCACCGGCACGGCGGTGGGCGTGAACGCGCTTCTGAGCCGGGCGCTGGGCGAAAAGAACCCGAAGCTGGCGAACCAGATCGCCGAAAACGGCGTGTTCCTGGCGATGGTGGGCTACGCCATATTCCTGCTGTTCGGGCTGTTCGGGGTGCGCCCCTTCTTCGCCGCCCAGACGGACGTGACCAAGATCGTGAATTACGGTGTGGATTACCTGACGGTGATCTGCTGCTTCAGCTTCGGCGTGTTCGGCCAGATCATGTTCGAGCGGCTGATGCAGTCCACGGGCCGCACGATCTACACCATGTTCACCCAGGGCATCGGCGCGATCATCAACCTCATACTGGACCCGATATTCATATTCGTGCTGCACCAGGGCGCGAAGGGCGCGGCCATCGCCACGGTCATCGGCCAGATCATCGCCTTCGGCATCGCGGTGACGCTGAACCACATCAAGAACGACGACGTGAACCTGAAGCTGCGGGAATTCCGGCCGAACCTGAAGCTGATCGGCCGCATTTACGCCATCGGCGTGCCGTCGATACTGATGATGGCCATCGGATCGCTGATGACCTTCCTGCTGAACATCATACTGATCACCTACACCGCCGCCCAGGAGCTGGCCGCCACGGTGTTCGGCGTGTACTTCAAGCTGAACAGCTTCGTGTTCATGCCCGTGTTCGGCCTGAACAACGGCATCATCCCCATCATCGCCTACAACTACGGCGCGCGCAACCGCCGCCGGATGATGGAGGCGGTGAAGATGGCGATACTGTTCGCCGCCAGCTACATCTTCCTGGGGCTGCTGGCCTTCATGATCATCCCCGGCCCGCTGCTGCGGATATTCAACGCCAGCGAGGAGATGCTGCGCGTGGGCATCCCCGCCATACGCATCATCGGCAGCACCTTCCTGTTCGCCGGCACCTGCATCGCCATGGGCTCGGTATTCCAGGCGCTGGGCTACGGCATCTATTCGATGATCGTGTCCTTCGCCCGCCAGCTGGTGGTGCTGCTGCCCTCGGCCTACCTGCTCGCGCGGCTGGGCATGCAGACCGGCAACGACACCCTGGTCTGGTACGCCTTCCCCATCGCCGAGATCGCCTCGCTGGCGACGACGCTGTTCCTGTTCGCGCGGCTGTACAACAACGTCATCAAGCCCATCCCGGAGGGGGACCGGTAGGGGGATTTCCACACCCGTACAGCATTTATAACATTGACATAATATGACAGGCATTGTATAATCCAAGCAGGATCACAATGCCTGTCACATCATTAAAGGGGGTATTTCCATGAAGTACAGTTACAAGGCCCTGATCGCGCTGCTGCTGGGCTGCCTGCTGATTGCCGGGGGCCTCGCGCTGGCGGAGGGTATTGAATTTGACCTGCCCGCGCCGGAGGGCGCCGACGAGGTGGAATTCGAGCTGCTGGCGCCGGAGAATGAGATCGCCGCCGAGGCGGACGCCGCGCCGGTGGACGCCGGCCCGCGCTATCTGATCGACGAAACCAACTTCCCGGACCCCACCTTCCGCGGCTACGTGGCCGGTTTTGACGGCGACGGGGACGGCGCGCTGAGCGCCGAGGAGCTGGCCGCCGTCAACAACATCAACCTATGGCAGGAGGAGAACAACGCGAACGGCGTGGCCAACATGAAGGGCCTGGAGCTGTTCCCCAACGTCATGTACCTGGACGTGGAGCACAGCAACCTCACCACGCTGGACGTGACCGCGAACACCAAGCTGGAGGTCCTCTACTGCTCCTATTCCCCCATCGCCAGCCTGACCATCGGCCCGGGCCACGACGCCCTGATCGACATTGAGTGCTGGGAGACCCAGCTGACCACGCTGGACGTCAGCAGCTGCCCCGGGCTGCAGCACCTGGACGTGGGCATCACGCCCACCGCTTCTCTGGACCTGCGCAACAACAAGGAGCTGCGCTACCTGGGCATCTTCAAGACGGCGCTGACGGGCATCGACCTGAGCGCCAACGCCGAGCTGCGGGCCATCGTGGCCACCTACTCCGAAGCGCTGTCCACGATGGATATCAGCGCGAACGCCAAGCTGGACGTGCTGCAGATCGGCGGCACCGCCATCAAGGCGGTGGACCTCACCGCCAACCCCTCCCTGGCCGAGGCGGTGAAGACCGAACCCCTCTACGGGGAGGGCATAGCCGTCTTCGACTTTGTGGAGACCTATGATTACGGCGTGAAGAACCGCAACATGGCGCAGACCTACCGGCTGATGATCCCCGAGGACGCACGGGTCACCGTGGGCGGGACACTGGCGTACAAGCTGAATCCCGTCGCCATCGCGCTGGACGTGCCAAGCACGGTGGTCCTGTACAAGGGCTGGACGCTGCAGGCCAACGCCCTAATGGCGCCCGGCAACGCCGACACCAAGGTGACCTGGAAGAGCAGCAACAAGAAGGTCGCCACCGTGTCCTCGAAGGGCAAGATCACCGCGAAGAAGCTCGGCACCGCCACCATCACCGCCACGACGGACAACAACCTGCAAGCAAAGGTGAAGATCAAGGTCACCGTCGAGCCCACCAAACTCAAGCTGAACAAGACCGGCACGGTGAAGCTGAAGAAGGGCAAGAAGCTCCAGCTCAAGACCAAGCTGACGCCCAAGGCCAGCGCCGCCGACCTGATCTGGGAGAGCAGCAAACCGAAGGTCGCCACCGTGTCCTCGAAGGGCAAGGTGACCGCCAAGAAGGCCGGCACCACCACCATCACCGTGAAGACCATCAACGGCCTGAAGGCGAAGGTGAAGATCAAGGTGACCAAATAACATCCCGGGCGAAACGACGAACGCCATCGGAATGGGCTCATAAAGGTTGGCAGGGCGGAAAAATGATTCCCCGGCCTTGCCAGCCCGTCCTTTCCGTGGTACAATGAGCGATAGCAGGAGGTGAACGGGCATGGCGCTGTCCGCAAGCGAATTGCGTTGGAACGAAGAATACCGCAAGACGAACGATTTGATCGCGCGGCTCAACACGGACCAGCTTCGGGCGATACAATCCGTCGCGCGGGAATTTGCCAAAGCCGCGTCCGAGGAGGACTTCTACACCCCGATGACCCGGGAAGCCATGCTCGCCGATATCGACCTGTCCCTGTCGGAAGCGGATCGCGGGACCTGCCGCACGATCGACCAGGTCGGCGCGGAGCTCGCATCCAAATACGGGTTTGAACCATGATGGAGCGCAGCGTAGTCATCACCGCCCACGCCGAGGCGCAGATGGACCGTCATCTGAGCTACATCGTCGATCGGCTGCGCAATCCGCAGGCGGCGGAGAGCGTATACCGGGATTTCATGGCGACGGCCCGGTCCCTGTCGATCACCGCGGGAAGCATCGGCGCGTCCCAGGACGCCGCCCTTCGTGAAAGGCGTTTGAAGCGCGTCAATTTCAGAAGTCACAATTACTTCCTGCTGTTCAGGGAAGAAAGCGACACCGTCGTGATCACCAATGTCTATCATTTCCGGGAAAATTACATAACCAAGCTGGAATAGAAAACAGCGCTCCCTTCCGGCATTCATGTTTTCTCCCATTCCGGGCAATACTAGCCTCCGAACCCAATCATTGACATCATGATCGTTCGGAGGTATTTCTATGACCATTGGCTTCATACTGCTGCTCGTCACCGGCGCGCTGATACTGTTCGGCGTGGGCCAGCGGGTACTGGACCGGCTGCGGCTGACGGACCGGCAGGCGATACTGTTCATCGTGCTGATCATCGCGGGCGGCTTCGCGCCGGACATCCGGGTGACGGACCGCTTCGCCTTCAACCTCGGCGGGGCGCTGATACCGCTTTTGCTGTGCCTGTATCTGTTCTTCAAGGCGGGCACGGCGAAGGAGCGCGCGCGGACCGTCGCCGCCACGCTGATCACCGCCATCGCGGTGTTCCTGCTGGGCCGCTACATGCCCGCGGACCCCGCCGAGCTGCCCATGGACCCGGGCTACGCCTACGGCATCGCGGCGGGCCTGGTCGCCTACGCGCTGGGGCGCTCCCGCCGGGGCGCGTTCATCGCGGGCACGCTGGGCGTGATGCTGGCGAACGTCGCCAGCTGGGCCTACGCCAACGCCATGGGCGCGCCGCAGCGGCTGGCGCTGGGCGGCGCGGGCGGCTACGACGTGATCGTGATCGCGGGGCTGCTGGCGGTGCTGCTCAGCGAGCTGATCGGCGAGCTGCTCGAGCGGGCGCGCCGCGGGCGGCGGAAGCCCAGCCGGGAGTTCGTCAACGGCGATTTCGTCGGGAGGGAGCAGCGATGAGGGGCCGGTGGACGCGGCGGGCGGCCTGCGCGCTGGCGGCGCTGGCACTGGCGGCGCTGTTCGGCGGCAGCGCCGAGGGAGAGGCGGAGATTCGGCCCGCGACCAACCTCGCCCCCTCCCCCACCAATGCCGTCGAGGCGGTCTACACGCTGCTGGGGCCGGACGGGACCATGCTGACCCAGCGGGGCGGCGCCATCTACGAAGGCGACGAGTACATCGCCGGGGACGACGGCTGGTATCGGGTGACCTCGGTGGACGACGCCGCCCGGGTGGCCCGGGCCGAATACCTGGGCCAGGCCTCGGCGGACATGGCGGCGTTCAGCGCCTTCGCGGAAAGCCTGACAAAAAAGGCCGGCGGCGACGGCGCGAAGAAGATCGCCATGTACTCCACCCACAGCGACGAGAGCTATCTTGACGGTGATGGCACGGCCTCCAAGTGGAAGGGCGCGGGGATATACGACGTGGGCGACAGCCTGAAGCGGTCGCTGGAGAAGCGGGGCATCGAGACCGTGTACTCCAAGGAGACCTTCCTGCCCCACGACGCGGACGCCTATACTCGCTCCCGCCGCACGGCGGAGGAGCTGCTGAAGGACGGGCCGGACGCCCTGCTGGACATCCACCGGGACGCCGTGCCCGCCGAGCAGTACGAGACCGAGGTGGACGGCGAGGACATCAGCAAGGTGCGGCTGTTCGTGGGCCGCACCAACCAGAACGCCGCCGAGAACAGGGCCTTCGCCCAGCAGATCAAGGCCGAGGCCGACCGGGAGTATCCGGGGCTGATCAAGGACATCTTCATCGGCAAGGGGAATTACAATCAGGACCTTTACCCACACAGCCTGCTGCTGGAGTTCGGCACCCATGAGATCGAGAAGGAAAAGGCCATGGAGGCGACGGACTACATCGCCGAGGTGCTGGACAACGTGCTCTACGGCGACGCGGCGAAGGCCGAGGGCGGCAAGGCCACCCGGGGCAGCGCCGTGGCCCGGGGCGTCGGCTGGGTGATCGGACTGGCGCTGCTGGCCGCCGCCGTGTACGCCCTCGCCGCCACGGGCACGCTGAAGGGCGCGTGGCACAAGCTGGGCAGGAACGCCAGCGAATTGACCGGAGGACTGTTCGGAAACAAAAAGAGATAAAAAAATAGATCCTTCGCTGCGCTCAGGATGACAGGCAACGCGCCCGCGTCATCCTGAGCGCAGCGAAGGATCTGCTAATTTAGATCCCCGTCCAACCTTCGTATGATGTGCTCCACCGCCGCGTCGGTGGCGCGGCCGGTCTCGTAATAGCCGAAGTAATCCCGTATGGCGGCGCAGTTCTGCCGGGCCTTCTCCGGGGTCAGGGCGCGGAGCTGCGCCTCCAGCGCGTCCTGGTCCGCGGCAACCAGGAAGGGCGTCTCGCGGATGTCGAAGTACACCCGGCGGTTGGCCACGTATTCGTCCCAGTCGGCGATGTAGAACAGCGCGGGCAGGTCCCGCACGATGAAGTCCAGCGCGCAGGAGGAGTAGTCGGTCAGCACCATGTCCGCCGCCAGCAGCAGCTCGGCCATCTCCTCGTAGCGGGTCACGTCGATGATCCTGTCCTTCACCGGCTCCAGGTCGATGCCCTGGGACAGGTAGTGGGCGCGGAACAGGCACTTCCAGGGCGCGCCGGTGGTCGCCTCCAGGCAGCGCAGCGTGCGGTCCAGGTCCATCTGGGCCGACTTGGGCAGTATGCGGCTGTTCTCCCGGTAGGTGGGCGCGTAGAGCAGCAGCTTCGTGCCCTCGGGCACGCCCAGCCCCTCCCGGACCCGCCGTATGTCCGCCGGGTCACCTCTCACCAGCAGATCGTTCCGGGGCGAGCCCGCCCGGATGTATTCGCCCTTGTAGCGGAAGGCCGTGCGGAACATCTCCTCGCCGAAGCGGGAGGCCGTGGTCACCCGGTCGCAGAGCTCCTCCATGCGGTAGTCGTCGGCGGTGCCCATGTCGTAGCCGATCTTCTTGATGGCCCGGTCGCCGTGCCAGGTCTGGATGTAGAACTGCTTGCCCTTCGCGGGCTTCAGGCCGCCCTGCTTCGTGAAGTTGTCCACCCACACCCGGGCGGTGGCCTGCTCGATGAAGGCCTCCCGGCTGCGGTAGCGCACCACCCGCACGTAGTCCGGCAGGCTGTCCTTCACCCGCTGCCGGGTCTCGGAATTGAGCATCCACACGATCTTCGTGTTTGGCCGACGCTCGTGCAGCCGCTCGGAGATGCAGCGGGGGCTGTCGCCGTAAAAGCGGCCCTGGAGGCAGCAGAACACCGCCTTGTCCGGGTCGATGCCCTTCGTCAGCCGCGCGTAGCGCACCATCGCGCCGCGATACAGCTTCGCCAGCAGGGGAAATCGCTGTGACTTGTCCATGCAGCCTCGCCTCCGGTCAATCCAATCTCTCGGCGATCCACCGGGCCACCGCCCCGGCGGAGTGGCCCGTCTCGGTGACGCCGTAAAAAGCCCGTACCTTCGCGCAGTTGGGGATCAGCGCGTCGATGTCCCCCAGCAGCGCGTACAGCTGTTCCTCGCTCTCCGCCCGGGCATAGGGGCAGTCCCGCAGGTCGAAATACATGTGCCGGTCGCTGCCGATAAAGCGGTCCATGTCCGCCTGGTAGAGTATCACCGGGCGGTCCAGCAGTATGTAATCCCCAGCGGTGGAGCTGTAGTCGGAGATCAGCATGTCCGCCGCCAGCAGCAGCTCCGCGGTCTCGGGCCACTGGGAAACGTCCCGAACGCGCCCGTCCGCCGCGCCGCTGACCCGCCGGTTCTGGCTGTGGGCGCGGGTCAGGCAGACCCAGCGGCTGCCGGTGGAGGCCTCCAGCGCGTCCAGCGCCCGACCGATGTCGAAGCCCGCGGGCTGCTCGCCGCCCTTCAGTTCGTTGCGGAAGGTGGGCGCGTACAGCAGCAGCTTCTCCCCCGCCGCCACGCCCAGCCGTTTGCGGATGTCCGCGATGGCCGCCGGGTCCTTCGCCAGCAGCGCGTCGTTGCGGGGCATGCCCAGCTGCATCACCTCGCCGTCGTAGCGGAAGGCCGTGCGATAGTTCTTCGTGCCGAAGTCGGAGCCGGAGACGCCCAGGTCCATCTGTTCCCCGTCGGGGAAGAACTGGCCGTCCTCCATGTCGAACAGCATCTTCTTGAAGCCCCGGTCGCCGTGCCAGGTCTGCACGTACAGCTGCCCGGGGAATTTCAGCATGTACTGGGGCCGGTTGAAGTTGTCCACCAGACAGCGGGCCGTGCTGATGGCCAGCAGCGCGGACAGCGAGCGCGGCGGCACGGCGCGGACGTAGTCCGGCGCGTCCCCGGGGCGGCGCAGCTGCCAGACGATCTCGATGTCGGGCCGCAGCGCGTGCAGCTGCTCGCAGATGCGGGCGGGGCTGTCGGAGAAATCCCGGCCCTTGAAGCTGGAGAAGAACACGCGCCGGGGCTTCACGCCCACCAGGGCGTGGCACGCGCGCATGAACAGGCGGCTCCCCACCCGGCGCAGGCCGTTCAGCGCGCGGTAGAGGGGGCCGAGCTTGCGGATGTCATTCAGGTTCACTCAAACACTCCCCTGCAGACGGCGAGGGTCCTGCGCAGGCCCTCCCGGATGTCGCGCCGGGGCGTCCAGCCCAGCGCCTCCAGCTTATCGCCGCGCTGTACGGCGTGGCTCACGGCGGAATAGCCCCGCCGCTCCTGCTCGGAGGGCAACTCGAAGCGCACGCCCACCCCGGCCAGCGCCGCCAGCGTCTCGGCGTAGCCCCGTATGGAGACGGTGCCCAGGCGGCTGGCCACGTTGTAGGCCTCGCCCCTCCCGCCCCGCAGCAGCAGGGTCAGAAGCCCCGCGATGGCGTCGGTGACGTAGGTATAGGTGCGCACCTGGGTCCCCTCGCTCTTGAGCACGATGTCCTCCCCGGCCAGCGCCTTGCGCAGGAACTGGGCGTCGGCGCGGGTGTTGGCCTCGGAAAGCGTGGGGCCGTAGACATAGCTGAGCCGGGCGACCAGCGCGTCCACGCCGTACTGGGCGGCATAGCTGGCGCAGAGGGTCTCGGCGGCGCGCTTGCTCTCGGGATAGCAGGCGCGGGGGTTCATCGGGTCCACGCGCCCGAAGTCCGTCTCGGAAAAGCCGCCGGTGATCGCCGGGTTGTCGCCGTAGATCTCCCCGGTGGACACGAACAGCAGCCGCCCGTGTCCGGCGCGGCGCAGCTGCTCCAGCAGCGCCTCCGTGCCCCGCAGGTTGCACAGCATCGTGCCCACGGGATCGGTGGAAAAGGCGGCGGGATGGGCGTTGGAGGCCGCATGGACGATGAAATCCGCCTCGGGCAGCGCGGGGTCGGGCCGGGTCAGGTCCGCGGCCAGCAGCTCCGCCCCGGGAAAGCGGTCCGCGAAGCGCTCGGGATGGCGGCTGACGCCCACGATATGCATGCCCAGGCCGCGCCTTTCATTCAATAGAGACAGCGCGTCCACCAGGCACGCCCCGATCATGCCGGTCACGCCGGTGACCAGCACGCGGCGGTCCCGCAGCGCCCCGACCTCGCCCAGGTCCCGGCAGGCCTGCTCCAAATCCTCCAGATACAGCGGATGCATGGCTTCCTCCGTTTGCTTCATCGTGATATCACTGCCCCGCCAGACGCACATTCAACCGATGATCGGAGAAGCGCTTGTCCTCGGGGGGCAGCTGCATGTAATCGCCGTAGAGCCGCGTCAGATAGGTGTCCCAGCCCACGGGCGCGGGATATTCGCCGTCGCAGAAGGTCACCATGGCGCTGCCCCGGAAGACCCCGGCGGGCATCTTCTCCCGGCTGCCGTAGTGGGTGACCACGCAGACCCCGGCGTTCTTCGCGCGGTTGAAATCGCCGGTGTTGGCCAGCCGGTCCAGCCAGCGGGCGTAGGCGTTGGGCGGCAGTATGGCCGTGGCGGCCATGACGATGCGCTTCAGCGCCTGCAGGCGCTCGTGCTCCCAGAGGTCCGTCTTGCGGGAGCACTTGAGCAGTATGTCCCGGGCCCGCACCCGCTTGAAGTGCAGCGCGCACAGCTTCGGGTTGGCGGGCAGGGCGTCCACGGGGAATACGTCCGCGAACAGGTTGGCCGCGCCGTACTTGACCATGTTGGTCAGATCCACCTCGGTGCCCAGGTCCCACACCCGCGCCCAGGGCATGGCGTAGTCCTTGCGCAGCCGGGGATGGACGATCAGGTACTTGTCGTTGGAATACTTGCCGGCCAGCGCCACGAAGCGCTCGTAGTCCGGGCGGGGCATCATCAGGTCCACGTCGTCGTCCCAGGGGATGAAGCCCCTGTGGCGCACCGCGCCCAGCAGCGTCCCGCCGGACAGCCAATAGGTCAGGCCCTCCTTGCGGCAGATGTCGTCCACGAAGTGCAGCATGCCCAGCCCGCGCTCGTGGATCTGCTCCAGGGTCATGTATGTATCGCTCAATCCGCTACCCCCGCAGCTGCAACAGCGCCTTGAATATCTCCATGTCGTCCGGCGTGGTGAGCTTGATGTTCTTTTCGCTGCCCGCGCAGAACCAGATGGTCCGGCCCAGCTCCACCATCAGGGTACAGCTGGCCACGGAATTGGTGATGCCCTTCTCCAGCGCCTCCCGGTGGGCGGCGCAGATCACGCCCAGCGGGAAGCCCTGGGGCGTCTGGGTGCGCTTCAAATTCTCCCGGGGATAGGATGAATGGGTGGACAGCTGGTCCTCGGTCTCCAGCATGGCCTCCTGGCAGGGCACGGTGACGATGGCGCTGCCGTGCTCCCGGGTGGTGGCGATGCAGCCGGAGATGATGTCCTGGGACACCATGGGCCGTATGGCGTCGTGGATCAGCACGATGTCCTCCGGGCCGTAGATCTTCTCCAGCCCGAACACGCCGTTGCGGATGGAGCCCTGGCCGTTCGCGCCGCCGGGGAAGATGTGCTTCAGCTTGGTGATGCGGTATTGCCGGGCGTAGGCGCTGAGGATCGACTCCCAGCCCTCCACGCAGACCACCGCGATGGCGTCGATGTCCGGATGCTTCTCAAAGGCCTCCAGCGTGTAGGCGATCACGGGCTTGTCGTGCACGGTCAGGAATTGCTTGGGAATCTCCTGCCCCATGCGCATGCCGCGCCCGCCGGCGATAATCAGTGCAATGTTCATGATGCGCGCTCCTTGCATTGGTGAGATAATTATAATGCATCAGGGGGGTAAAGTCAAATGAAGGGAGAGATTAAGGTATCTCTCCCGCTAGGCCATACAAAACTGCTAATCATGTTGTATACAGCTAAGAATCCGTCCAAACAGATTTGAAAAGGCTATTTGAGTTTTCTCATCTATCCCCTGTGGATTATCGATTGCACTAGCAAATCTTACTGCGAGCACCTTTTTTTGTGCTTGTGTAGCATGTTCTTCGATGCCAAATCGTTCTCTATTTGCTCTAGATAGCAACGATTCAATGACTATGCTATCTTCTGGTTCTATTTTTACTAAACCCCTGTAATCTTCTTCATTAATCTCTTTAAGAAAAATAAAATTCTTATTATATTGTAAATTCAGTTCTTTTTCTATGTCAGCTCCGCAACGAACGCCTTCATTGTCGAAATCAAATACTACTAAAAACTTTAGTCCCCATCCAATTAGTATGCTACAAAGGTGTTTGATGTTTTGAGCTCCTGTGCTTGGTATAATCGATATATTATCCATATCAACATTCAGGATTTTCGCCATTGCATTTAGGTATATTTGATCTGTTATACCCTCAACTATGATATTATATTTGTATGGTGAGATACCAGGCATCAATTTATAATCCATTCCCATAGCGGCCGCAACTGGCGACAAGGTATCTAAACATCTATTCTCAAAAAACTTTTGATTATATAGCGAATTGAAGATACAGGAGAATTCATCACCTTGAGTTTTTACAATACCTCTTATACAGCCAAGATTATTATCAATCATGTATGGAGAGTGAGTTGTATAGATTATTTGTGATCCTGCCAATGCTTGTTCAATAAACAGTCTTTTCAGTTCATCTTGCGCGTTGATGTGTAGATGTATACCGGGTTCGTCTAATACATAAACAACAGGACGATTATCATCTGTACAATGCATCATATCGACAAACATATTGAAATACCATTTTAAACCATTACTCCTCTCAGAAAACGAAGTGGAATTGTTCCCTGAAGTAAAGGTAACAAAAAGTGTCTTCCCTTCTATTCTAAAAGTCAATAATAAGCTCTCAGAGTCCTTCTTATAAAACTGCCTAAACTTGACCATGACCTTCTCTAACTGAGGTCTTGCCTTGTTCTCAAGCATTGCTTTGGCTGGATATGATTCCTTTTCCATTGCGTTGATGATATCCTCACGCCGAATATCAGCAATATCAAGAAGGCTGAGAAAAAGGTCATTAGGCTTACTATCCAAGCTTATACCACCATTACTGTTATTCAATGGTCTTAATTCATCAATAGAATAACTGTTTTTTAATTGCTTCTTGTCCTGGTGTCTAAAAAACACAGGCAACGAATTTATTATGCTTTCTATATATCGGATCAAAGAATTGCAATACTCTATCATTTCTATCTTGTTTTCTTCATCCTGAATATACTTATCCAGATAGGCAATAATTGAATTGAATTGATCTCGTGTCGATTTAAGTGGACAACGAGAAAAGTTTTGAATATTTTTAGCTTTCACTAAGATGTTATTTTTTTCACCAGTATTAACAACGGGTGTTCTTTCAATGATAGATAATACATTCTCGTACCTGTGTAGCTGTAATTCAAATATATCGGCTATCCCCCCTGAAATACTATAGGAACCATCTTCCTGAAAAGTGAATACTGTTACATCATTACCATATATACTTGGATCTTCAGTCCCAAGTCGTGCTAATCTTACCGTTAAAGAAACAGGTAAATCATTGATTCTATTACGATATTGTCTCCATTCGTGCGTATCGATACCTTTTACAAGATCGATAGTACCTATAATATCAATAAGATTGCTCTTACCTGCTCCATTCATACCAACAATAGTCGTAACGCCAGGATTAACTTGAAGACAGTTTGCTTCTGTACCAAACGAGCGATAATTGTTTATTGATATACTCTGGATACGCATTTTTCTCTCCTGTTATTTCCAATCTTCACTTCTCATAAACAGATACTACATTATCGTCTGGGGCCAAAGAATTTATCTCCATTCAAATGTATCATATGATCAGGTTCCTCTGATACCCATACTTCCGTATCCCATGCCAGTTCATCTGAGAATTTCTTATAGGTTTTTCTATCTGGAAAAGCTGTCACATATATCTTACCCGCCGTCAATCCCACTGTCATCTCTTCAATTTCCTTGATACGTTTCGGATTCATTGGACCGACAGAGGTAACTGCCTCTACGAAAAAAACCCACTTCTTTTCATTTGAGTAGAGGATAACATCAGGCATTTTGTCGTGAAGAGTAATCTCAAACCCTAGTTCTTGTAGTTTTTCATTATTCTTCACCAGGTCCTTCTCGATCGTGTCACCTATATACAGACATTCACAGTTTGGAGCAAACCTCGGTGCAAATTCTTCAATAATAGCTTTCTGTAGAGTATTGTGCTTACCTGGAGACAGCGTAAATTCCGTGCCATTAATTCTGACAGGCATCTTCCTCATTGTCCTTTTCGACGCATATAAGCTTATTAATGACTCATGCATAGATAGAAAGGTCATCAGATTTACTTTCCAGTTTAGTGTTCCGTAGCTCTGAACCAATGAAAGCATTTCTTCAGTCAAACGATACCGATAGTTCGGGCTATTAGTTGCCAAACCGTTGTCTTCAATGAATGCAGCATTGCGAAAATGATGCAAAGCTTGTTTTCGAATAGTTTCCCTACTGTTTTCTGCATAGGCAATTCCATAATAATCTTTGGTAAACCTAATGATATCATGTATTCTAATCCAGTTATTTGTAGCACACTTCCAATCACTATCTTTTCTAATATCAGCCATAGCCAACATTGAATAGCAGCAAACATCGGATCGCTGTCTGGCAGGAACTTTCAGCTCCCGTAATATTTCTCTAGCTTGCTCTATCTTGTCCATATATATAACTCCTTAGTATTATATCACAAGCTTTTTCCGACATATCATTAGTCTTAATCAATTCCTCACCCATTGCTTCTATTATACTCAACGATGGGACGGGCATGGAATTGATCTCCGTTGAATTGACCTGAGTCGATCCATTTAGTATTCTGTAATAGCAATCATATATAGTCGAATTAAACAATACATACAGCCCATAAACCAGTCGTTCAGAAAGTTCCTTTAGGCCAGTTATGAAATTGATCTTATTCTGTGTGCTGATGACTGAATATCCTGGATACTGCTCAGCCAAGTAAACACCACACTGCAATCGACGATGTTCTTCTTTAGACGTAAATCGTTTAACGAACAAATAATTAGTATTTCGTTGCAATAATCCTGGTTGACTTGTCTTAATATACTCGTGTTCCTTTCCGATAGGGAATAAAACTTTACCCTCCTGAATATGCTGTGCATAGAATAGCGGAACCGCATCGTCTTCTCCACAATCTCTTAGAGCCTCCCAGTTTCTAAAATCAACTGTTAAGCCAGTTTTCATACGAAGTCCGATGCTTGGCAATGTATTCTGGAACCGATTCACGCAATTTAGCGTGTAAGCCTCCTTTTCATTTGTAACCAAATAGACATAAGATTCTGGACCAGACACGACGATAGTATATGGAACAATCATAGTCCGAATGTTAGTAAAATCATCACTATCATCTGTGGAAGTAATGGTGATTGTCTCTGGTTTAATACAGGTCTTTTTAACCTTTATAATCATCGTTTCTTGAAGAACACTTTCTTCGCTAAAGACCTTATCTCTGCTTTCGAACAGGTGAATATGCTCTAAAGCCCCCTCACCTAGTAACTTCTCACGAAATTGACGAAAATACGCGCCAGAAGTCCAGGAACGCGGAATTATATATACCATCTCGGCATTATCTTTTAGATTGAATAGTCCCATCGAAGCGAACAAAAAGTAAAGATTCGGCGCGCCATAGCAAACATCTGACATGCTTAATGCCTCAGGAGTGCTTTTCCCAATCTTCTTATATGGGGGATTACCTATGACGAGGTCATACTTTTCTGGATTTGGCTCCGCATCTAACATGTTGTTATAATCAGCTGTTTGTGCTAAGATATAGTTTTCTTCTCTTATTTCAATATCTAGCGGAATTATAGACCGATTCCGAACTATATCAAGATTCTGCCGGAGTAAATCAATGATGTTTGGATCGTTTTCATAACAAACTATACGTATCTTCTTTATCCATGAGTATTCTTGTAGTCTTTGAATCAACGCAACAGAAAGAATGCCTGATCCCGCTCCGGCATCTAAGATGGAGATATCAGGTTTTGAATTATCCAGAGTAAAAAGTCCGGCCATATAAGTAGCGGTGTTTTTGCTAGTAAAGAATTGGCCGTATTTTTTCCTTTGGATTTTAGGCATCTGTGCGATGTAATCATTTGTCGCTTTCATTACCAAGTCTATCATGATGTTACCTCGTTCATGGGTATGCCTTTACATATATATTATACTCGTGTTCATTGAGAAAAGCAAGAGGAGCATTATTATCAATCGGCAATTATAGTATAAGTACGATAGACTTATCTTGTATGCATATCTTCTCAACGATCACTTATCCCCCCCGCTTCACTCCGCCGTCCCGCATACCCAATAATCCTGGGGGGCATCCAGGAAGGCGGCGAGGTCACGGGCGAAGGCCGGGGAGAAGCGGCTGGCGCGGCCAGCGCCGACGGCCAGCGGGTCGATGCAGCGCTTCTTGGCGAATATCCTGCGCCATTCCCCCTCCGGGCCGGGCCGGGCGGCGCGGCGCATCCCGTTCATGGCGCGAAAGCGCGTCCATTCCGCGGCGGTGTCGCCGTCGGACAGCAGCCTTTCGATGACCCGGGGCTCGGTGGTATACAGGTCCGCCTCGCCGATGATCCCCCTTTCGACGGCGCGCTTCAGCAGCTCCGAGAGCCGCTGCATGGCGTAGCGATCCTCGTCACAGACGTAGATACGCGCGCAGGCGAGGGCCGCCGAGGCGAAGGTCTCCGCGATCTGGCGATGGGCGAAGGCCAGCTCCGGCTGACCGTCCTCGCCGGCGTCCACCCGCAGATCGTCGTACATGAACCGCGCATCCTCCGGCGCGCACAGGCCGTAGTTGACGCTGTTGCCCAGGGTGTACTCCAGCCGGTCCGCCGACAGCCGCGGGGAATCGTTGTCGGCGATGGGATAGCGGTGGTAGTCGCACACGTCGCCCGTCGCGAGCCCGTCCCGCGCAAGCAGCGCCTGCAGCGCCGCATCGCCCGCGATCATCGCCGCCGTTCCCGCCTCGGTGGCCTCCTGCTTCAGGTAATCCCCGCGCATGAAATCCACCACGTGGGCAAACACCGGCGTCGCCACGTCGTGCAACAGCCCCGCGACCGCCTGGGCCCTGTCCCCGGTGAAGTGCCATGCGATCAGCGCCACGCCCAGGCTGTGGTCATAGCGCGAATAGGGCGCGAGGTCCCGGAAGCGCTCAAACGCGGTGTACTCGCAGCCGCAGTTCATGCCCACCTGCCGCAGCCTTTGCAGCAGCGGCAGCTCCAGGTAATCCCGCAGGAATGCCGGTATTTCACTGTGATAGATCCGATAATGCTCCATGTCCGATCCCCCGCCTTTCATTCCTCCCCCATAATATAGCAAACCGCCGCGGGGAAAGCAATCCCCGCGGCGGCATTGATGCTGTCATGTTACGCCGTCTGCTTCACCGACAGCTTGTCCGAGACCATGGCGATGAATTCGCCGTTGGTGGGCTTGTCCTCCCGGGCAAACACACGATAGCCGTACATCTGGTTCACCGCCTCCAGACGCCCGCGGGTCCAGGCCACCTCGATGGCGTGGCGCATGGCGCGCTCCACCTTGCTGGCGGAGGTATCGAACCGCCGGGCGATGCCGGGGTACAGCTCCTTGGTGATGCGGTTGATCACGTCGTGGTTCTCCATCACCATGCGCACGGCCTCCCGCAGGTATTGATAGCCCTTGATGTGGGCCGGGATGCCCAGGGTCAGGAACAGATTGGTGATCTGCTCATCCAGGGTCTCCTCCTGCCCGGCTGGCGCGGAGGCCACCGCGGGGACGTCGTTGCGGGCGATCTCGACGATGCGCTCGTAGAGCAGGTCCATGTCGAAGGGCTTGACCATGTAATAGCTGGCCCCCAGCTGGATCGCCCGCATGATGAAATCGTCCCGGGCCAGCCCCGTCAGCACGATCACCCGGGGCCGCAGCGGGGCCTCCATGGCGTTCAGCGCCTCCAGGGTCATGAAGCCGTCCCGGCGGGGCATGATGATGTCCATCACCAGTATGTCCGGCGCGTGCCGGCGCACCGCGTCCGGGATCTCCACGCCGTCGGACACCGCCGCCACCACCTCGATGTCCGGCTTTCGCGCCAGATAGTCGCCCAGCAGCCGGAGGATGTTCAGGTTGTCGTCCGCCAGCATCACACGTATACTGTCCATGCATATCTTCCTTTCGTGGTTCATTGTGGCAGTATATATGCGCAAACTCGGGCGGATATGACACCGGCGGGGAAAAAGGGCGAAGGCGGGCGGCGCAACGGCGCCCCTACATTATGGTTATCCCGGTTCCCCGGTTCTCCTAATCCCTACTCCCTAATCCCTAATCCCTACTCCCTACTCCCTAATCCCTAATCCCTACTCCCTCCCCTGCCACGTCCCGTACAGCCTTCCCCTCCCGCCGCAGCGGGGGCGGGGACGGCAGGGCGGCGGGCAGGGCTCCGGGAGGCAGGGTCTCGGCGGCGGGCAGGGCCGGGGCGGGCGGCAACCGCAGTCGGCCTCCCTGCGCACGCAGACCATCAGGTTACCGCAGCCGTCCACCCCCAGCAGCACCTCGGCCCGTTCCCCGGGTCGGCAGGGGTTCTCGATCGTCACCTGCCGCCAGCGGCAATCCCCGTCCGGCAGCCCGTGGCCGGGCCGCCCGTCGTCAAACAGCGGCACCCTCACGCAGGCCTGCCCATCGCGCCCGGGCCGCAGCGAGGGATACAGCGGCATGCCATCATACATCATCATCACAACGCTCCTTCGGCAGCGCGGGGCCGCATCGCCCTGCGCGCCGCGTATTGACCGCACGCGGTCTGTTTATCACTATGCCACTGGAAAGCGATGCGTTCCAATTGAATTCCCGGGCGGGATGTGATAAAATATCAGGGCAGTCATGGGAGGTTGAGCGATGAAGACGGATCTGCGCGCGGAGCTGAAGAACAATGTGCTGGTGGGCCTGGGATTGCTGGTGGCCGCCGTGGCCTACAGGATGTATCTGGTTCCCAACCAGGTCGTCGCCGGGGGCTTCACCGGCGTGGGCCAGCTGCTGAACCACCTGCTGGGCATCAGCGTCGGCACGGTGAATATCGCGATGAACGTGCCGCTGTTCCTGATCTCGATGAAGTCGATGGGCATACGCTTCGGCGTGCGCTCGCTGATCGCGATGGTGCTGCTGTCGCTGCTGATCGACCACATTCCCCTGCCCGCCGCCACGGACGACATGCTGCTGGCCGCCGTCTACGGCGGGGCCATCAGCGGCATCGGCTTCGGGCTGGTGCTGCGGGGCAGCGCCACCACCGGCGGCACGGACATGCTGGCCTCGCTGCTGCACCGGCTGATCCCCGTGCTGCGGGTCAGCTACGGCATATTCTTCTTCGACGGCCTGGTGATCATCGCCAGCGCCTTCGCCTTCGAGCCCCAGGCGGCCATGTACGGCCTCATCAGCACCTTCCTGTGCAACGTGATGGTTGACCTGGTGCTGGAGGGTCCCAACTCCGCCCACTCCTATTTCATCATCTCCGACCGAAGCGACGCCATCGCCGAAAGGATACTGAAGGACATGGACCGGGGCGTCACCGCGCTGGAGGCCATGGGCATGTACAGCCACAACCACAAGCAGGTGCTGCTGTGCGTGGTCAGCCGGTTCGAGACCATGCGCCTGCGCCGCATCATATTCGAGGCCGACCCCCACGCCTTCGTGATCGCCAACAAGGCCCACGAGGTGCTGGGCGAGGGCTTCAAGCCGGTGTGAGAATGGCCTCGGGCAATGTCATTGCGAGGCGGGCGGCGACCTCTTCCGTCTCGGCTACGCCGATCCACCTTCCCCTCCGGGGAAGGCTATGCCGCCCCTACTCCCTATTCCCTACTCCCTACTCCCTATTCCCTA
>ONHI01000227.1 GCA_900317565.1 uncultured Eubacteriales bacterium
CACAACTTCCGCCAGGCGGCGCGGCGTCACGGCGTGTCCCTGGAGGAGGGGCGGGTCATCGCGGCGGACGAGGTATTCGATCGCACGGTGATCTTCGGCCTGGGCACCACCGGCATGTTCATCGGCGACCTGATCCGCAGGGCCCATCCGAAGGCGAAGATCGCGCTGGTGGCCCGCAGCGATGAGCAGAGCCCCAAGGTGCGCTTCGCTCTGGAGCAGACCGGCGGCGTCTATGTGCGCAGCAACTTCGCATCAAACGAGGAACTGGCCGGGGCCATTCGCGAGGCGCTGGGCGGCCGGGCCACCCTGTTCATCGGCACCAGCGGCGCCAACATCGAGCATGAGATTGCCTTTGAGCACAAGGTGCTGGGCTGCAACGGCATCTACAACAGCTTCTCCCTGGGCCCCCGCGTCGCCTTCGACACCATGCCCTTCGGCTTCGAGAACCACCTGATCTTCGGCTCCATCAACTTCCGGCAGGATCACATGGAGGAGGCCATCCGCATCCTGGCGGACAGCCGCTACGGCGAGATCGTGGAGCTGATCGACAAGGAGCGCTTCATCGCCGATCCCATCCGCGCCTACGAAGAGGACATCTATTCAAAGGGCGCGCCCATGAAGACCGCCGTGGTCTGGAATGACAGCTACATCGACCTCAACCGATAGGAGGCGGCAAGCGTGATTATCGACGCCCACGTGCATCTCTGGAAGAAGCAGGCCGGTCTGGTGGACGGCCTGCCGGTGTATCCGCTGGAAAACGGCCGCAGCATGCTCAAGGGCGAGGTGCGCCAGATGCTGCCGCCCTACATGACCGACAATCAGAACACCGTCCGCCGCCTGATCTCCAACATGGACTTCGCCCTGGTGAACGGCGCGGTGGTGACCCAGGAATACATGGACGGCAACCAGGACGCCTACCTGCGCTACGCCCGCAGGACATACCCCGACCGGCTGCGGGTGTGCGCGCTGTACGAGGAGAAGGGCGAGGTGGACACCCGGGGCATGGACGGCATCAAGATCGTGGCCGAGCGGCTGAAGGATCGGGACCTGACCCATCACGAGGCGGTGTTCGCCCAGGCCGATCGGGAGGGCAAGTTCATCAGCGCCGACCTCTATCCCGGCGACGAGCAGGCCGGCTCCCTGCGGGAGATGATTGAGCAGTATCCCAACCTGCGGGTGGCGCTGGGGCATTTCGCCATGATCACCGTGCCCGGCTGGCGGGAGGTGGTGAAGCTGGCGCGGCATCCCAACGTGCGGGTGGAGAGCGGCGGCATCACCTGGCTGTTCAACGCGGAGTACTATCCCTACCCCTCGGCGGTGAAGGCCATCCTGGCCGCCCGGGACGAATGCGGCATGGACAAGCTCATGTGGGGCTCGGACTACCCGCGCACCATGACGGCCATCACCTACCGCATGAGCTGGGACTTCCTGGAGCGCACGGAGCTGCTCACCCCGGAGGAGAAGAACCTGTTCCTCTATGAGAACGCCCGCTCCTTCTATGGCTTCGGCGATTTCAAGCAAATCCCGCCGGTGCGCCACATGGCGGAGTGAGAAGAGGCGTCCGTCATATGTGTCATTTTTCTGTATAGGATTTAATAGAATTGTAATGCCTGACGCGCTTGACGCTGTTACAGGGCAATGGCATAATATGAGTAAGTATAATTACAAATGTGGAGGCAGAGAAATATGAAACACATTCCCGCATGGCTGAAATCGATCTTTTGCGTCGCGCTGGTCGCCGTTCTGGTGGGCCTCACCGCGGCGCCCGCCCTGGCTGTTGTGCCCAGCTCCAGCACGCTGGCGCCTTACGCCTCCAAGACCTACATCGTCAACTGCAGCGGCCTGAACATGCGCCAGAATCCCCAGATGGGCTCCTATGTGGTGGCCGTGCTGCCCAGGGGCACCACGGTGACCTACATCGACAACAAGAGCGGCTGGTGGTATGTCAGCGCCGGCAAGTACGGCTACGGCTGGGTTGACAAGAAGTACCTGGCGCCTACCTCCACCGGCGCGTCCACGGGCAACTATGTCGTCACCGCCGGCCAGCTGAACGTGCGCAGCTATCCCAGACTGTCCGCCAAGCGCGTGGGCAGCCTGACCAAGGGCACCGTCATCAGCATCAGCGAGCTGAACGGCGACTGGGGCTATTCGCCCTCCGCCGGCGGCTGGGTCGCCCTGGAGTATCTGAGCGCCACCACCGCCTCCGGCACCCCGGCGGCCAACGTGAAGAGCGGCAACACCTACCGCGTGATCGCCAACAAGCTGAACGTGCGCGAGAGCGCGTCCACCAGCGGCAGGGTGAAGGACGTCATCTCCAAGGGCACTTCCGTGACCGTGTCCTACACCAGCGGCAGCTGGGCCTGGGTGACCTACGGCAACGGCCGCTCCGGCTTCGTCAGCATGAGCTACCTCGGCTGATTTCCATCGACCATCGGCGGGCTGTTCTGCCAATCGCGAACAGCCCGCTTTGTGTTCTGTGAGAAACGCTGTTTAGCGTCTTTTTCTTTGGGAGGATGAGCGTGTGGCAAAGAGCAAAGCTGATGTCATCATGCGGTCATCTGCCGCGGAATACCTAA
>ONHI01000096.1 GCA_900317565.1 uncultured Eubacteriales bacterium
CCGGCCCGTCCTCACTGGAAAATGTCCACTGGACATTTTCCCGGGCGTTCGGACCCCCATGGGGGAAGGCTTTTGGGGGACCGGCTGCAATCTGGCTTCCCCTCTGGGGAAGCTGGCATTTGCGCAGCAAATGACTGAAGAGGTCCCCGTGCTTTGACGTGCACACTGATCGCGGCAGAGGCGCGGGTCGGAATGGATGGGGACCTCTTCCGTCCCGCCTACGGCGGTCCACCTTCCCCATGGGGGAAGGCTTTTGGGGGACGGCTGCAATCAGGCTTCCCCTCTGGGGAAGCTGGCATTTGCGCAGCAAATGACTGAAGAGGTCCCCGGGGGTTGACGTGCACATTGATCGCGGCAGAGGCGCGAAAAGGAATGTATGGGGACCTCTTCCGCCCCTTCGGGGCACCTCCCATGGGCCTAGCCGGCCCGTCCTCACTGGAAAATGTCCACTGGACATTTTCCCGGGCGTTCGGACCCCCATGGGGGAAGGCTTTTAGGGATTCCCCGCATTCCGACTAATGCCTAATGCCTATTGCCTAATGCCTCATAATGCCTAATGCCTATTGCCTAATGCCTCTTGCCTAATGCCTCATAATGCCTCCTGCCTCATGCCTCCTCTCCCTTTACACCTCCCGCCCCGCGGTGCTATAATAGTGGGGTGATACTTCACAGACCCATTCCGAATTCAATGACGCGAAGCGCGGAGGAGAGATATGAACGGTTATCTGGTGCTCGCGGGGTTTTTGCTCTGCGGAGTCGTGCTGATGGACGCGCTGCTGCCGGATCGGCAGCGGCTGATCCGGCTGTGGCTTGGGCTGAGCGCGGGGCTCATCATGATGATGTGGCTGCCCACGCTGTTCGCCTTCTTTATGAAATTCACCCGGGCGGCGCAGCTGCTGGGGCTGGGCGTCGCCGCGCTTGCGGCGGGCGCCGCGGCGTTCCTGAACCGCAAAAAGCCCCGGGAGAAGCGCTGGACGGACATGCCCCTCTGGCTGCCGCTGGCGCTGATCGTGCCGCTGGCGCTGCTGGGCGGATACCTGCAATACACCCACATACTGCGCAACGTGGACGGCACGCTGCACGTGGGCCAGTCCACCTACGGCGATTTGTGCCTGCACCTGGGCATCGCCACCAGCCTGCGCAACGCCGCCTATCCCCCCCATTATTCCCTGCTGCCCGGGGCGGCGCTGGGCTATCCCTTCCTGGGCGACAGCATGGTCACCACGATGCTGCTGTTCGGCAGCGGGCTCTCCGGCGCGTTCATCGCCACCGGCACGCTGATGATGGCGCTGGTGTTCACCGGGTTCGTGCTCTTCGCCTGGGAGCTGACCCGCAGCCGCGCCGCGACCGTGATCGCCACGGCGCTGATGTTCGTCAACGGCGGCCTGGGCTTTCTGTACGCGCTGGACGGCGTCGGGCGGGACCCCACCGCCTTCAACGCCATATTCACCGGCTTTTACGCCACGCCCACCAACCAGCCCGCGCTGAACCTGCGCTGGGTGAACGTGATCTGCGACATGATGATCCCCCAGCGCACGCTGCTGACGGGCTGGATGGCGCTGATCCCGGCGCTGTGGCTGCTGGTCACGGCGGCCCGGGAGCGCAGGCCCGCGCTGTTTATCGTGCTGGGCGTCTGGGCCGGGGCCATGCCGATGATCCACACCCATTCCTTCATGGCGCTAGGGCTGATCAGCGTCGGCGCGGTGGCCTACTGCACGCTGCGCGCCGTGCCAAGCGATCCCTCCGCCGCGCTGCTGGAGGGCAACAGCCGCGTCGGCGCATTCCTGCGCTTCGCGCTCTACGGCGGCATCGCCGTGCTGCTGGCGCTGCCCCAGCTGCTCACCTGGTCCGTGCCCCAGACCGTCAACGGCGGCGGGCTGCGCCTGCGCTTCAACTGGGTGAACAACCCCAACGGCGCGGGGCTGATCGACGGCTATTGCTGGTTCTGGATCAAGAACGTGGGGCTGATCTGGCTGATGATGGTCCCCGCCGCGCTCAGCGGGCGCAGGGCCGCGAAGGGCAAACCTCTGTCCCGGGGCGACATGCTGCGGATGCTGGGGCTCGGGGCGCTGATCGTGTATGGGGTGGCGGAGCTGATACTGTTCCAGCCCAACGATTACGACAACAACAAGCTGTTCTACGTGGCCTACATGGCCATGATGCCCGCCATGGGCGCGTATCTGGTCGGGCTCTGGAACCGGCTGAGGGGCGTGCGGGGCCGGGCGGTGCTGGCAACGGCGTTCATGCTGGCGGCGGTGCTGTCCGGCGGGCTGTCCATCGCCCGGGAGACGGTCTCCGATCTCCGGCTGTTCGCCGAAGAGGAGGCCGCGGCGGCGGCGTTCATAGACGCCGAGACGCCCGAGGACGCCATATTCCTCACCGGGCGGGAGCACAACAACCCCGTGGCCGCGCTGGCAGGACGGAGCATCGTCTGCGGCTCGCCCAGCTATCTCTACTTCCACGGCATCGATTACAACCAGCAGCTGTACGACGAGCAGCAGATGCTGGAGGCTCCCGGCGACAGCCTGGAGCTGCTGGATCAGTACGGCGTGGACTACGTCTATATCTCCAGCTATGAGCGCATGGCCTTCGCGGTGGACGAGGCCTGGTTCGTGGACAACTGCGACACCGTGTTCGCCGAGGGAAACGTCTGCCTCTACCGGCGGCGCGGCGTTCATTGGAAATCCACGGAAACTTAGTCTGGCGGTCATTGTCTTTTGGAGCGCATTGATATATAATAGAATTGTAATAATGTGTAATTTTTCTGATATCCGCCGCCGGGACGCGCTCCCATCCCCCGCGGAGGAATGAGGATATGACTTCGGAGGAATGTCATGCGAAACTGGAAGATCGAAACGCTGGCCCTGATGGCGGCAGGCGCGTGCCTGCTGCTGTCGGGCTGCGGCGCGATTGACGAGGAGATAATGAACGCGCAGGCCAATACCTCTGTGGAGATCAACGTTCCCTACGCCACGGCCACGCCGCTGCCCGGCAACATGAGCGCGCCGGAGGCCATCGTCATCGACGCGGAGGGCAATGTCACGCTGAACGACACCTCCGTCATCGAGGGCGATTTCCAGTCCGCCCGCGATCAGGAGGAGCAGACCGAGTACCGCAGCCTCAGCCTGGGCAACACAGGCATCGCCGTGCAGGCGCTCCAGCTGCGGCTGAAGGACCTGGGCTATTTCAACGGCGACGTCTCCGGCCTGTTCGATTCCGACACCGAGGCCGCCGTGAAGCGCTTTGAGCAGACCTACGGCACCATGCAGACCGGCGTCGCCACGGCGAAGCTGCAATTGAAGCTGTTCGCCGCCTCGGCCCCGGCCTACGGCACCGAGGAATACGACGCCGCCGTGATCTCGCAGTACACCGTGCTCCGCCCCGGCACCGTGGGCAGCTCCGTGTACGCGCTGCAGCAGCGGCTCAAGAACCTGAACTACCCCATCTCCGAGCTGACCGGCGTGTTCGACGACCAGACCGCCGAGTGCGTGCGGCTGTTCTACGCCGCCTACAACCTGGCCTCCAGCGACGTGGCCAACGTGGCCATGCAGCGGGAGCTGTACGCCGACACCGCCAAGACCTACGACCCCTCCATACAGGTGCTGGTGACGCTCTCCCCCGAGGAGGAGGCCCAGCAGGCGGCCATCGTGGTGCCCGAGGACGGCGGGGAGATCGACGAATCCACCGCCATCGCGCTGGGCAATTCCGGCACCCGGGTCTCCCAGATCCAGCAGCGGCTGATCGCGCTGGGTTACATGCCCGGCGGCAGCGACACCGGCGTGTTCGACCAGGCCACCCAGGAGGGCGTGAACCGCTTCCTGGCCGCCGTGGGGCGCACCCCCAACGGCATGCTGACCCTGGACATGCAGGAATTCCTGCTCTCCGAGAGCGCCCCGGCCTACGGCGGACAGGCCGCCACCGTGGAATACCGGAACCTGAACGTGGGCGACAGCGGCGAGGAAGTGATGAACCTGCAGCGCAGGCTGGTGGAGCTGGGCTATGCCAACGGCACGCCCAACGGCGAATACGGCCAGGCCACCATCAGCGCCGTGGCGTTCTACCAGCAGTGCAACGGCCTGGAGCCGGACGGGCTGGCCACCGCGTGGCTGCAATCGGTGCTGTTCAGCAATCAGGCGCTGACCTATGAGCAGACCCAGAACGGGCTGACCGGCTTCGACAGCCTGGAGCCGACCCCCGCGCCTACCGAGGACGTGGAGGCGGCGCCCACCGACACGCCCGCCCCCACCCCGGACACCGACACGCTGTTCTTCAACCTGGTGGTGGGCTCCACGGGCAGCGCCGTGACCACGCTGCAAAACCGGCTGGTGGAGCTGGGCTACCTGGAGATGCCCAGCACCGTCTACGACGAGGACACCCGGGACGCCGTCAGCGCCTTCCAGACCGCGCTGGGCGTGCCCGTGACCGGCGAAGCCTCCGCGTCGCTGCAGCGCTATATCTACAGCAAGGCCGCCCCGGACGCCTCGGTGCGCTTCGAGGCCACCGGCGACGAATACAACACGCTGCGCCAGGGCGATTCCGGCGACAGCGTCACGAACCTGCAGCGCAGGCTGTGGGAGCTGGGCTTCCTGGAGAAGGAGGACGTGGCCGACAGCGTGGGCACCTTCAACGAGGCCACCCGCCAGGCGGTCATCAGCGCCCAGCTGAAGATGGGCTACACCAGCGCCGACGGCAGCGCCGGCGTGGAGTTCCAGAGCTTCCTGTTCTCCAAGTACGGGGAGCTGCTGAAGGACAAGAAGAAAAACTGATTCATGCACGCAAAAAAGGAGCCGAATGGCTCCTTTTTGCGTGCATGGTGTTTTACTTCAGCATCACCTGTCCGCCGGTCACGGGGATGGCCTGGCCGGTCTCGTACTTCTGCTCCACGCAGTAGAATATGGCCTTGGCCACGTCCGCCGGGAAGCAGCCGCGGTTCATGGGCACCTTGGCCATGTAGTACTTCCGCACGTCCTCCACGGTCTTCGCGCCGGGCACCTTGCCCGCGTTCAGGTACTGCACGAACAGGCCGCGCTCCGGGTCGGACCACAGCGGGCCGTCCAGGTAATTGCCGGGGCAGATGGCGTTGACCTTGATGTTGTAGGGGCACAGCTCCAGCGCGAAGCTCTGGGTCAGGCCGATGCCGCCGAACTTCGACCCGGCGTAGGCGTAGTTGTTCTTGCTGCCCTCCAGGCCGGACTTGGAATTGATGGTGATGATGTCGCCGAACCACTCCGCGTCGGCCTCGTGCTCGGCCTCCATGATGGCCGCCGCGTACTTCGCGCACAGGAAATAGCCGGTGTAGTTGATGTTGGTGACGAAATCAAAGGTCTTTTTCTCCAGCTCGATCAGGTTGCCGGCCTTGGCCACGCCCGCGTTGCTGACCAGTATATCCAGGCCGCCGAACTGCTCCACGGTCTGCTGCACCATCCGGGCGACGCTCTCCTCGTCGGTCACGTTCACCTCGACGGCGGCGGCGTGCGCGCCCAGCTCGTCCGCCACGGCCTGCGCCCCGGGCAGGTTCATGTCCGCGATCACCACGGTCGCGCCCTCGCGGTGCATTTCCTCGGCGATGCCCTTGCCGAAGCCCTGGGCCGCGCCGGTAACGATGGCGATCTTGCCCGCCAGGCGTCCCTCGGTCTGGGGCCGCTTCGCAATGCTTTCCTTCGCGATGGCCTGCCACTTGCTCATATCGATCATTGGAATCACTCCTCTGTGCATTTTTTGATACTCTAATTATACCCTATTTGGCACAGAAATACCAGTCCGGATTACAGAATTTCAAATGGGAAATTGGAAATGGGAAATGCGGAAATCAGCGCCGCAGGTCGACCCTCACCGGCGCGTCGATCTCGACGATCCCCGGCGCGACGCGGCAGTCCAGGGCGACGATCTCCACCCCGGCCTCCCGAGCCGCGATCAGCGCCTCGCCGAACGCCGGCTGGGTGTCCCAATTGGGCATGAACACCTCCACGCCCTTCATCTGGATCACGATCAGCACCGCGCAGCGCCAGCCCTGCCCCGCCAGCGCGGTCAGCCCGCGCACGTGCTTGAGCCCCCGCAGCGTCGGCGCGTCGGGAAAGCGGGCCACGCCGCCGGATTCCAGCGTGCAGCCCTTGACCTCGATGGCCACGGGCACGTCGCCCTGTCGGGCGCAGAAATCGAAGCGGGAATCCCCCACCGTCACCTCGGCGCGCAGCTCCTCCAGAGGGCCGAGGCCCCCTGCCGCCAGCCACTCCGCCGCCATGCGGTTCGGGGCCATGGAGTCCATGTTGACCAGCTTCGCCGCGCCGCCGGTCCGCTTCTCCACCGCGACCAGGTCGTAGGCGGTCCTGCGGCCGGGCGAATCGCTCTTCTCCAGATACACCCGGTTGCCCGGGACCAGCAGCTCCGCGCAGCGCCCGGTGTTCTTCACGTGGACGCGCTCCACCGCCCCGCCGAGCGCCACCTCCGCCACGAACCGGTTCAGGCGGCGCAGGAACCGCGCCTCGTGGATGTTTGAATATCGCATAATCACATTGTTAACCGGGGAGGATGGCGCCGCCGTCCTCCCCGGTTTGTCTGTCATTACGCCCTCAGCTCCGCGCCGAACGCCTTCAGGGCCTTCAGCACCTTTTCCATGGTGCCGTTGATCTCCTCGTCGGTCAGGGTGCGGTCGGGCGCGCGCAGCGTGATGGCGAAGGCCACGGACTTCCTGTCCTTGCCCAGCTTTTCGCCGCGATAGATGTCGAACAGCTTCGCGTCCTCCAGCGTCTTGGCGGCGGCCTTCCGAATGGCCTCCAGCATCGTGCCCGCGCCGACCTTCTCGTCGACGACCACCGCGATATCGCGGCTGACCGCCGGGAACTTGGGCAGGGGCTTGACGCCGTAGAAATCCTTCTCCAGCGGCATCAGCGCGTCCAGGTCCACCTCGGCCAGGTACACGCGGCCCTTGATGTCGAACCTCTCTGCCACGTCCGGGTGGATCTCGCCCAGCGCGGCCAGCTTCACGCCGTTCGCGCTCATGACCGCCCTGCGGCCCGGATGGAAGTAATCGTCCCCCGCGGCCTCGATCCCGGCGGTGACGCCGAACTTCGCCAGCAGCCACACCACGATATTCTTGACGGTGTAGAAGTCCACGCCCTCGCCGAAGGCGCTCAGGCACAGCACGTGCTTCTCCGTGGGCAGATCCCCGGCCTTCTCCGCGGGCACGAACACCTTGCTCAGCTCGAACAGCCGCCCGTCCGCGTTGCCGCGGTTCAGGTTGTTCGCCACGGTGTACAGCATGCTGGGCACCAGCGAGGTGCGCATCACCGAGGTGTCCTCGCCCAGCGGGTTGCGCAGCACCACGGCGCTGCGGCGCGGGTCATCCTCCGGCAGGCCCAGGTTGTCGATCCAGCGGGGGCTGATGAAGGAATAGTTCAACACCTCGTACATGTCCATGCCCACCAGCGCGGCCTTCACCCGGTCGTTGAACACGGTGACGGGATTGCGATGGCCGGCCATGGTCACGCCGTTCATCAGCGTGGAGGGGATGTGGTCATAGCCGTACATCCGCAGCACTTCCTCGGACACGTCGGCCTCGGTCTCCATGTCCTGGCGGAAGGCGGGCACCTCGCAGTGCAGCAGCTTGCCGTCCACCAGCGTGGTATCGATGTACAGCCGGTTCAGTATGTCCTCCATGGTCTCGGCGGGCACGTCCACGCCGATGCGGCGGCAGATGCGGCCCACCTCGGCGTCGATCTCCACCGGCGGCTTGGGATTCGGATAGTGGTCGAAGGCGCCGGGCACGACCTTGCCGCACTCCAGCATGTTCACCAGCATGCAGGCGCGCTCCAGCGCCTCCATGGCGGTATCCGGGCAGACGCCCTTCTCGAAGCGACCGGAGGATTCGGTGCGGATGCCCAGCTTGCGGGCGGTGACGCGGTTGTTGGCCCGCTCGAAGGCCGCGCACTCGAACAGCACGCTGGCGGTGTCGTCCACGATCTCGGATTCCTCGCCGCCCATGATGCCAGCCAGGCCCGTGGCGTTCTGCTTGTCCGCGATGACCAGCATGGTCTCGTCCAGCACGTGCTCCTTGCCGTCCAGCGTGGTCAGGTGCTCGCCGGGATGGGCGCGGCGCACGACGATGGTCTGGTCCTTCACCTTGGAGAGGTCGAAGGCGTGCATCGGGTGGCCGGTCTCCAGCATCACGAAGTTGGTGATGTCCACGATGTTGTTGATGGGCCGCACGCCCGCGCCGTACAGGTATTCCCGCATCCACTTGGGGCTGGGGCCGATCTTCACGTCGGTGATCACCCGGGCGCAGTAGCGCGGGCAGGTCTCGTCGTCCCGCACCTCCACCTTCGCATAGTCGTCGAAGGCGCCCTGGCCGTTCTCCTCCACGGCGATCTCCGGCATCACGAAGTGCTCCTCCAGCACGGCGCTGGATTCCCGGGCGAGGCCCCACACGCTCAGGCAGTCGGGGCGGTTGGCCAGGATCTCGAAATCGATGATGTCGTCGCCCAGGCCGAACACCTGCTTCACGTCGGTGCCGGGGGCCACGTCCTCGAAGATCTCGATGATGCCCGCGTCGCCGATGTGGGGATACAGCCCGGCGGGCACGTCCAGCTCCGGGCCGGAGCACAGCATGCCGCAGGACACCTCGCCGCGCATCTTGCCCTTTTTGATCTTTCCGCCCGGCAGGTGCGCGCCGTCCAGCGCCGCCGCCACGCGCATGCCCGCGTGCACGTTCGGCGCGCCGCAGACGATCTGTATGGGCTCCGCCTCGCCCACATCCACCATGCAGATGTGCAGGTGGTCCGAATTGGGATGGTCCACGCAGGACACCACATAGCCCACGACCACCTTGTCGAACTGCGCGCCGGTCTTGTCGACGCCCTCGACGGCGGTGCCGGTCATCACCATGCGGGAGGCGTATTCCTCCGCGGGCATGTTGATATCAACGTATTCCTTGAGCCATTTCATCGGCACTTTCATATCTCTCTACCTCCCCTTCTCACCGGTACTGCGTCAGGAACCTGAGATCGTTCTCATACAGATACCGCAGGTTCGGGATGTTGTATTTCAGCAGCGTGATGCGCTCGACGCCCATGCCGAAGGCGAAGCCGGAATACCTCCTGCTGTCGATGCCGCACATCTCCAGCACCTTCGGGTTGACCATGCCCGCGCCCAGCACCTCGATCCAGCCGGTGCCCTTGCACATGCGGCAGCCCTCGCCCTTGCAGTTCGCGCAGGTCAGATCCACCTCGGCGGAGGGCTCGGTGAAGGGGAAGAAGGACGGGCGGAAGCGGGTGCGGATGCCCTCGCCGTACATCTGGCGGGCGAACTCGTCCAGCGTGCCCTTCAGATCGCCCATGGTGATGTTCTCGTCGATCACCAGGCCCTCCATCTGGTGGAAGACCGGGCTGTGGGTGGCGTCGGCCTCGTCGGCGCGGTACACCCTGCCGGGGCAGATCACACGGATGGGCGGCTTGCGGGTGGTCATGATGCGGGCCTGCACCGGGGAGGTGTGGGTGCGCAGCACGATGTTGTCGTCCACATAAAAGGTATCCTGCGCGTCCCGGGCGGGATGGTTCTTGGGCAGGTTCAGCAATTCGAAGTTATAGTGGTCGTATTCCACCTCCGGGCCCTCGACGACCTCATAGCCCATGCCCACGAAGATATCCACCATCTTTTGCAGGGCGATGTTCATCGGGTGCAGCGAACCCGCGCCGCGCTCCGGCCCGGGCAGGGTCACGTCGATGGCCTCGGCGGCCAGCCGCGCCTGCTTCTCCTTCTCCGCCAGCACCTTGGCGCGCTCCTCCAGCTTGGCCTCCAGCGCGGCGCGCACGTCGTTCACCATTTGGCCCATCTTCGGCCGCTCCTCCGGCGGCAGCTTGCCCATGCCGCGCAGCAGCCCGGTCAGCTCGCCCTTCTTGCCCAGCGCGGCCACGCGGATCTGCTCCAGCGCGGCGCTGGCCTTGGCTTCATCGATGTTGTTCAACACGCGCTCGCGCAGTTCACGAAGCATCTTTTCCATACCAATCGCACACTCCTTGAAAATGTGTTTTGCGGGCAAAATAAAGGCTCCGCCCCCGCAAAGGGGCGAAGCCTGGTTCGCTCCGCTGTACCACCCAGATTCGCCCGGGATACCGGGCCTTTCATTCCGATAACGGGGAATGACCCCGCGCGCGCCTAGTGGGATGCGTCCTTTCAGCCCGCGAGCTCCGGAGTGAACTTCGCCCACCGCCAGCGTCCGCCGCGCTTCCAGCCCAGGCGCGGCTCTCTTTGGGACGGGACATGGGGGCTACTCTCTCCATCACAGCCAAATTACAGATATTTTAGCACATGCGGCGCTGAATTACAACGGCTTAGCGGGAATTTAAAGTTGTGGGAGGGGGACCGGGGAACCGGATTGCCACGTCGCTTCGCTCCTCGCAATGACATCGTACGATGTAGTTTTGTTGGAGGTCATTGCAAAGGTTATCGGATTGCGGCGTAGCTTCGTTCCTCGCAATGACATGGTACGATGTAGTTTTGTTGGAGGTGATAGCGAGGGTTAACGGATTGCCGTGTTGCTTCGCTCCTCGTAATGACGCACGACGCATCGAATCGATCATTGTCATTGCGAGGAGGCCATCAGGCCGACGTGGCAATCCGTTCCCCAGGCATGCGAATGCAGCACGCGCAGACGAGTGGTTAAGGACCTCTTCCGTCTCGGCTTCGCCGATCCACCTCCCATGGGCCTAACCGGCCCGTCCTCACTGGAAAATGTCCACTGGACATTTTCCCGGGCGTTCG
>ONHI01000029.1 GCA_900317565.1 uncultured Eubacteriales bacterium
AGATCAGGCGCAGCTTTGTCCAAAATCCATTCCTCTAAAAGAATATCCCGCGCAGGCTCTCCGGCATGGAAGCAAACATCATCCGCACGACGGTTTCCGACGGGGTGATGTTGTCCTTTATCAGCCACTCCCGGGTCATGCCGAGGGTGCCGTAGCAGTAGAGCCGGATGCTGAACCGGGTCTGGGCGTCCGGCTCCCCGCCGGTCTTCTCCCTGGCGATCTCGGTATACCGTTTGACGAAATACTCGTGCATGTAAGCCCACATGGGGCTCTGGGAGTTGTCCTCCCAAGCGCGCTTAAAAAAGATGTAAACAGTTCATGGAGAACAGCGATGAAAAGGAGCTGCGCCAGTATCGGGAGAGGATCACCCGCGCGTTCTGAACTTCGATAAAAAGTTGGCATACTGTATATGCAAAAATGGCAATAGAAAATAAAAGCAATTCCTGAAACCCGGGGTTGCTTTTTCATCTTTTATCAATTATAATGAAACAAAATAATTCAATATGAAAGGATGTTACAAATGGCAAAGTATCCCGAAAAGCCCACCCGCATTTCAGGCTATACCGAAGAATGGATCACCGAATACCTGAAGGATAAGGCCACCGCACGCCAGATCAACAAGTACATCAAGGCCATCGACGGCAAGGACAAGAAAGAGCGTCGTCAGATCTTCGTCGATATGTTCATCGCCGAGAAAGCACCCAAAGCCGCGAAGCCTGCCAGGAAATCCTTTGACGACGGTCTGAAGGATCTTCTGAAGGAAAAGCGCGCCGAAGAAAAGGCCAGCAAGGAAGCCTGATAAAATAAATAAGCCACCTTCGCGTGGCTTATTTTATGCATAAAAAAGGTCAAGGCCATGCGCACGAATTATCGCCATACCCCCTTCCCTTTTCAGCAATTCTGCGCTATAATTTTTCCAGGACAAAGCTCTCACCTCTCAGGCATTGCGATTCACGCGCTTTCATATTACCTGTTCGTGGCTGCTTTGTTTTCCTTTATACCGCCGCCCCGGCACGGAGATGTGGACGGGAGCGCCTGCGAAGGACCGGGGGAATGCGCATGAGCTTATACGCGATCGGAGACCTGCACCTGCACTTTCAGGCGCGGCTGAAGGCCACGGCGCAGCTGAAGGACAGGGTGTGGAGGGACCACGAGGCGCGGTTCCGGAAGAACTGCGCCGCGGTGGTGCGCCAGAGCGACACCCTGGTGCTGGTGGGCGACCACAGCTGGGGAAGGAACCTGGCGGAGTGCGAAAGGGACCTGGAATACATCATGGCGCTGCCCGGGCGCAAGGTGCTGCTGCGGGGCAACCACGACATGTTCTGGGACGCGAAGAAGACCGAGGCGCTGAACCGTCAGTTCGAAGGTCGGCTGTTCTTCCTGCAAAACAACTACCTCCCCTACCGGGACTTCGCGCTGGTGGGTACCAAGGGCTATACCTTCGAGGGCCCCTTCTACCTGAACCGCCGGGGACAGGTGGCGGGCTGGGACGAGGAGGAAGCGGCCCACGCCGAAAGGCTGGTGGAGCGGGAGGCGGAGCGCCTGCGGGCGTCCTTCGAGGCGGCGCGGCGGGACGGCTACAGCCGGTTCGTCATGTTCCTGCACTACCCGCCGACCAGCATACTGGAAAAGCGCAGCGCCTTCACCGACATGGCCGAGGAATACGGCGCCCGGCAGGTGATCTACGCCCACTGCCACGGGCAGGCGCGCTTCCACGACAGCATCGAGGGGCGGTATCGGGGCGTCGATTACCGGCTGGTGTCCGGGGACTATCTGCTGTGGAACCCGGCGTTGATCCTGCCGGACTGAACCGAAAGAGGTGTTCGTCATGTTGGATTGGCTGAGAAGGCTGTTTGCCGGGGGCGGGCAGGCGCAGCCCGCGCCGGGAATGATCACCCGGATCTGCAAGCGCTGCGGGAAGACCTTCACCCTCCCGGAGGAGGTCCAGCACTGGCCGGACTATTGCCAGGAATGCCGGGCGAAGGTCCGGTCCACGGAGACGGTCACCCGCGCGTGCCGCCGCTGCGGGAAGCGCTTCACCTTCCCCGCCTCCGAACGGCAGTGGCCGAAGGACTGCCCGGACTGCCGGGCGGGCCGGAAGAGATAATGGGCAGCAGAGGAGGGGCGCGGGGGCTGTTCGCCCGGTGGCGCACGGATTACGATTTCAAGACCTTCATCAATTCCTCCGGGTCGATGCTGGTCACGGCGGCGTTTGCCGTCTACAACGGCTGGCTGGGGGTGGCCCACGCCTCTCCCTGGCACGGCGGCATATGCGTATACTATATCCTGCTGTTCCTGCTGCGCCTCATCGTGATCCGCGCGGAGCGGGCGTCAGGCGGATCGGGCGGATCGCGCGACCGGGCGGTGCTGGCCGCCTCCGCGCTGCTGCTGCTGTTGAACCTGTGCCTCATCGGGCCGTTTTACCTGATGGTCCGTTCGAGGAAGCCGGTCGCACTGACGCTGGTCCCGGCCATCGCCATGGCGGCCTACACCACCTACAAGGTCACGATGGCGGCGATCAACCTGAGGCGGAGGCGTCGCAGCGGCAACCGGCGGGTCCGGTTCCTGAGGACGGTCAACTTCATCAACGCGCTGCTGTCCATCGTGACGCTGCAAAACACGCTGATCATGGTCGTCGGCGAGGGCGACGTCCAGTCCATGCTGCCCTTGGTCGCCACGACCAGCGGCGCGATCTGGGCGGCGATGCTGGCAATATCCGTTCACGGGTTGTATAATGAGGCCAGGCACAGCAAAAGCGCCAGCGGGGAGATGGCCAACGCATCCGCCCGCGACAGGCGGGGCCATGGCCGGAAGGAGCGATGACATGAAGAGCACGCGGATCGCCGACACCACCCGCGAGGAGCGGGAGCGGATCGTGGCGGAATCCATCGGCAACATCGACGGGGCCTGCGACGGCTGCAGCCCCGGCCTGATCGAAATGTATCAGGATTACATCGAGGGCCGCAAGGAGCTTCGGGAGGTCAACATGGAGTTCCGGGCGCGATACATGTCCGGGGCGACGGGCCCGGACCGGGGCGGCTGCGGCTTCGCGGAGGGACAAGGCGCATGCGACTGATCGTGACGGGCTTCGAGCCCTTCGGCGGCGCGGAGGTCAACGCCTCCTGGGAGGCCGTGCGGCATCTGGAGGGCGTGGAGAAGGCGCTGCTGCCGGTCTCCTTCGCCCGGGCACGGGACAGCGTCCGCGGGATCATCGCCGAAGGACCGGACGCGGTGATCTGCGTCGGCGAGGCGGGCGGGCGATCCGCGATCTCCGTGGAGCGCGTCGCCGTCAACCTCATGGACGCCCGCATCCCGGACAACGACGGCGCGCAGCCCGTGGACGCGCCCATCGCGCCGGAGGGCCCCGCGGCGTACTTCCCCACCCTGCCCACGCGGGAGATCGCGGCGCGCCTGCAGGAAGCGGGCATTCCTGCGGAGCTCTCCTATACCGCCGGGACCTACGTCTGCAACAGCACCTTCTACGCGCTGATGGACGCCATCGCGCGAAGCGGCAGGCCGATCCCGGGCGGGTTCATACACGTTCCCGCGAAGGGCATGCCGGTGCCGACCCTTGCGGAAGGGCTGGGCATCGCCGTCGAGGCGGTGAAGCGCCAACTGAGCGAGGCCATGAGCGCAAGGCGTTTTGACGGCGAGGGATAGTCCCGTCCCGCCCCGGCCCGATTCCCCGGGCACACTTTCAACACAGAGAAGGAAGGAATTTGCAATGACTTTTGAGACCCTGCACAAGGACATGGTCGCGGCCATGAAGGCCCGCGACAAGGAGCGCAAGAACGTGATCTCCACGCTGATCGCCGACGTGAAGAAGGCGGCCATCGACGCCGGGAACCGGGAGGACATCCCGGAGGCGCTGGTGGACCAGGTGATCCTGAAATCCAAGAAGACCGCGAAGGAGCAGCTGGACACCTGCCCGGACGAGCGCGCGGAGCTGAAGGCGGAGTATCAGTTCGCCTACGACGTGATCTGCGAATACGCGCCGAGGATGATGTCCGACGACGAGATCAGGGCGTTCCTGACGGCCAGCTTCGCGGATGTGCTGGCCACGAAGAACAAGGGCCAGATCATGAAGGCCATCATGCCCGCGCTGAAGGGCAAGGCCGACGGCAAGGCCATCAACGCCGTCGTGGCAGAGCTGTGCCAGTGACGCCGGGCCGACCGCTTTGACACAAGGAGGTATGACCATGAACAAGATATACACCGAGAAGGCCCCCGCGGCGGTGGGACCCTATTCCCAGGCGATGGTCGTGAACGGGCTGGTCTACACGTCCGGGCAGATCGCCCTGGACCCCGCGACCGGCGAGATGGCCGGAACGACGATCGAGGAGCAGGCGGAGCAGGTGATGAAGAACCTGGTCGCCATACTGGAGGCCGCCGGGACCAGGCCCGAGAACGCTGTCAAGACGCTGTGCTTCCTGACGGACATGAGCGATTTCGCGGCCTTCAACGCCGTGTACGCCCGGTATTTCACCGAAAAGCCCGCCCGCTCCTGCGTTGAGGTCCGGGCCCTGCCCAAGGGCGCGATCTGCGAGGTGGAGGTCATCGCGACGGTATAGGCGAGGCCGGGGAGGAGCTATGTACATCGAGCGAACGGACAACATGAAGGGACTGTTTCCGGAGCCGCCCGTGCTGGTGGGATGCGCCTGCGTGCTCAGGCCGCTTGCGCTCTCGGACGCGGAGGACCTGCAGCGGCTCACGCGCCAGGCGGCGGTGTACCGGTACCTGCCGACGTTCCTGTTTGAGAAGAAGTACGCGGCCCGGGACGCGATCCTTCGCCTGTATGACGAGGGCCTGCGGGATTCGCTGATACTCGGCGTCTTCCGGGACGGCCGCTTCTGCGGGCTGGCGGAGGCCTATGGCTACAGGGCCCCAATCCACAAGGTCAGCGTGGGCTACAGGCTGCTGCAGGAGGAATGGGGCAAGGGGCTCGCCACGGAGGCGCTGCGGACGATGCTGCGGGAGCTTATCGAAAACCGCGGCATGGAGATCGTCACCGCCAGCACCATGGTGGAAAACCTGGCCTCGGCCCACGTGCTCCAGAAGAACGGCTTCACGCTGGTCAACCGCGCCGTGGACGAGGACTGGGGCTTTCCGGAGCCCACGCCCGCGGACAAGTGGATCCGATGACCCGGCCTCGCCAGGGGACGGAAACAACACGCGCCTTGCTGCGACGGGCATATGCCCGCCCTGCGCGGAAGGCAGCACAGGAGGGTATGGCTGTGAAAGGGAAAAACCGGAAAAAGAGCCGAAGATGGCCCATCCCTGTGCTTGTGATCGCGCTGCTGATCGCGGCCTTCCTGATCTACACGGGGCGATACTACCGCGCGGGCGACGTCGCGCGCTCCATGCTGGAATCCGACGAAACGGTGCTCGTGACGCGGACCGACTACGGGTGGCTGTTCGACGGCCCCTCCGAGGGGGACGCGCTGATATTCTATCCGGGCGCCAAGGTGGAGGAAACGGCCTACGCGCCGCTGCTGCACGCCGTGGCGGAGGCGGGCATGGATGCCTGCCTCGTGAAAATGCCGTTCCGCCTGGCCATTTTCGGCGTCAACGGGGCGGACAGGGTGATGGCGGCGCACGATTATGACCGCTGGTACATCGGCGGGCATTCCCTCGGCGGCGCGATGGCCGCAAGCTATGCCTCCGGGCACGCCTCGCGATTGGCGGGCGTCGTACTGCTCGCCGCTTATTCGCAAAAGCCCCTCGACGACCGCCTGTCGGCGATCACGATCTACGGCTCCGAGGACGGCATACTCAACCGGAAGCGGCTGGCGGAGGGCGCGCGCAACCTGCCGGAGGGGCACCGGGAATATGTGATCCAGGGCGGAAACCACGCGCAGTTCGGCGATTACGGCCGGCAGAGAGGCGACGGAGAGGCCGCCATCCCCGCCGAGGAGCAGCAGCGCCGGACGGCGGAGCTGATCCTGGAGGCCGCATCGACAGACGCCGGAGCTTCGAACTGAGCCGCCGGAGCACCCACGCGCGCGAAGGAGGATACCGACAGCCGGAGGACGCGAAAGGAAGGCGACATGAAGGTACATTTCATACAGCAGGACCCGTGGGTCACACCCGGGGAATACCTGTGCTGGGCGGAGCGCAACGGCTGGGACGTCACCTGCACCCGGTGCTGGCAGCGCGAGGCCGTCCCGGAGGCCGCGGAGGCGGACTACATGTCCCGGCGGGCGAGCGAGGGCGCTCCCGTATGAAGGGCGAAGGGAACGACGTCCGATCCTCCCCCACAGCGCGACTGCGACCCTGAACCGACCATCCCGAACGACCCGCGAAAGGAGACAGGGATCATGAAGGAAACCATCAACGTCAACGACTATGCGGCGAAGATCATCAGCGCCATACCGAAGGGCGTGCTGCTGAACACCAATGGCGAAAAGTTCAACGCCATGGTGATCGGCTGGGGCCACCTGGGCACGCTGTGGAGCCGCCCGACCTTCCACGTGTACGTCCGCCAGGGGCGCTACACCAAGGGCCAGCTGGACAGGACCGGCGAATTCAGCGTCAGCATACCGCTGGACAAGCCGGACGGGACCATCAACCGCGTCTGCGGCGGCAAGTCCGGCTTTGACATCGACAAGGTGAAGGAGGCGGGGCTCGAGCTGGAGGACGCGCGGACGCTGCACACCCCCGGCGTGCGGCAGTACCCGCTGACCCTGGAGTGCAGGATACTCTACGCCCAGGACCAGGACCTGAACAGGATCCCCGAGGACATCCGGGCGCGGATGTATCCCCAGGACGTGCCGGGCACCAACCCCATGGCGAACCGGGACTGCCACACGATGTACGTCGGCGAGATCGTGGACGCCTACATCATCCGGTGACCGGCATGGCGGCAGCGCACATCGAGGACAGGCAGGGGTGACGGTATGAACATCACGGTATACCTGGGCGCGAACCCGGGCAGCGACCCGGCGCTGAGGGACGCGGTGCGCCGGCTGGGGACCTGGATCGGCGACAGCGGCCACGCCCTCGTCTACGGCGGGTCGAAGTCCGGCCTGATGGGCGAGCTGGCGGAGAGCGTGCTGCAGGCGGGCGGCGAGGTGACGGGCGTGGAGCCGAGGTTCTTCGTGGACGCGGGGTACGTCTACGACGCCATCACCCGGCTGATCGTGACGGAGGACATGGCCCGGCGCAAGGCGAAGATGATCGAGCTGGGCGACGCCTTCATCGCCTTTCCCGGCGGCACCGGCACGCTGGAGGAGATCGCCGAGGTGATGAGCAAGGTATCCCTGGGGCATCTGGACACGCCCTGCATACTCTACAACCTGAACGGCTATTACGACGCCCTGAAGGCGCAGCTTGCGCGCATGATCGAGCTGGGGCTTTCCACGCCGGAAAAGCAGGAGGGCATCCGCTTCGCGGACAGCCTGGATGAGATCCGGGCAATATTGGAAAAGGGCAGAGGGGAGGCGGAACCATGATTCGCCCGATCGTGCGGGACGTGCTGTTCCTCGGCCGGAAGTCGGAGCCGGCGACCCGGATGGACGGGGCCGTGGGCCGGGACCTGCGGGACACGCTGCGGGCCAACCGCGACAGGTGCGTGGGCATGGCCGCGAACATGATCGGCGTGGGCAAGCGCGTCATCATCGTGAACGTCGCCTTCGCGGACGTGGTGATGTACAACCCGGTGCTGCTCTCCAAGGACACGCCCTATGAGGCGGAGGAGGGCTGCCTTTCCCTGGACGGCGTGCGGAAGGCGACCCGCTATCAGAACATCGAGATCGAATACAGGGATGCGTCCTGGAAGGCGCATCGACAGAAATACTCCGGGTGGATCGCGCAGATCATACAGCACGAGCTGGACCACCTGGAGGGCATCATCATATGAACGGCGGGGCGACGCCCGCCACGGAAGGGAGCTTTCAGCGATGATCAAAATCTACGGAATGCCCACGTGCCCCTATTGCGACTACATCCACGCGCAGATCGCGGGGCGGGAGGACGAATTTGAATACATCAACATCGGCGAGAACATCCGCAACATGAGCGCGTTCACGCGGCTTCGGGACACGAACCCCGTGTTCGATCGCCTGAAGGCCATGGGGGACGTGGGCATCCCCGCCTTCGTGTTCGAGGACGGCAGGGTGTCCGTCGATCCGGCGGACGCGGGGCTGATCGAGTACGGCACGCCCAACGCCTGCTCGGTGGAGGACCACAGGAGCGGGCGGAAGGGCTGCTGAGTCTACAGGTCGAACATGCTCAGCTGCCGGTGCTTTTCCGGCAGTTCCTGCATGAAGGCAAAGCACTCCTCCGGGGTCGACAGCATGCCGTCCCTTTCGCATATGTCGCGGAAGATCTTCGACAGCGCCGCCGCGTTCGGGCTCTGCAGCGCATAGGCGTTGCCGTAGCGCCGGGCGTAGCGCTCCTTCATCCCCGGGAAGTGCCGGTCCAGCGCCGCGTAGAAGTATTCCCGGTCCCCCTCCCGGAGCGTCAGCCCCATGCCAAAATCGACGACCCCCTTCACGCCGATCCTGACACACTCGTTCAGGATCGACGTGATGTTTTCCGGCGTATCGTTGATGAAGGGCAATATGGGCGTCAGCCAGACGACGGTGGGGATGCCCCTCTCCCCCATCCGCTCCAGCACCTCGATCCGGCGCCGGGTGTTGCACACGTTCGGCTCCAGGATCCGGCACAGCGCGTCGTCATAGGTCGTCAGCGTCATCTGCACGACGCACTTCGCGGTGCGGTTGATCTCCTCCAGCAGGTCGATATCCCGGAGGATGCGGTCGGACTTCGTCAGGATCGCCGCGCCGAAGCCGTGCCTGAGTATGACCTCCAGGCACTTGCGCGTCAGGCCCAGCTGCTCCTCGCAGTGCATGTACGGGTCCGACATCGAGCCCGTGCCGATCATGCACCGCTGCCGCTTCGATCTCAGCGCCCTGTCCAGCAGCTCCGGGGCGTTTTGCTTCACCTCGATGTCTTCAAAGGGGTGCGTGAACTGATAGCAGGCGCTCCTGCTGTCGCAGTAGACACAGCCGTGGGTGCAGCCGCGGTAGATGTTCATGCCGTAGCGGCCCTTGCCGCCGGTCAGTATTCCCTTTGCGTCCACAAAGTGCATGCCCTTCGCCTCCCCTGCCCATGATTTCCGGTTTGAAGCCGTCCCCGTATGTATTATAACCGATGGGCGCGCAAAACGCCATGGGGGACTTTCGCTTTGCGATGGGCTGTGTTATAATCAGGCTGCGAGGCTTTGCGATTTCATTGACGAGCTATGAAGCGGGGATGGATATGCGCATCGATACCGTCAGGACGGACGGCTTCACAATGGACTATTGCCGGTTCGGGCACGGGAAGGAATCGCTGGTGATCCTTCCGGGTATGAGCGTGCAGCGGGTCATGGGCCTGGCGGACGCCATCGAGGCGACCTACAGCCCGCTGGCGGACGATTTCACGATCTGCGTCCTCGAGCGCAGGAACGCCATGCCCCTCCCCTACCCCGTGCGGGATATGGCCCGGGACACCGCCCGGGCGATGCAGGCGCTGGGGCTCGGCCCCGCGTGCCTCTTCGGCGCGTCCCAGGGCGGCATGATGGCGCTGTGCGTCGCGCTGGAGCACCCGGAGCTGGTCCGGCGGCTGGTGCTGGGCTCCGCGTCGGCCCGCGTCACGGAGGCGCGGTACCGGCAGGTGTTCGGGCGCTGGGCAGCGCTGGCGAAGGCCGGGGACGCCGCGGCGCTGTACCTGGCGTTCGGGGAGGCCGTCTATCCGCCGGATGTGTTCGAGGGGTCGCGGCAGCTGCTGCTCGACGCCGCGAAGGATGTGACCGACGAGGACCTGAGCCGCTTCGCCGCCATGGCGGAGGGCATGCGGGGCTTTGACATCACCGATGAACTGCGCAGTATCGCCTGCCCGACGCTGGTGCTCGGCGCGGAGGACGATTCGGTCCTCGGCGGCGAGGCGTCCCGGCAGATCGCGGCGCGCCTGGAGAGCTGCGAACTGCACATGTACGCGGGCTACGGCCACGCGGCCTACGATCTCGCGCCGGATTACCGGGAGCGCATGCTGCGGTTCCTGCGCGGAACCACGCACTGACGGACAATGGGATACGATATCATGAATGAGGAGATTGCGTCCATGAAGAGGATCATCACACTGCTGCTGGCGCTGGCGCTGTGCCTCGGGACCGCCGCGATGGCGGAGGAGGCCGGACTGCTGGGCACGCCGTTCCCGGATTTCACGGCCACGGACAGCGAGGGCAACGTATTCACCCTGTCCGAGGCGCTGAAGGACCACGAGGCCGCGCTGGTCAACATCTGGGCCACCTGGTGCGGGCCCTGCGAGTTCGAGGTCCCGTTCCTCCAGGAGGCCTATGAAGCGTACGGCGACCGCGTGGCCTTCATCTGCCTGTCCCGGGAGGAGGAAGACACCGCCGAGGTGATCGAGGCCTATCGCCGGGACCACGGGCTCACCCTGCCCATGGGCCGGGACGAGGGCCTGGCGCTGTACGAGTACATCGCCGCCCACGGCGAGGGCTCGATCCCCGCGACGGTGATCGTGGACCGCTTCGGCAACGTCGGCTTCATACAGGAATACAGCTTCCAGAGCAGCCGGGCGCTGAGCGCCGTCATCGAGCGCTTCCTCGGCGACGACTACACCGAGACCGCCGTGCTGGACGGGGTCCCGCTGCCGGACGCCACCGCGGCCTTCCCCGTCGCCGCAGCCCGGGACGTGATCGTGGAGAACGAGGGCGCCCGGGAGCTGTACTTCACCAACGACGCCCCGGCCACCCGCCTGAAGGCCTGGGTGGTGAACGACGACACCGCCCACCTGCGCCTGGAGATCACGGCCTCCGACAGCCCCTACGACATGATCTGCTACAATTGGAACAGCGCGGACCTGAGCGAGCTGTCCACGCTGCTGGACGCGGAGCGCAACGGCTATTACTACGACGTGCCCGTGCCCGGCGCGGAGGCCGAGCTGCCCATCGCCAGCGCGTGCCTGATGGAATTCGCCGCCGAGGACATCTCGGACGCGATCGACTGCTACTTTATCCGCAGCGAGGACCAGCTGGCGCTGCTGCAGGAATACCTCGGCGAGGAGGGCTGGACGCTGAGCGACGACGGCGAAGCCCCCGCCGCGCAGGATGCGCCGCAGGCGGCCTATGTGCTGCACGTCGTGGACCAGTACGGCGATCCCGTACCGGGCATGTACGTCAACTTCTGCACGGACACGACGTGCGTCATGACCCAGTCCGACGCAAGCGGCACCATCACCTTCGAGGGCGAGACCGACGCCTATCACGTGCAGCTGCTCAAGGCCCCGGAGGGCTACAGCTTCGACGCCGGATACGAGATGTACACCCCCCGCGAATACGGCGAGTGGCGGCTGAGCATCCGCAAGGACTGATCCCCGGGGCGATGAACGATGGGGATGACAGCATATTACCACCTGCCCGGGCTGTTTGAATTCTACGAGCTGTACCGCGCCTTCCTGCCGTTGTTCCGGGAGCACCGGGACTGGTTCTACGACTGGTGCGACATCGGCTCCATCTACGGCGCGCCGGCGGACTGCCTCTGGGGCGGGGGCCGCGTGGGCTTCGGCGAGGCGCGGCCCCGGGACGTGGCGGCGCTGCTGCGGGAGTACGGGATCTCCGCGCGGCTGACCTTCAGCAATTCGCTGCTGCGGGAGGAACACCTCGCCGACCGGAAGTGCAACGCGCTGTGCGCGCTGTTCGAGCACAACGGACCGGCGCAGAGCGGCGTGATCCTCCATTCGGACCTGCTGCTGGATTACCTGCGGCACAAGTATCCCGGGCTTTATTTCGTGTCCTCGACCACCAAGGTGCTGACGGATTTCGGGCGGCTGGAGGCCGAGCTCTCCCGCCCGGAATTCCGGTATGTGGTGCCGGATTTCCGGCTGAACCGGGAATACGATCGGCTGGACGCGCTGCCGGAGGAACTGAAGCGCAAGGTGGAATTCCTGTGCAACGAGTGCTGCTGGTTCGACTGTCCCGACCGGCGGGCCTGCTATGAGAACGTGAGCCGGAAGAACCTGGGCGAGGACTGCCCGGAGCACGCCTGCGTCTCCCCCGCCGCCGGGAGGGGCTACCGCTTCTCCGACGCGATGCAAAACCCCGGCTTCATCGGCATCGGGGACATACAAAAGCGGTGGCTGCCAGGCGGCTTCTCCCACTTCAAGCTCGAGGGCCGCAGCCTGGGCAGCGCCGTCGTGCTGGAATTTTTGCTGTACTACATGACGAAGCCGGAGCGCCAGCTGAACGTCCGGGAGGCAATCTACCTGGACAGCGCGCTGGACCTGTTTTGAAGCCTGTGTGAAGGATGGGATGGATATATGATACAGTTCAGCAGGAACACCATGGGGCACGGATGCGACACCGCGCCCTTTTCCTATGCCCGGACGGAGGACGTCCGGCGGCTGCACCGCATGGCCCCCGGCTATGCCCCCACGGCCCTCCGGGAGCTGCCGGAGCTGGCGCAACGGCTGGGCGTCAGGGCGGTGTACGTCAAGGACGAATCCACGCGCTTCGGCCTGAAGGCCTTCAAGGGCCTGGGCGGGATCTACGCCATGTTCCGCATGCTGTGCGAGGCGCTGGCCCTCGACCCGAAGGAGACGACCCTCGACGATCTGCGCAGGCCGCCCTGCAGCGACGCCATACGCGGCATGCACTTCGCCACCACCACCGACGGCAACCACGGCAAGGGCGTCTCCTGGGCGGCGGGCGTGTTCGGCTGCCAGGCCTACGTATTCATGCCGAAGGGCAGCGTGGAGGTCCGGGCGCAGGCCATTCGGGACGCGGGCAACGCCGAGGTCACGATCACCGACATGGGCTACGACGACTGCGTGGCGTGGACCGGCGAAACGGCGGCGCGGAGGGGCTGGAAGCTGATCCAGGACACCTCCTGGCCGGGCTACGAGGACGTGCCGCTGTGGATCATGCAGGGCTACACGACGCTGTTCTACGAGGCGCTCGGGCAGATGGAGGCCCAGCCCACCCACCTGTTCCTCCAGGCGGGCGTCGGCGCGATGGCGGGCGCCATCGCCGGGGCGGCGCTGGAGAGCTGCCGGGTATCGCCCGTGATCGCCACCGTGGAGGCGGACACCGTCGCCTGCTTCCAGGAGTCCTTCCGGGCCGGCGACGGACGGCCCCACAGGGCGACGGGCTCCTGCGAGACGATCATGGCGGGCCTGAACTGCGCCGTGCCCTGCACGATCGCCTGGGACATACTGGGCGGCTGCGCCGTCGGGGGCTTTGCCTGTTCGGACGAAGTCACGAAGCGGGGCATGCGGCTGCTGCGCCGGGAGGGGATCGTGTCCGGCGAATCCGGCGCGGTGACGGCGGGGCTGCTGGACGCGCTGGCGGAGCAGAAAAACGCCCCGCTCCTTGCGGAGGCGGGGCTTGACGGGGATTCCGTGGTGCTCCTGATCAGCACCGAGGGGGATACCGACCCGGAGAATTACCGCAGCATCACAGGCGGATAATCACAGCAGCAGTATGCCGTTCTCGGCGCAGACGCGGCTGGTCTGCTCGTCCCAGATGCTGCTCTGGACCTCGCCGATGTGGGCGTTGCCCATCATCAGCATGCAAAGGCGGCTCTGGCCGATGCCGCCGCCGATGGTCAGGGGCAGCTCGTCGTTCAGCAGCATCCTGTGGAAGGGCAGCTGGCGGCGGTCGTCGCACCCGGCCAGGGTCAGCTGGCGGTCCAGGGACTGGGCGTCCACGCGGATGCCCATGCTGGAGATCTCGAAGGCCCGGCCCAGCACGTCGTTCCAGAAGAGTATGTCGCCGTTGAGCTGCCAGTCGTCGTAGTCCGGCGCGCGGCCGTCGTGGGGCTTGCCGGAGCGCAGCTTATCGCCGATCTGCATGATCAGCGCCGTGCCGTGCTCCCGCAGGAAGGCGTCCTCCCGGTCCTTGGAATCGGGAAAATCGGGATACATGTCCTCCAGCTCCTGGGTGGTGACGCAGGCCATCTTGCGCTTCAGCTTCACGTGGATGCTGGGGAATTCCCGGCGCAGCCGGTCGGACACGTCCACCACGCAGTGCACGATCTCCTGGGCGGTGCGCTTCAGGTATTCCAGCGTGCGGTCCTCCCGGCGGATGATCTTCTCCCAGTCCCACTGGTCCACGTAGATGGAGTGGATGTTGTCCAGCTCCTCGTCCCGGCGGATGGCGTTCATATCGGTGTAGAGGCCGCGGCCCTCGTGGAAGTCATAGCGCTTCAGCGCCAGCCGCTTCCACTTCGCCAGCGAGTGGACCACCTCGCCCTCGCCGCCCACGGCGGGGACATCAAAGCTCACGGGGCGCTCCACGCCGTTCAGGTTGTCGTTCAGGCCGGACTCCCGGCGCACGAACAGCGGCGCGGACACCCGGCGCAGATTCAGCGCGTGGGTCAGCTCCACCTGGAAATTGTGCTTGATGAATTCGATGGCCAGCTGGGTGTCGAAGGTGTTCAGCGGCGGCCTGTAGCCGTCCGGGATGGTGATGCGGTTCATGCCCGTGCCCCCTTGCCGTTAGAGATGGTTGTATTCTTCAATGACATTAAGGCAAAAAAGCAGATTCTTCGACTCCGGCTACGCCTCCGCTCAGAATAACGTCATTGGCGTCGCTCGTCATCCTGAGCGCAGCGAAGGATCCACCAATCAATGACATTGATATGTAAAAGAGTATACTCCTGCCTCCGGTCAAACGCAAGTTGAATTTTTATGAACTCAAAAATTCATTTGTCCGAGTGCCGGAAAAACACCGGGCAGTCCAAAAAGCATATTATTTCATTTTTGGCGGGTAATCCTGCATATATACCCGGTATTTTGGCGCATTATGCCTTCCAGTCCTGCATTGACGCATTATTGTCATATTTGAATTTGCAATTTAACAGAGAAAAATATTGCAAATTCTACTAAATCCCGCTATAATGTCCACAAACGGTCGAACCGACCGGGACCCATGACAGCATGGGACATTCCACAATCGTTAAGGGGGACGACAAAATGGCGTTGAAAAATGGATACCTTATCGACCTGATGAGCCGCGTCGAAGCGCGCAACCCGAACGACAAGCAGTTCCTGATCACCGTGCGCAGCGTGCTGGAATCCATCGAGCCCGTTGTTGAGAAGCATCCCGAATACGTGAAGGCCGGCGTGCTGGAGCTGTTCGTGGAGCAGGAGCGCGTGATCAAGTTCCGCGTGCCGTGGGTGGACGACGCGGGCAACGTGCACGTGAACCGCGGCTACCGCGTGCAGGGCAACAGCGCCATCGGTCCCTACAAGGGCGGCCTGCGGCTGCATCCCTCCGTCACCGAGGATACCGTGAAGTTCCTGGCCTTCGAGCAGACGCTGAAGAACAGCCTGACCGGCCTGCCCATCGGCGGCGGCAAGGGCGGCAGCGACTTCGACCCCAAGGGCAAGAGCGACATGGAGGTCATGCGCTTCTGCCAGAGCTTCATGACGGAGCTTTACAAGTATGTGGGCGCCGACACCGACGTGCCCGCCGGCGACATCGGCGTGGGCGCGCGGGAGATCGGCTATCTCTACGGCCAGTACAAGCGCATCACCGGCCTGTACGAGGGCGTGCTGACCGGCAAGGGCCTCAGCTACGGCGGCTCTCTGGTGCGCACCCAGGCCACCGGCTACGGCCTGTGCTACTTCACCGAGGAGATGCTGAACGCCGCGGGCAAGAGCTTCAAGGGCCAGACCGTGGTGGTCTCCGGCTCCGGCAACGTGGCCATCTTCGCCAATGAGAAGGCCACCCAGCTGGGCGCGAAGGTCGTCGCCATGAGCGATTCCAACGGCTACATCTACGACAAGGACGGCATCGACCTGGATTGCGTCAAGCAGATCAAGCTGGTCAAGCGCGGCCGCATCAAGGAGTATGTCGAGGCCCATCCCAACGCCGAGTACCACGAGGGCTGCGCCGGCATCTGGACGATCAAGTGCGACATCGCCCTGCCCTGCGCCACCCAGAACGAGATCAGCCTCGACAGCTGCAAGGCGCTGGTGGCCAACGGCTGCTACTGCGTGTCCGAGGGCGCGAACATGCCCACCGTGATCGAGGGCATCGAGTATCTCCAGAAGAACGGCGTGCTGTTCGGGCCCGCCAAGGCCGCCAACGCCGGCGGCGTGGGCACCTCCGCGCTGGAGATGAGCCAGAACTCCGAGCGCCTGAGCTGGACCGCCGAGGAGGTCGACGCCAAGCTGAAGGGCATCATGATCAACATCTACCACAACATCGCCAACGCCGCCAAGGAGTACGGCATGGAGGGCAATTTCGAGGCCGGCGCGAACATCGCGGGCTTCCTGAAGGTCGCCGACGCCATGTACGCCCAGGGCGTGGTCTGATCGAAAAAACACATGCCAGCATGGCAGCACCCCCGGCCCGCGTTGCGGGCCGGGGGTGCTGATTATATTTCTTGCCACCCGGGCGTTTTTTTGCTATGATGTATCCGAAAACAACACCGCAAGGAGGACGGGCGCATGAACAACGCGAAGGTCATATCCCAGCCGGACGGGCTGCGCAGGCTGACCCAGCCGGGCGGACCGGCGCTGGCCTGGTACGAGGACTCCGGCATCGGCATACTGGAGGTGGACGGCCACTGCTTCAAGGATCTGGCGCGCACCGGCGCGCTGGCGCCCTACGCCGACTGGCGGCTGCCCGCCGAGGCGCGGGCGAAGGACCTGGCCGCGCGGATGAGCGTCGAGCAGATCGCGGGCCTGATGCTGTATTCCCCCCACCAGATGGTGCCGCCCCGGCAGGGCGGTCCCTTCTCCGGCACCTTTGACGGCGCGCCCTGGGAGGCATCCGGCCGGGAAAAGCACGCCCTGTCCGACCAGCAGAAGCGCTTCCTGGAGCGGGACCACATCCGCCACATACTGATGATGGCCGTGGACGACGCGGGCACCGCCGCCCGCTGGAGCAACGCGCTGCAGCGCCGGGCGGAGGCGCTGCCCCTGGCCATACCGGTGAACATCTCCTCCGACCCCCGCAGCGGCGCGAAGGCCGCGGCGGCGGAGTTCAAGACCGCGGGCGGCGACGTCAGCAAGTGGCCGGAGGGCATCGGCTTCGCGGCCTGCTTCGACCCGGAGGTGACGCGCCAGTTCGCCCGGGACGCCTCCCGGGAGTACCGCGCCATGGGCATCACCACGGCGCTGGGCCCGCAGATCGACCTGTGCACCGAGCCCCGCTGGATACGCTTCGGGGACACGCTGGGCATGGTGACCGAGGACGTGAAGGCGCTGGTGAAGGCCTACTGCGACGGCATGCAGACCACCGAGGGCAGCCCCGACGGCTGGGGCCGGGACAGCGTGAACACCATGGTGAAGCACTGGCCCGGCGGCGGCACCGGCGAGGGCGGGCGCGACGCCCACTACGCCTTCGGGGAATACGCGGTGTATCCCGGCGACAACGCCGGCGAGCACATGAAGCCCTTCACCGAGGCGGCCTTCCGGCTGGACGGCCCCACCGGCTGCGCCTCCGCCGTGATGCCCTATTACACGGTGTCCTGGGGGCTGGACAAGAAGTACGGCAAAAACGTGGGCAACTCCTACAGCGAATACCTGATCCGGGACCTGCTGCGGGAGCAGTACGGCTTCAAGGGCGTGGTCTGCACCGACTGGGGCATCACCCAGGACCCGAGCCCGGAGATCGACGCCTTCGGCAGCCGCTGCTACAACATGCAGGACCATACCGAGCCGGAGCGCATGCTGATCGCCATACTCAACGGCGTGGACCAGTTCGGCGGCAACGACGATCCCGCCCCGGTGCTGGAGGCCTACCGGCTGGGCTGCGAGCGGCTGGGCGAGCCGGCCATGCGGGCGCGGATGGAGATGTCCGCGGCGCGGCTGCTGGTGAACATGTTCCGCTGCGGGCTGTTCGAGGACCCCTACCTGGATCCCGCCGAATCCGAGGCGCTGGTGGGCTGCGAGGAATTCCGCGCCCACGGCGAGGCGGCCCAGCGCAGGAGCGTGGTGCTGCTGAAGAACCGCCCGGGCTGCCTGCCGCTGCGGGAGGGCCTGAGGATCTACGTGCCCGTGCGGCACATCGGCCCCTCCAAGACCTTCTTCCGGGGCGACGCCCCCGCCCGGGACGTGGACCCCGTGGCGGACGCGGTGATCGCCGAATACGGCGTGCGGGTCGCCTCCCCCGAGGCGGCCGACGTGGCCATCGTGTTCGCCGAGAGCCCGACCTGCAACCCCTATTCCAGGGCCGACCGGGAGGCGGGCGGCAACGGCTATCTGCCCGTCACGCTGCAATACCGGCCCTACACGGCCCGCAGCGCCCGGGCGGTGAGCATCGCCGGCGGCGACTTCCGGGAGGATTTCACCAACCGCAGCTACCGCGGCAAGACCAACACCGCCTTCAACGAGGCCGACCTGGACAACATACTGGCGTGCCGCCGCGCCATGGGCGATAAGCCCGTGATCGTGGTGGAGACCCTTTCCAATCCGATGGTGGTCAGCGAGTTCGAGGGTCAGGTCGACGCGCTGCTGGCCGAGTTCGGCGTGTCCCGCCGGGCCGTGCTGGACGTGATCTTCGGGCGCTGCGCGCCCCGGGGCCGGCTGCCCGTGCAGCTGCCGAAGGACATGGACGCCGTGGAGCGCCACTGCGAGGACGTCGCCCTGGACCTCCAGGTCCATGTGGACGAATCCGGCAACGCCTACGACTACGGCTTCGGCATCGACTTTGAGGGCAACCGGCTGGGATGACCGTATGGATGAGTTCTGATTTGCGATGCGAATCAGAATTCATCCATTTTTATGACCCTTCCGCCCTCCAGGCGGCTCTGCTCGGCGGCGAGGGCCATCAGGTGGCTCTCCAGGGACAGGCGCGCGCCGGTGCGGCTGCTGCCGCCCTCGGCCACGAGGGCCACGAACTCGTGCATCATGGTGTCGTCGCTGCCGCCGTGGAACGACGGCGGGATGTGCACGTTGATGACGGTGTTGTTGCCGCTGGCGAAGTCCCGCCATTCGATGCGGCAATCCTCCATGTTGCCCAGGATCTGGCCCCGGCTGCCCATGATGTTGATGCTGCGCTCCCAGCGCTCGGTGAAATCGCACATGGTCATGCTGGCGGTGACGCCGTTCTCGTACTCCAGGTTGACCACCTGGTGATCCACCACGTCGTTGTCGCAGGCGTACACGCAGCGGCCGTAGGGGCCGGTGCGCAGCGCCCGGAGTATGCCGTCCCGGGAGGGGTCCAGGCTGACCACCTTGGCGTATTCCGGGCCCTCGGGGTGGTCCAGGTAGAACCGGGGCGCGTAGTAGGGACATTCGTCCCGCCGGGGACAGCCGTCCAGGCAGCGGTCCGGCGCGCCCTCGGGCCGGTTGGCATGGGTGAAGTGCATAAGGCTCCCGAAGGAGCTCAGCGCCCGGCAGCGGCTGCCCACCAGCCAGTTCATGATGTCCAGGTCGTGGCAGTACTTCGCCAGGATCATCGGGCTGCTCTCGGCCAGGTTGCGCCAGTTGCCCCGCACATAGCTGTGGGCGGAGTGCCAGTAGCCCACGCACTCGATGTGCTGCACCGCCGCCAGCTGGCCCACGGCCCCGGCGTCCAGCAGCTGCTTCAGCTTCATGAAGAACGGGGAATAGCGCAGCACGTGGCAGATGCTCAGTATCCTGCCCGCCTTTTCCGCGGCCTCCACCATGCCGATCATCTCGGCCCGGTCCACGCTCATGGGCTTTTCGCACAGCACGTGATAGCCCTTCTCCAGCGCCGTCAGCGTGGGCGCGTAGTGCATCCTGTCCTGGGTGCACACCAGCACGCAGTCGGCGTACTTCTCCGGGGCCAGCGCCTCCTCCCAGCTGGCGTAGCAGCGCTCCGCGGGCACGCCGTAGCGCTGGGAAAAGCGGGCGCGCCGGTCCTCCCGGGGCTCCGCCACGCCCACCACCTTCATCTCGTTGGGAAAGTTCCGCGCGAACTCCGCGTAGGCCTCCGCGCCCCGCTGGCCCGCGCCCAGTATGATCGCCGTGATCTGCCTCATGTGTATCGCACCGTCCTTTTGTTTTTGTCCGATGATATTATCATAGCGCGCGGCGGAGGGGTTGTCAAATTCAGAATTTCAAATGACATATGGGAAATGGCAAATGGCGGCGCGGGTCACAGTCTCACGCACATCGCCGTCATGTCGTCCCTGCGCCCGCCGGCGCAGGCGCGCTCGGCGATGGACACGGCGCGGCGGGCGACCTCCCGCGCGTCCTCCGGCGCGTCCAGCAGCAGCGTCTCCAGCGCGGCGCTCCCGGCGGCGTCCATCACGCCGTCGCTGGCCATCAGCAGCACGTCCCCCGGCTCCAGCCGCGCCGTGGATAGCCCCGGCTGCACCTGCTCCAGTATCCCCAGGGGCAGCCGCCCGCCCTCCACGCGCAGTATCCGCCCCCTTCGGGCGATCAGCGTCGGGCAGGCGGCCAGCTTCGTGAAGCGGGCCTCCCCGGTGGCAAGGTCCAGCACCAGCAGGTCCACCGTGGCGAACATGTCCTCCCCGCCCCGGTTCAGCAGCAGCGCGTTCACCGTCTCCACCGCCAGCGCGCAGCTCGCCCCCGCCCGCAGGAAGCGGCCCAGCAGCCGCACCGCCAGGGCGCTCTCCCGGGCGGCCTCGTCGCCGCTGCCCATGCCGTCGCAGATCAGCGCCAGCAGCTTCCCGTCCTCCAGCATGCAGCACAGGTGGCTGTCCCCGCTGGGGACCCCGGCCTCCCGGGAGGCGCACAGCACGCCGGTGCGCGCGCTCAGCCGGGGCCTGCGCACGAAGCGCAGCTCCCGCCCCAGCAGCGGGCCCGCCGGGACATAGGCCGCGCCGAAGCTCCGGGAAAGCCGCTCCGCCGACGCCCGGGCCAGCTCCGGCGTCCAGCGCCCGGAGGCCAGCGCGGCGGCGATCTCCCCGCGCCCGTCGCCCAGGGCTGTCACCGACGCCGTATCCGCTCCGGCACGCTCCAGCGCCGCGGCGGCCCGCCGGGCCAGTCGGGTCTGCAGCCGCAGGGGCCGCGCCTGCTGCTCCGCGAGGCTTTCCAGCAGCTGCCGCGCCTGGAGGAACTGCGCCGAGATCAGCCGGTTCTCCGCGCCGCGCTTCAGGGCGCCTCTCCGCGCCGCGGCGAAGTCCTCCAGCGGCTCCTGGGTGCGTTCGGGGATCAGCCGCCCCCGGCGACAGCGGCGCAGCAGCTCCGGCGTGGCCTGGGCGTCCTCAAACAGCGGTTCCTCCCCGGAGGCCGCCACCGCCCGGGCGATCAGGTCGCACAGCAGCCGCGCCCCGGCGTTGCGCTCCCCCGTCCAGCAGGCCTCGTAGCCGCCGCAGCCCGCGCACAGCCGCGCCCGCAGCCGCTGGATCAGCGCCTGCTCGTCGGGCAGGGTCTCCGGCCTCAGATAGCCCTCGGCCAGCTCGCCGAAGGCCTCGCCCAGCGCGTGCAGCCGGCGGGCGGAGTCCCGGCGGATCCTCCCCGCCAGGCGCTGGGGGTCGCAGGCGTCCGGCTCGGGCCGGGCCAGCCGGGCGATGTGCTCCGCCCAGTCCTCCGGCAGCGGCACCGTCAGCAGCGCGGAAAGGCCCGCCCCTGCCAACAGCGGCAGAGGCGCGTTCAGCAGCAGGCCCAGGGCGAGGGTCGCCCCACAGGCGGCGGTGGCGCGGGCGGGGCGGGACATACCGGCGCACAGCTGGGCCGTCGCGCCGCCCGCCACGACCAGCGCCAGGGACGCCGCACCTCCGCCCATGGCCAGCAGCGCCGCGCCGAAGCCAGCCCCGGCCAGCGCGCCGCCGGGATACAGCAATTGGGCCGCCGCGCCGCCCAGGCACAGCGCCGCCGCCGGGGAGAGCCGCGCCAGCCCCGCGATCACAAGTCCGCACAGCAGGAACAGGCCCGTCCGCTCCTCCGGGTTGAGCCAGCGCCGACGCCATCGATATTCCATTCCCGCCCGCAAAAACGGCGCGGCCGCCACCGCCGCCACGGAGCTCGCCGCGGCCACGGCGGCGTCGGGCAGCACCGCCTCCCCCAGCCCCATCAGCCCGGGGATCAGCGTGCCCAGCCCGGCGAGGGTCGAACAGGCCAGCGCCTGCACGGCGTTCGGGGAGCGGGCCTGCATCCTCGGCGCGGGCCGTCCCTGCGTCGCGGCGCGATCCGGCGTGGGGCCGCTGCCAAAGAGGCGGGCGATCCCGCCGCGCCGCGCCGATCGTCGCAGCACGGGCTCCAGCAGGTCCCAGGCGATGCTCCCGCCCAGCACGATGGCCGCCCCGACGGGCAGGCGCAGGTTGAAATCCCGGATGGAGCCGTTCATCGCCCCGGCGAGGCAGCCCGCCAGCAGCGCCGCCGCGTTCCGCCCCGCCAGCAGCGCCGCGGCCATGAAGGCCATGGCGAAGGGCGCGAGCCCCGGCGTCACCTGGGCCCGGCACAGCAGGAACATCGCCCCCGCCAGCGCCGTCCAGCACAGCCCCTTCCGAACCAGCGCCGCGGCCCCGTCCCAGTCCATGCGGCGCAACGCCAGCGCGCCCCAGCCCTCGATCCTACGCAGCATACGCATCCTCCCCTTTCAAGCGTGCAATTATTTATGAGGATGCCCCGGTGCGTAGCACCTGAGGGGGAGGCAATAATTCCCGGTGTCACCCGAGACCTGCCCCGTCGAGTATGTCCTGTATTGCGCTGATCGCCGGAAAGTAGCCCTCCGGGAAGGCGTTGTCCCCGCTGGCGGATATGTGGCTGCCGTCCGTCAGCCGGAGCTCCAGCCAGAAGCTCTCGCCGTCCAGCACGAATTCCCGGGATTCCCGGAAGCCGTCCCAGCGGGCGAGGTCGTATTCCTCCACCGCCTGCGCCAGCGCCTCCACCACAGCGCCGTCGATGGCCTGCGGCTCCCCGTCGTTCACCGACGCGCGATAGCCGTCCGGCTCGCGGGTGATAGAATAGGAATCGTAGTGGATGTCGCCGGTGCGGCTCAGGAAGAACGTGGAGATGGCCCGCCGGGCGGTCAGCGTCACGTTCAGCGCCGCGTCCACGGTGGCGGTGTAGAGCCGGTCGTCGTTCTCCAGGATCGGGGAACGCCCCCAGACCGCCACGGCGGTGGTCCCCGGCTTCAGGCCGGTAAAGGTGAAGACCTGTTCAAAGGTGGAGCCGGTCTCCAGGCTGTGGTCTCCCGGACCGTAGTCCCGTTCGCCCGCGCAGGCCAGGATCGAGGGGTCTTCGATTTCGACGGTGTATTCGTGCCCGCCGCCGTCAAAGGACAAGAGGCGCAGCTCGGCTCCCGTCCCGGAGGTCTCCGCAACGGCCATGCCCGCGCAGAGCAGCGCCGCCAGCAGCGCGGCCAGTATCACACAGCGGCGCGCCCTCATACCGACGCCTCCCTGTCCGAAAGCGCCTTCAACAGGCGCTGGCGCAGCACGGCGTAGCGCTCCCGCTTCTCCGCCTTTGCGAAGTGGACCTCCCGGCGCTGCTCCGGGCAGTTGGCATAATCCAGCTTCCGATCCCCGAACTGCTCGCTGGTCAGGTCAAAGGCGCAGTCGCTCACGACGTTGAAGCAGTGGTAATTCCCGTCTCCCAGGGGCACGCCCAGCACCCTGCCGCCGTAGAGATCCTGCACCAGGAAGGCCGTGACGGAGCACTGGCCCAGCGTGGGGTTGTCCGCGCTCCAGTCGGGCCGCATCCTCGGCGCGCAGGTGTCCGCGGACCAGATCCCGGACAGCAGGTCGTAGTAATCCCGGGGCGTCAGGCCCCATTCGTCCCGAATGTCCGCCGTCTCCCAGCCATAGAATCTGTACATCTCATTGCCTCCCTTCGCTTCCCGGCCCCGCCCGCGGGGCGGGGCCGGACGCCTGTATATAATACATCACATTTCACCGAAAAAAGCAAGGGATCGACGCCATTTTCCCCCGGGGTATGGTATAATGATTAGGAAAACGGAACGTTTTCCGGGTCGGCGGGCCCCGAAGGGCCGCACGCCGACAATCATGGTATAATGATTAGGAAAACGGAACGAAGGGCAGCACGCCGACAATCATGGTATAATGATTAGGAAAACGGAACGTTTTCCGGGTCGGCGGGCCCCGAAGGGCCGCACGCCGACAATCATGGTATAATACCGATAGACAGGCCCAAAAAAGAGAGACAGGAGGCGCAGCGCCATGCCGGAGCGGGTCATACTGCACGCGGATTGCAACAACTTCTTCGCCTCCTGCGAATGCCTGGAGCGCCCGGAGCTGAAGAACGTGCCCATGGCGGTGGCCGGGGACCCGGAGAACCGGGTGGGCGTCGTGGTGGCGAAGAACGAGCTGGCCAAGCGATACGGCGTCAGGACCACGGACACCGTGTACGCGGCAAGAAAGAAGTGCCCCGGCATCGTGTTCGTGTCGCCGCGCCACGACTGGTACGCGAAGATATCCCGGCGGGTGAACGCCATCTACTGCGAATACACCCCATACGTGGAGCCCGCCTCCATCGACGAATCCTACCTCGACGTGACCCGGGTGCTGCCCTCCTGCGGGCTGACGGCGCGGCAGCTGGCGGACGAGCTCCGCCGGCGGGTGCGGGAGGAGATCGGCATCACGATCTCCGTGGGCGTGTCCTTCTGCAAGGTCTTTGCCAAGATGGGCAGCGACTACAAGAAGCCGGACGCCACCACCGTCATCACCCGGGAAAACTACAGGGAGCTGCTGTGGCCGCTGCCGGTGTCGGAGCTGCTCTTCGCCGGCAGCGCGGCGGTGAAGGCCCTTTCCAAGCGGGAGATCCGCACCATCGGCGACCTGGCCCAGGCCGCGCCGGAGGAGCTTCGCGGCTGGCTGGGCAAGCAGGGCGACATGCTGTGGCGCTATGCCAACGGCATCGACGACGAGCCGGTGCGCCTGTTCGGCGAGGCGCGGGAAATAAAATCCGTCAGCCGGGGCCGCACCTTTCGGCGGGACCTGCTGACGGATATGGAGATACGCACGGCGGTGGTCTTCCTGACGGACGAGGTGGCGCGGACGCTGCGCCGCCACGGGCTGAAGGGCGAGGTGGTCAGCGTGCAGATCCGCAGGCCGGACATGACCGAGATCCAGCGGCAGACCACGCTGGAGCGCCACACCCATCTCCAGCTGGAGCTGCAAAAGGCCGCGCTGCAGCTGGTGGCGGAGAACTGGCGGACCGGCGATCCGATCCGGGCGATGACCGTGGGCGTGACGAAGCTGGCCCCCGACGGGGACGTGGCGGAGCAGGTGTCCATGTTCGACCTGATGGGCGACGCCGCCGCGGGCCGGGACCGGCGGGAGCGCCTGGAGGCCGCCGTGGAGGCGCTGCGGGTCAAGCACGGGGACGGCAGCATCACGCTGGGCTACCAGCAGAACGAGGACATCGGCATCGGGCGGGCGCGGCCCTCAGAGCCCTCCGATTGAATCAGAGCAGCGCGATCAGCGCGTCCACCGCTTCGGGGCGGGTCGCCCAGCTGGTGGCGATGCGCATCACCACGCGGCCGTCGGGCAGGTTCTCCCAGAAGCCCAGCTCCACGTCCTTCGACAGCGCCGCGGCGCGCTCCCCGTCCAGCGCCACGAAGACCTGGTTCGTGGGCGCGCGGAAGGGCTGGTCGTAGCCCCTTTCGTCCAGCGCCGCGCGGACGCGGTTCGCGGCCTCCACCGCGCCCCGGCCGATGGCGTCGTACAGGCCGTCGGTGAACAGCGTGTCGAACTGCAGCCCCGCGATCCTGCCCTTGGCCAGCAGCGCGCCGTGCTGCTTGACGATGGTGAAGAAGTGGGGCGCGGTGCCCGGCTTCGGGAACACCACCGCCTCCCCGAACAGCGCGCCGCACTTGGTGCCGCCGATATAGAAGGCGTCGCACAGCCGGGCGATGTCCGGCAGGGAGACGTCGTTTTCGGGGCAGGCCAGCGCGTAGGCCAGCCGCGCGCCGTCCATGTACAGCGGCATGCCCGCCGCCCGGCAGACCCGGCTGAGGGCCTCCAGCTCACGAAGCGAATACAGCGTGCCCAGCTCGGTGGGCTGGGAGATGTAGACCATGCCGGGCATGACCATGTGCTCCCGGTTGTCGTCCCGCCGCCAGCCCTCGGAGCAGGCCTGCACGGCGTCCGCCGACAGCTTGCCGTCCCGCTGGGCCAGCGCCAGCACCTTGTGGCCGCCTGCCTCGATGGCTCCGGCCTCGTGGACGCTGATGTGCCCGGTCTCGGCGGCGACCACGCCCTGCCAGGGGCGCAGCAGCGCGTCGATCACAGTGGCGTTGGTCTGGGTGCCGCCCACCAGGAAGAACACCTCCGCCTCCGGCGCGCGGCAGACGGCGCGGATCTTCTCCCGGGCGGCCGCGGAGTATGCGTCCTGGCCATAGCCCGCGGTCTGCTCCAGGTTCGTCGCCACCAGGCGCTGCATGATGGCCGGATGCGCCCCCTCCATGTAATCGGACGCGAAGCACAGCTTTTCACCCATGATATCAATTCCCTCCCACGGCTTGCGATTTTTCTGAAACTATTGTACAATGGGAAAACACAAAGCGCAACACGCTTTTGTTATATCGTTCCAGAAAAAGCATGACAGGGCATTTACCGACACGACCATCGAAACGGAGGAAACGACATGAAAAAACTGGGCTTTGGACTGATGCGCATGCCGCTGACCGACCCCACGGACGCCGCGAAGGTGGACGTGGAGCAGGTGAAGCAGATGGTGGACCTGTTCATGCAGCGGGGCTTCACCTACTTCGACACCGCCATCATGTACAACAACTTCGCCAGCCAGCGCGTGGCGAAGCAGGCGCTGGTGGACCGCTATCCCCGGGACAGCTTCACGCTGGCCACGAAGCTGCACAACGGCTTCTTCAACAGCCTGGAGGACCGGGACACCGTGTTCAACCAGCAGCTGGAGCAGACCGGCGCGGGCTACTTCGACTACTACCTGCTCCACGGCATTGAGGCGGAGAGTCTGAAGAAGTATGAGCAGTTCGACTGCTTCAACTGGCTGCTGGACAAGAAGGCCAAGGGGCTGGTGAAGCACGCGGGCTTCTCGTTCCACGATACCCCCGAGCTGCTGGACGAGATACTGACGAAGCACCCGGAGATGGAGTTCGTGCAGCTGCAGATCAACTATCTGGACTGGGACAGCGAGTGGATCCGCTCCCGGGCGGTCTACGAGATGGCCGTGAAGCACGGCAAGCCGGTGATCGTCATGGAGCCGGTGAAGGGCGGCACGCTGGCCCGGGTGCCCGAGGCGGCGGAAGCGCTGCTGAAGGCCCGGGAGCCGGAGATGTCGGTGCCCTCCTGGGCGATCCGCTTCGCGGCGTCGCTGCCGGGCGTGATGGTGGTGCTCTCCGGCATGAGCAGCGTCGCGCAGATGGAGGACAACACCGCCTTCATGCAGGATTTCAAGCCCCTGACCGAGGACGAGGTCGCGCTGACCGGCGAGGTGGCGAAGATCATCAACGCCCAGATCGCCGTGCCCTGCACCGGCTGCGCCTACTGCGCCCCGGGCTGCCCCATGCAGATCGCCATCCCCCAGTATTTCTCGTTGTACAACGAGGACATGCGGGAAAACCTGGCCGAGAAGGGCTGGACCGTGAATTTCACCAACTACGAGAACCTGACCATGAAGTTCGGCAAGGCCGCCGACTGCGTCGCCTGCGGCCAGTGCGAGGGCGTCTGTCCCCAGCACCTGCCCATCATCGAAAAGCTGAAGGAGGTCTCGGCGCATTTCGATCATTGAGGCATATGACCCGCATGTCATAGACGCAAGCGTCCCCCGGTTCCGCACGGAACCGGGGGACGCTTTTATCATCGTGATCTTATTCGGTTAATCCCCGATGGTGGCCTTGATGCGGCGCACGCCGGCGGAGGAGGCCTCCTCCTTCTTGATGTGGAAGGATTTGAGGTCGCCGGTGTTGGCGGCGTGGGGGCCGCCGCAGATCTCCTTGGAGAACTGGCCCATGGTGTAGACCTTGACGCGCTCGCCGTACTTGCTCTCGAACAGGCCGATGGCGCCCTGGGCCTTGGCCTCGGCCACGGTCATCTCCTCGCAGGTGATGGGGGCGGCGGCCTGGATGTACTCGTTGACCAGGCGCTCGACCTCGGCCTTCTCCTCGTCGGTCATCTTGCGGCCGAAGGAGAAGTCGAAGCGCAGGCGCTCCGGGGTGATGTTGGAGCCCTTCTGGGCGACCTCGGGGCCGAGGACCTTGCGCAGCGCGGCGTGCAGCAGGTGGGTGGCGGTGTGCAGCTTGGTGGTCTGCTCGCTGTGGTCCTGCAGGCCGCCCTTGAAGCGCTGCTCGGCGCCGGCGTGGCTGTTCTCCTGGTGCTTCTTGAAGCGCTCGTTGAAGCCGTCGATGTCCACCTCGATGCCCTTTTCGGCGGCCATCTCGCAGGTGATCTCCACCGGGAAGCCGTAGGTGTCGTACAGCTTGAAGGCGCTGCGGCCGTCCATCTTGGCGCAGCCCGCCAGCAGGGCGTCGATGGTCTCATCGGAAATGGAGCCGTCCTTCACCTGCTCGATGATGGGCTTGTTGTCCGGGCTGGGCGGCAGCTGCTTCAGCGCGGCGGCCACGGCGTCCGGGTCGGCCTTGTTGGCCTTCAGCGCGGTGAAGGCCTCCTTCTTGCGCATCATGTTGCCGTAGACCTTCTCGAACTCGGCCTGGCCCTTCTTCAGCGTCCTCTGGAAGCGCTCCTCCTCCAGCTTCAGCTGCTCCAGGATGTGCTCGCCGTTGCGCTCAAGCTCCGGATAGACCTCCTTGTACTGGTCGATGATGACCTTGGCGATCTCGCTGGTGAAGCCAGCGGGCATGCCCAGCTTCATGCCGTGGCGCACGGCGCGGCGGATCAGGCGGCGCAGCACGTAGCCCTGGTCCACGTTGGAGGGGGTCACGCCGCGGTCGCCCTGGTCCACGTTGGAGGGGGTCACGCCGCGGTCGTCGCCGATGATGAAGGTGGCGGTGCGCATGTGGTCGGAGATGATGCGGATGGCGCGGGTGGTCTCCTCGTCCTGGCCGTACTTCGCGCCGGACAGCTCCTCGATCTTGCCGATGATGCGGGCGAAGATCTCGGTCTCGTACACGGTGTTCGCGCCCATCAGCACGCAATAGGTGCGCTCCAGGCCCATGCCGGTGTCCACGTTCTTCTGCTTCAGCGGGATGAAGGTGCCGTCGGCCTGCTTTTCATACTGCATGAACACGTCGTTCCAGATCTCCAGATAGCGGCCGCAGTCGCAGGCGGGAGAGCAGTCGGGGCCGCAGGGCGGCTGGTCGCGGATGATGAACATCTCGGTGTCCGGGCCGCAGGGGCCGGTGATGCCGGCAGGGCCCCACCAGTTGTGCTTCTTGGGCAGGTAGAACAGG
>ONHI01000250.1 GCA_900317565.1 uncultured Eubacteriales bacterium
GAAGGACAGATAGGAGGGCGGCAGATCGCCGCAGGAGATGACCAGGTCGATCCCCTCCAGGCGACGCCTGTCCAGATGCTCCCACAGCCTCGGCTCCGCGTGGTCCGCCAGCACGAGTATCTTCATCGTGACCCTCCCTTCGCGTCAATGGTGTGTCATTCGTGGTCGGTGCCCGTCCAGGCAAAGGAGCTGGGATCGGGTCGGTCGATGTCGTTCAGTCCCTGCAGGCGCACCAGCGGCTGCGCGTCCCGACGCAGCTGATTGAGATCCGGGATGGCGCCGATGACGTTGTCGCACAGCCAGTCCATGGTGACCACCTGCGCCGGGGACAGGCCCGCGTCGCTCTCGGAGCGGATCACGCCGTCCTGCGACAGGATCTTGCCCGAGAAGGGATTGAAGGAGCCCCCCGCGAACAGGCCCTTGATCATCTCCACCAGCTGCTGGGTGCCGTTTGGCAGGCGCTGGGAGTAGATCACGTCCACCGCCCCGGTGGAAATGCCGGGCCAATAGGCCATGGCCAGGCCGTCCACGGAGTCGCTGTCCTCCTTCCAGCTGCCGCTCAGGAGGCTGCGGAGGATGGTCTCATACAGGCTGCCCCAGTTCCACACGGGCATGGCCAGGTTGCGGGGCGAGCTGTCCGCCTCCACGCAATACAGCCCGAAGGCGCGGGAGGCGTGGGCCGGGGCGCTGATGTCCCGGTTGCAGATGATGTGGATGTCGTTCCGGCGGAAGGTCTCGTACACGTCGTGATCCCGGCGGCTGGACCAGTCCAGAAACACCTGCGCCCGGGGATTGACCAGCCGCGCGCCCAGCGCGAAGGCGTTGATGCTGGCGGGCGTGCCGTAGATGGGATAGTCCGCCACGTAGCCGATGCGGTTGTTGTCCGCCATGGCCCCCGCGATGGCCCCGATGATGAACTTCGCCTCGTGCACCCGCAGGTAATAGCTGCGCACCCGATGGAAGGAGGCCAGCAGGGAGCAGTTCAGGATCTTCATGTTGGGATGGGCCACGGAGGCCTTGATGGCCGCGTTCAGGAACATGGGCGACGTGGTGAACACCACGTCGGTGCCCGCCTCCGCCAGCTCGTCCAGCGCCTGCTCCGCCGCGGCCTGGTTGCCCGCCAGCCGGGTGACCGTGTCCACCTTGCCCTCCAGCAGCTCGTTCACGTAGGTTCGGCCCATCTCGTGCCAGTAGGTCCAGCCGGACTCCGCGGGCTCACGGCTGTAGAGGAAGGCCGCGTTGAGCTTCTTCTGCCGCAGCAGGGTGGAGAAGAAGGAGGTATTCTCCGTGGCGGTGGGCTCCATCAGCAGCACGACCCGCTCCTCCTGGGCGCTGATGCGAATCTCATCCCAGATCTTGCGCACGTCCTCCCGCAGCTGCTCGCCGGATACCTCGCCCGCGTGGGCAAAGCCGTAGATGCGCAGGAAGATGAGGAAGGCGTCGCCGTCGGTGATGGGCAGGCGTTCGCCGTTCAGGGCGTGATACGCGTTCGAGAAGCGCAGCAGCGCCGAGTGGAAGTCCCGCCGCAGCGACACGCTCCACTTCTCGCCGGGCGTGGTGCCCGTGTAGTCGTAGAGCCGCTGAAAGCCGCCCTCCTTGGAAAAGTAGATGTAGTTGATCTCCGTGTCGTCATAGAAGGAGAGGAATTCGTAGTAGATCCTGTTCTCCGGCTCGTCGGTTCGCGGCGGAATGAGCCGGATCACGTCGCCCTCGATGGAGGCCGCGTCCAGGAATTTCATCACGCTGACCCGCTTGTTGCCCTCAATGACGTAGAATTTGTTCATGTACTCGTAGGCCTTGATGGGCGAGTTCACGCCCTCGTTCACCACGGACCAGTAAAGCCGCTCCCACTTCGACACGAATTCGCCCACCTCGTCGATCACCGGCATGAAATTCGCGGCGAAGGCCATGGTGCGGCCGTGGGTGGCCGTGCCCACGATCTGATTCAGGGGGATGTTCACCAGCCTGAGCGGCTGCGCCGGCAGTGCCAGCGCCCCCGGAACCACCTCGTCCAGCACGGGCAGATAGGGATCTTCCTTTTTATTTTTTCTGAGCGCCATTTCCCGCTTGGCGAGCTTCAGCGCCTTTTCATACATTTCATCATGGATCATATTTACCACCTCGGTTTCCGCACCATTATATACCGCCTCGCC
>ONHI01000036.1 GCA_900317565.1 uncultured Eubacteriales bacterium
ATGCTATGGACGCGAGAGCGCTGATCGATTTTCTGCGGGTCATGGAGCGGCTGAAGGACGCGCCGCGGCACTGCTGGACCACCGGCGGGCGGCGGGAGAGCGTGGCCGAGCACAGCTGGCGGGTGTCGCTGATGGCCATGCTGATGGCGGATGAGTTCCCCGGGGTGGACATCGATAAAGTGGTGCGCATGTGCCTGGTACACGACATCGGCGAGGCCATCACCGGCGATATCCCCACCTTCATGAAGACCGACGCCGACCGGGTGGTGGAGGGCCGGGAGGTGGATGCGCTGATCGGCGGCCTGCCGGAGCCCTGGCCGGAGCAGCTGGGCACGCTGTTTGCCGAGATGGAGGCCCTTCAAACGCCCGAGGCGAAGCTGTACAAGGCGCTGGACCGCATGGAGGCCATACAGAGCCACAACGAATCGGACGTGGCCACCTGGCTGCCCCTGGAGTACGAGCTGAACCTGACCTACGGCGAAAAGGACGCCGCCTTCAGCCCGTACCTGACCAACCTGCGCGCCGAGATGCGCCGGGACACCGAGGCGATGATTGAGGACGCCCGGCGGCGGGGGATAGCGCCGGAGACATGAATGACCCCGCGCCAATCGGCGCGGGGTTGTGTGAAGAGCCTACCAGATGGACCTTACGGCATCGTATCTCCATATTTTCTCATCTTCCGTGAGTATCGGCATATCGAGCAGCACTGCCTGCGCAATGATGATCCTGTCGAAGGGATCCTTGTGAATGAAGGGAAGCGACTGAATCGCTTCACATTCCTCAGGCGTGATCGGCAGGATCTTGATTTCGGTGCTTTCGCAGAGATCGGCGATCTGCGTCACTGTCCTGGGAAGGCTCAGCTTGCCAAGGCTGGCCTTGATGGATATCTCCCACAGGGAAGCGATGCTCACCGCGCGATCGTTGCCGCGCAGCGCCTGCTTTGCGGCAGGAGATAGTCGCTCGCTTTCAAACAGCGACCAAATCAGAGCACAGGTATCCAGCAATATCATGTGTAATCCTCGAAGCCTTCCGGCGTATCGTTGAAATCATCCGCCATATAGAAGGATTCCCCGTTCCATATGCCCAGGGGATAATCGGGACGGCTGTGCGATGACTGCTCCTCGCTGCGGTGCTGCAGGAGGGCCTTTATATAGCTGTGGGCTTTGCGGCGGTCTTCCTCGGTCAGGGCCTCCCAGTCCTGCAGGACAGATGCGGGAATTGCCATACGATCACGCTCCTTCCGGGATGGTTTCCACCTCTATTGTAATACATAACGCTGGAATTATCAACCGCCAATCCGTCATCCCAGCGCCTTGCGCGTGGCCTCGATCGTGGCCTTCACCGCCTCGGGGGCGGGGCCGCCGGGGATGTTGCGCTGGCTGACGCAGGTCAGCAGGTCGATGGCGGGATAGACGTCCGCGTCGAACACGGGGGAGAATTGGCGGTAGACCTCCAGCGGCAGCTCCTCCAGCGTCAGGCCCGCCTCGATGCAATGGCGCACCAGCCTGCCCACCACGCCGTAGGCGTCCCGGAAGGGCACGCCCTTGCGCACCATGTAATCGGCGCAGTCGGTGGCGTTGATGAAGCCCCCCGCCGCGGCCCTGCGCATGTTCTCCGGGTGGAAGGTGGCCGTGCGCAGCATCGGCGCGAGCACCGACAGGCTCAGCTCGGCGGTGTCGACGGCGTCGAACAGCGCCTCCTTGTCCTCCTGCATGTCCTTGTTGTAGGCCAGCGGCAGCGCCTTCATGGCGGTCAGCAGCGTCATCAGGTCGCCGTACACCCGGCCCGTCTTGCCCCGCACCAGCTCGGTGATGTCGGGGTTTTTCTTTTGGGGCATGATGGAGGAGCCGGTGGAGAAGTCGTCCGCCAGCGTGACGAACTTGAATTCCCAGCTGCACCACAGGCAGATCTCCTCGCTGAAGCGGCTGAGATGGCACATCATGATGGACAGGTCGCCCAGCAGCTCCAGCGCGAAATCCCGGTCGGACACGCCGTCCAGGCTGTTCATCGATATGCCGTTGAAGCCCAGCAGCTCCGCCACGTATGCCCGGTCCAGCGGATAGGTGGTGCCCGCCAGCGCGCCGCTGCCCAGCGGCAGCACCAGCGTGCGGCGCTTGCAGTCCGCCAGCCGGTCGATGTCCCGCAGCAGCATCTGGGCGTAGGCCATCAGATAGTGGCCCAGCGTCACCGGCTGCGCCCGCTGCAGGTGGGTGTAGCCGGGCATGACCGTCTCCAGGTGCTGCTCGGCCACGTCGCACAGCGCGTGGGCGAGATCCTTCGCCAGCGCGCTCAGCCGGTCGATCCTGTCCGCCAGGTACATGCGGATGTCCAGCGCCACCTGGTCGTTGCGGCTGCGGGCGGTGTGCAGCCGCTTGCCCGCGTCGCCGATGCGCTGGGTCAGCGTGGCCTCCACGAAGGTGTGGATGTCCTCGCATTCCATGTCGATCTCCAGCGCCCCGCTGTCGATGTCGGCGAGTATGCCCTTCAGGCCCTCGACGATCTTCTCCGCGTCCCCGGCCGGTATGATGCCCTGTCTGCCCAGCATCGTGGCGTGGGCGATGGAGCCGGTGATGTCCTGCCGGTACATGCGGCTGTCAAAGCCGATGGAGTTGTTGATGGCGCTCAGGCGCTCGTCCACGTCGCCGCCGGTGCGGCCCGCCCATAGTTTCATAGACTGTCTGCTCCTTTATTTCTTCTTTACGGTGATGGTGATCGTGGCCTTCTTGCCGTTGGCGGTGGTCACGGTGATCTTTGCCTTGCCGGGCTTTTTGGCCTTCACGACGCCCTTGCTGGACACCGTGGCGACCTTCTTGTTGCTGGACTTCCAGGTCAGCTTGGTCTTGGCCTTCGAGGGCGTCAGCTTGACCTTCAGCGTCAGCTTCTTGCCCGCCTTCATCGTCTTCTTCTTGCCCTGGGTGATCTTGATGGCCGTCGGGGCCTTAGGGGTCGCCGTGGGCTTCACGGACGCCTTAGGGGTCGCCGTGGGCTTCGGGGAGACCGTCGGCGTGGAAGACGGCGCAGGCGTGGGCGTTGGGGTGGGGGAGGGCGTGGGCTCGGGCTTCTTGACCTGCACGGCGCACGTCCAGCTGCGGCTGTCGCCCACCTGGACGATGACGCTCGTGCAGCCCGCCTGCAGCGCGGTGATCAGGCCGCTTTCGTCCACGCTGGCGATGCCGGGGGACTGGCTCCTGAACGTGGGCGCGAACCCCGCGACGCTGACCGTCGCCCCCAGGGTGGCCGTCTCGCCCACGGTCATTTCCAGCTTTTCCGCGCTCAGCGTCACCGTCAGGTCCGTCAGTTCGAGGGCATGTCCGTTGTCCTGGGCGTACTGGCATGCCGCCGAGCCGCTGGGACAGGCGATGACGGTGCTGCTGTGGAATACATACTTGCCGAAGTCGGTCACGCTGGCCGGTATGACGACGCGATCCAGGTCGAACTGGCCGAAGAAGGCGTAATCGCCGATGCTGGTCACGCTGTCGGGAATGACGACCTCCCGGATGTTGTTGCCCCTGCCGTTGGTGACGTCGAAGGCGAAGGACCCGATGTGGGTGATGCCCTGGCCGATCTCGATGGCCCTGAAATACTTGCCGTAGGCGGTGGTGGTGTCCTTCGAATCGCTCATCCACGGCGCGTGGACGTAGCCCGCGCAGTAATCCGTGGGATTGGTGTAATCGTTCATGGGGCCGGCGCCGGTGAGCGTCAGCGTGCGGAAGGCGCCGAATTCCTCCGTCACCCGGTCGGTGATCTTCCAGGTGATGTTGCCGTCCACGCCGGAATCCCGAAGCAGCTCCTCCCCGGCGTCCTGTGCATCCGCCTCGGCGGCGATGTCCTCGCCGGCCAGCACCTGGGCGGGCGCTTCCCCGTCAAAGGCAGGGAGCGCTTCCTCGCCGTCGCCCAGCAGCGCCTCGATCTCCTCCACGGGGGCGTCGATGAACTCGGCGTATACGGCGTCCGGCGCCTCCGCCCACGCGGCGAAGACCAGCGCCAGGGCCGTCAACAGGCTGAGCAGCGCAAACAGCTTCTTCATGGTTCTCTCCTCCCGGGTGCGTCGTCGTGGTGAAAGACCCCTCTTGCTGTCATTATACACGACGGCCGCGCAACCCGCAAGGGGAGGATGCCATAAATCGCGCGTCTCCATGACAGACAAAAGCCCTCCCTGTGTGGGGGAGGGCCTTTGACAGGCGATCAGATCCCGTTCTTCGCCTTCATCTTCGCGTACACCTTGGTGGGCAGGCCGTACAGCGTGATGAAGCCGTCGGCCCAGGTCTGGTCGTACACGTTGTCCTCGTCGAAGGTGGCGATCTCCGGGTCGTACAGGCTGTAGGGGCTGGTCATGCCCGCGCCGATGATGTTGCCCTTGTACAGCTTCAGCTTCACGGTGCCGGTGACGGTCCTCTGGGTCTTTTCGCAGAAGGCGGTCATGGCCTCCCGCAGGGGGGAGAACCACTGGCCGTTGTACACCAGGTCGGCGTACTCCAGGGCCATCCGCTGCTTGTAGTGCTGGGTGGCCTTGTCCAGGCACAGCTGCTCCAGCATCTCATGGGCGTGGTAGAGTATGGTTCCGCCGGGGGTCTCGTAGACGCCCCTGCACTTGATGCCCACCAGCCGGTTTTCCACGATGTCGATGATGCCCACGCCGTGCTTGCCGCCCAGCTCGTTCAGCTTCCACACCAGGTCCACCGGGTCCATCTTCTGGCCGTTCACGGCCACGGGCACGCCCTTTTCAAAGTCGATGGAGATGTATTCGCCCTCGTCCGGAGCCTCCTCCGGGGTCACGCCCATCTCCATGTTGCCGGCGTACTTGGGTTCGTTGGCGGGATCCTCCAGCTCCAGGCCCTCGTGGCTCAGGTGCCACATGTTCTTGTCCTTGCTGTAGTTGGTCTCCCGGCTGATCTTCAGCGGGATGTTGTGGGCCTCGGCATAGTCGATCTCCTCGTCCCGGCCCTTGATGTCCCAGATCCGCCAGGGTGCGATCACGGGCATGTCGGGGGCCAGCGCCTTCACGGCCAGCTCGAAGCGCACCTGGTCGTTGCCCTTGCCGGTGCAGCCGTGGCAGATGGCGTCCGCGCCCTCCTTCTTGGCGATCTCCACCAGCCGCTTGGCCGCTTGGCGATGATGGGCCGCGCGTAGGCGGTGCCCAGCAGATAGGTGTTCTCGTACTTCGCGCCCATCTGCACGCTGGGGATCACCACGTCCTCGATGAATTCCTTGTTCAGATCCTCTATGTACAGCTTGCTGGCGCCGGTCTTGAGGGCCTTCTCCTCCAGGCCGTCCAGCTCGCCCACCTGGCCAACGTTGCCGGACACCGCGATGACCTCGCAGCCCGGGTAATTCTCCTTCAGCCACGGTATGATGATGGAGGTGTCCAGTCCGCCGGAATAGGCCAGCACGATCTTCTTGTACGCTTTATTGGTCTTCTTGATCATATCTATCGCTCCTTGACTGCCGCGCTTCGGCGGCGCTGTTTTTGTGTTGATGTGTATATTATATACCGGATTTATGCAAAGTCAATCCCTGAAAACCGCAGATACAGTTAATTTTTATTAATATTATGCAGAATATATGTATATTGATGCATATATGCAAAGCAATGGGCCGGAGGCATGAAGCCCCGGCCCATGTATCATTCATAATGTCCCTTCACAGCCAGTATGACGATGTCGTCCCCGGTGCGGCGATAGATCACGCGGTTCCTCTCGTCGATGCGGCGGCTCCACCACCCGCTCAGGCCTCCGGTCAGCGGTTCCGGCTTGCCGATGCCCTCGAAGGGGCTGCGCTGGATATCGCGGATCAGCTGGTTGATGCGCTTCAATGTGCGCTTGTCCTGGGACTGCCAATCCAGATAATCCTCCCAGGCGCTCTCCTCCCACAGCAGCCGCATGTCAGTCCTCGATCAGGTCATGCTCGACCAATCGCGCCTCGCCGGATTCCACGCGGGCCTTGAGCCCCTCGAGGTGGCGCAGGTTCGCTTCGGAGTAGAAGGGGTCGACGGACACATCGAAGGGGATGCGCTGCTCGCGGCACATCTTCCGGGCAAAGATCGTGAAGGCGGTGGTCATGTTCATGCCGAGCTCCCGGCAAACGCCCTCCATGTTGGACTTCAATTCCTCGTCCATGCGTATGGTCACCATGGTCTGGGTCATAAGGATGCCTCCCTTCGGGGATATTTTAACACATTATATATACGTTGTCAATACGATGTATGCTATCCTCTCATGCGCCTGAAGAAATCCTTCAGCAGCGCCTCGCATTCCCCGGCCAGCACGCTGCCGTCGGAGGGGCAGAAGTGGGGGAAGGCGGGGTCCTCGGGGATGCGGTAGAGGCTCCCGGCGCAGCCCTGGCCCGGGTCCGCCGCGCCGTACACCAGCCGCCCCACCCGGGCCTGCATGATGGCCCCGGCGCACATGGGGCAGGGCTCCAGCGTCACGTACAGCGTGCAGCGGTTCAGCCGCCAGTCGCCGCAGGCGGCGCTGGCGCGGCGTATGGCCAGCAGCTCCGCGTGGGCGGTGGCGTCATGGGTCGCCTCGCATTCGTTGTGGGCGCGGACGACGATCTCCCCGTTCCGCGCGATCACGCAGCCCACGGGCATCTCGCCCGCCTGGGCCGCCAGCCGCGCCTCCATGAGCGCCTCGCGCATGAAATCAGCATCCGTCATAGATGATATGCTCTCTCCCTTCGCCAGACATCGGCCTGCTTCAACTCCACACTCCACACTGAACGGTCCCCGATGCATTGAAGATCATTTTCTCCACTTTATCATCAGCCCGATCTCCCACACCATCATCAATATCCATCCCGCGGCGCAGGCGATGGGCACGGCGTCCAGCCCGAGCCGCCCGATCAGCAGGAACGTGAAGGCGGCGCGGGTGAACATCTGGGCGTAGGTGACGTACATGGTCAGCTTCAGCTTGCCCATGGCCCGCATGTAGCCCTGCAGCCCGTTGGTGATGCCGGGCATGAAGTAGAAAAAGCCCATCAGCCGCAGGTAGCGCGCGCCGAGGCGTATGACCTCCGTCTCCTCCGGCGCGACGAACAGCCGCATCAGCGGCCCGGCCAGCGCGAACACCGCCGCGGACACGATCAGCCCGTAGGCCACCTCATAGGCCATGGCGACGTAAAAGCCCCGGCGCATGCGCTCCGGCTTGCCCGCGCCGTGGTTCTGGGCCACCAGCACGGTCTCGCCCCCGGCGATGTCCCGCTCGGGGATCAGCGCGTAATCGTCGATGCGGTTCACGGCGTTGAAGGCGGCGATGGCGCTGACGCCCAGCGGGTTCACCGCGGCCTGCACCAGCAGCTTGCCCACATAGATGCCCGCCTGCTGCAGGGCGCTGGGGGCACTGAAGCGCACCGTGCGCCGCAGCAGCGCCCGGTCCACGGCGAAGTCCCGCCGGTCGGCGAACAGCATCGGCTCGTTGCGCCGCAGCAGCGCCGCGCACAGCGCCACCGATATGCCCTGGGAGATCACCGTGGCGTAGGCCGCCCCGGCCACGCCCATGGACAGCTTCGCCACGAACAGCAGATCCAGCCCAACGTTGGCCAGCGAGCCCGCCACCAGGCACACCAGCGGCGTCAGCGTGTCCCCGATGGACCGGGAGGCCGCCGCGAATATGTTGTACAGCGAGGTGACGATCATGCCCAGCGCCACGATGCGCAGATAGCGGGCCGTGTCGCCCATGATCGCCTCCGGCGTGCGGCACAGCGCCAGCAGCGGCCGCGCCAGCGCGAACAGCCCCAGCGCGATGGCCAGGCTGAAGGCCGCACTCATGGCCAGCGTGGTGGCGAATTCCCGCCGCAGCGCGCGGCTGTCCCCCGCGCCGTAGAATTCGCTCATCAGCACCGACGCGCCGATGCCCATGCCGATGATGAAGAACATGGCGATGCTCATCAGCGGGCTGGCGACGCCCACCGCCGCCAGCGCGTTTGCCCCGGCATACTTGCCCACGATCACCGAGTCCACGGTGTTGTAGGTCACCTGAAACAGATCGCCCAGTATCGCCGGGATCACATAGCGCAGCAGGTGGCGCGGTATGCTGCCCTCGGTCATCGGGCGGGATGCGGTTCGCATGATCGGTTTCCTCAATCCAAACAGACTTGCCGGAAAACCCCGGCAAGTCCGATTGTACCCGCATATCCGCCGCCTGTCAATACAGATTCGACAGCCGCAGCGCCTGTTCGTCCCGCAGGTGGGAGAGCCCCATGTCCACCTGGGACATCATGCGCAAAAAGTCGTCGTGGTCCTCGCACTCCAGGCAGATCTGCGCCTCGGCGATGGCCGCGCCCACGTCGTGCAGCGCGTCGTGGCTGGCCAGCATCTCCATCCAGCCCGCCCGGTCCTCCCAGAACCCGGCCAGCTGGACCATCAGCGCCTTGGCCCGGGCGGCGTCGCCCTGCTGCGCGGCCAGCACCGCCAGGCTCTGCAGGCGCTCCGCGCCGTCCACGGCCCGGTCGATGCAGACCAGGGACACCGCGCACAGCGCCAGCGCGCAGGCCAGCACGGCCAGCGTCAGTATCAGTGTCCGCTTCACCTACCAGCCCACCTCCTCCGGCGGGACGGCCTGAAAGCGCACCGGCGGGCCGCCCGGGATTTGAAGTGTCATGCGGCCCCGGGTGTCCAGCGAGGCCAGCAGCACCTCCCGCGCCGCCAGTCCCCGGGCCGCCAGCAGGCCGTCCAGCCAGCCCCGGTCCAGGCCCGCCCGGGCGAGGTTGCCCGGCTGCACCCGCCCGTCCATGACCAGCGCCAGCGGCAGGCCCTCGTAGCCGGGATCGAGGCCCAGCTCGGACGTCTTCGGGCCGCGCTCGCCGCCCGCCGGGAAGGCGGATATCGCGCCGTTGGCCTCCACGATGGCGGTGCCCACCTCCGCCGGGTCCATAAAGCCCGCGCCGCGCAGGCCCTCCAGCAGGTCCGAGAGGCTCAGGCACAGCCGGTCCAGCTCCCCGCGATCGATCCGTCCCCGGCGGATCACCACCGCGGGCTTGCCCGAGACCAGCGCCCGGAAGCCGTCCCAGCGCAGCGAGGCCAGCGTGATGCCCCCGTGGACCGCAAACATCGCCGCCACCGGCAGCAGCCCGTGCAGCAGCGGCGTGGACACGCTCTCCATCGGGGAGGAGATCAAATCCGCCAGCAGTATCGTCATCGCCAGCTCGTAGGGCTCCAGCTCGCCCAGCTGGCGCTTGCCCAGCGCCCGCATCGTCACGATCATCACCGCGTACAGCAGCGCCCCTCTGAAAAACAGGGTGAACATAAATAATCCTTTCAATCGGGAACCGGGACCGGCCTTCGCCCCGCCCTCCCCATAATTCTCAATTCAAAACAACGCCGTTCTCCGGCCTATTCCTTCCCTCCCTCCTTCCAAAATATGCGCCATCTCCCGTTTGCCCCTTGATTTCTGGGGGAAATGGGGGTATGATAGCTATAATAGGAAAGGTATGCATCCATACCGGAGAGGCGAAACATGGATTTTTTGAAGGAATTCAGCAAGCAATTCACGAACGTGGCCCGCACGGTTTCCGGCGCGCCGAAGGAGAACCCGGAGGCGGCGAAGCTGAACGGGGACCTGAAGGCGGCCCGGGCGGCGCTGAAGGAGCTGTACGCCCGCTACGGCGAGGCCTGCTTTGCGCTCCAGGAGGGCAAGGGCAACCGGGACGAGGCGGAGGCGCTGGCGCTGCGCGTCCGCGCGACGCTGCTCCAGGTGGAGGAGCTCACCCGCCGCCAGGAGGCCAACCGGGAGCTGAAGCGCTGCCTGAACTGCGGCGCGGTGTTCCCGAAGGAGGCCCGCTTCTGCTCCGCCTGCGGCAAGAAGCTGCCCGAGGAGATGCCCAAGCCCGAGCCGGTGGAGGCAGGGGAATACTGCCCCGGCTGCGGCGCGAAGCGGGAGAACGGCGAGGCCCGCTGTCCCGTGTGCGGCGCGCCCTTTGAGCCCGAAGCGCCCGCCGAAGAACCGCCCCGGCCCGCGCCCGCCCTGGAATACGCCGGTCCCGACGTGGAGGAGCCCGACGATACCGATGTAGAATAGTCAATATTCGGAGGAATACATATGCAGCAACGACCCACACCCGGCGCGCCGCGGCGCATGACGCGCCAGCAATACGAGGCACTGCAGCGCCAGCGGCGGCAGAACCGGATCGCTATCGCCATCATGGCGGGCATCGCCGTGCTGATCGTCGCGGCGGTGATACTGATCCTGCGGCCCAAGCCCGCCCCGGACGCCGTGACGGCCATGGTGGAGGCCGATCCCGGCACGCCCGCACAGGTGGAGCAGGCCGCGGAGGAGCCCGCCCAAGAGGCGTCCGACCCGGCGGCGGTGCAGGCCCAGAACACCACCGTGGACCTGGCGGCGCTGACGGGCACCGAGCCCTCCACGCCCCAGCAGCCCGCGGACCCCGAGCCCCAGGCCGCGGAGGCCGCCCAGGCGGCGGAGCCCGCCGGGGAGCCCACGCCCGTGCCCCAGATCCCGCAGGCGGTGCCGGAGGTCTTCTCCACGCCGCGCCCGGACGGCTCGCCCCGGTCGGTGCGGCTGCGGGTGGTGGGGGACATCATGTTCTGCCAGACCCAGCTGGTGTTCGCCAAGGACAGCAACTATGACTTTCACAACCAGTTCGAGCTGGTCGCGGACCAGCTGGCCAACGCCGACTTCACCATGGCCAACATGGAGGGCACCATCGGCAAGTACAACAAGTCCAACTATTCCGGCTATCCCCAGTTCAACGCGCCGGAGGTGGCGCTGGCCCCGCTGAAGGACGACGGCATCGACTTCCTCACGCTGGCCAACAACCACATGCTGGACCGCTGGAGCGGCGGCGTGAAGAACACCGTGGACAACGTGGAGAAATACGGCTTCGCCCACGTGGGGGCCTATCGCACCCAGCAGGAGAAGGACACGCCGGTGATCTACGAGGTGGGCGGCATCAAGTTCGGCTTCATCGCCTACACCCACAGCACCAACACCATGGAAAAGCGGGGCACCGACGAATCCGCCGTGGCCCTGGTGCCCTACATACAGAAGGCCGATTTCAAGGCCGACGTGCAGAAGCTGCGCCAGGCAGGGGCCGAGGTGGTCATCGCCTTCCCCCATTGGGGCAAGGAATACGTGCGCACGCCGGACGACAGCCAGAAGAAGTACGCCAAGCAGCTGGCCGAGGCGGGCGTGGACATCATCCTCGGCAGCCACTCCCACATGGTCCAGCCCATGGGCTACCAGACCGTGACGAACGCGGACGGCTCCAGCCGCCAGGTGTTCACCATATTCTCGCTGGGCAACTTCATCAGCGACCACGTGCTGCAATACACCGACAACGGCGTGATCCTGGACATGACCGTGAACGAGCACGAGGACGGCAGCTTCACCTGCGACAACGTGGGCTACATTCCCACCTACACCTGGAAGCAGGACGGCGCGGTGCGGGTGATGCCCTCGGGCAAGTACCTGGACAACCGGCCCGCCGGCATGGACGACGAGAACTACAACCGCATGGTGGCCAGCTACTACGAGATCATCGAGGTGCTGGGGGACAAGTTCCAGCTGATCAACGGATAGCCCCCATATCCATCAAAGGAGAATGACATGCTCACATACCGGGCCCACGCCAAGATCAACTGGGCGCTGAACATCACCGGGCGGCGGCCGGACGGCTACCACCTGCTGGACATGCTGATGCAGGGCATCGAGCTGTGCGACGAGTTGCGCCTGGAGGCGGCGGAGGGCCTGTCCCTGCGCGTGAACGGCGAACCGGCGGGGGAGGAGAACCTGGTGCTGAAGGCAGCTCGGGCGCTGAACCGCCGCACCGGCAGGGACCTGGGCGCGCGGCTGGCGCTGACCAAGCGGGTGCCCGAGCGGGCCGGGCTGGGCGGCGGCAGCGCGGACTGCGCCGCGGCACTGCGGGGCCTGAACGCGCTGTGGGATCTGGCGCTTTCGGAGCGCGAGATGCTGGACATCGGCGAGACGCTGGGCGCGGACGTGCCCTTCTGCCTGACCGGCGGACTGGCCCGGGTGTCCGGCATCGGAGAGGTCATCGAGCCCGTCGAGTCCGCGCCGGAGCTGCCGCTGGTGCTGCTGCGCCCGGGGGACGGGCTATCCACCGGGGCGGTGTTCTCCCTGTGGGACGGCGGCGGCTTTCCCGAGGTCGCGCTGGATACCCGCGCGCTGGCCGGGGCGCTCTCCCGGCGGGACCTGGCGGCCGTGGACCGGCTGTGCGCCAACGCCCTCGCCGCGCCCGCCATCGCCCTGATGCCCGGGATCGGCGCGGCCATCGGGAAAATGCGCAGCCTCGGCGCGGCGGCGGCCTTCATGACCGGCAGCGGCTCCGCCGTGGTGGGCGCGTTCGAGGACCCCGCCGCCGCCCGCCGCGCCGCCGAGGCCCTTCCCGGCGCGATCCTGACCCGCACCCTCTCCCGCCGGGAGGACTGATCCATCGCGCTCCACTGCTCCCGGCGGCGCCCCGACCAACCGAAATTTATCTTGACATCCCGCCTGCCGCTGTGTATAATATCTATGGTCATGCGGTCGTGGCGGAATAGGCATACGCGCACGTTTGAGGGGCGTGTGGGAGACCGTACGGGTTCAAGTCCCGTCGACCGCACCAGTACGGGTTCAAGTCCCGTCGACCGCACCATTCAAAAGAGCCCGGAAACACGGCGTTTTCGGGCTTTTCTTATGCCCTGAAATAGGGCTTTGACCGCAATTTTGACCGCAATTGGAGTGAAAAGGCCTATTTCAGACCGTTATAAAAGGCCTCCATGCGTTGCGCGGATGCCTGGCGCATGGTGTCGGTAACATGGCCGTATTGGTCCAAGGTGAAGCCAGCGGCATGGTGGCCGAGGTTCTCTTGCACGGTCTTTACATCGTCCCCGGCTTGCAGCGAGGTAACGGCATAGGTGTGGCGCAGATCGTGGAACCGCTTTTCAGGAAGCCCGGCGGCCTTAAGGGCCTTCTTCAGATGGCGCAGCACAATCGTATAGTTCAGGTATTTCCCCGTTTCGCTGGTGAATGCCAGGTCAGGGAAGCCGTGATCGTCCCAGACGGTCCCGGCTCTGATCCTGTCCTCGGCCTGGCGGCGGCGCTGGCGCTTCAATATCTCCATCACGAAGGGCGCGGGCTGGACCGTGCGCGGCTTGTCGTTCTTCAAGCTGGTGAAACGGTATTCCTCGCCCTTCACCCTTGGCCGGGACAGCTGCTTTTCAATCCTGATCGTCCCTCGGCGAAAGTCCACACACGACCACTGAAGGCCCAGGATTTCACCTTCCCGCATTCCCGTAAACAGGTCGACGCGCAGCACGTCGCTATATACATCGTCGCCCAGCACGTCAAGCAGCTGCTTGATCTCCGGCGTGTCCAGCGGCTCAATCTTCGCCTTCTCAATGCGCGGCAGGGTGCAAGCCTCGGTCGGGTTCATGCGCACGTAGCCGAGGCGCACGGCCTGTTTAAGCGCGTGGTGGAGCACGCCGTGGACGTTCTTCACGGTCTTTGCGGACAGACCCTTGACCCTGGATAAGTCATTGATGAACTTCTGACAGGCCGCCGGGGTGAGTTCGAACAGCTTCACAGCGCCCAAGGCGGGGACGATGTGATTGTTCATGTGCTGGCGATAGCTGGTCCGTGTGGAGTCCTTCACGTCCCCCGTGTACTCAGCCAACCAGGTTACAAGCCACTGTTTGACCGTGATCTTCTGAGGCTCAAAATAAGTTCCATCATCCAGGGCGGCGATTGCCTGGGTCATCTTCATGCGGCATTCTTTCTGTGTTCGGCCATAGTAAGATTTGCGGATGGGCTTGCCGGTCCCTGGGTCAATGCCGAGGGTGACCTGGGCTTCCCAGCGGCCATCTGCCCGGTGCTTGATCGTTCCCGCGCCATTTGCGCCACGCTTCTTGGTTGCCATATCGTTACCTCCCTTTCTCCATGTATCTGTCCAATCTATACCCTATATAATCGCAAATATCGATTTCTAAATCTCGTAATTCATTTATTGATAATTGCCGAGACTGATCGCCTTTGGTAATCCTATAACCGTGATTAATAAGGTCAAGAGCTTCATCAACATAGTGGGCTTTTGAAAAATCGGGGTGTTCTACTGCATAACCGTTCAGCTTTGCAAAGTAGAAGAAGCCTATATCAAGCAGATTCCCTTCATGTTGTGCCTGTTGATAAATCGCAAGATTCAAGTCCTTAAGGGTTTTATAATCATCATACCCCATGAGCCATTCAAAACGATATTGAGGAAATTCCTCGACAATTGCCCGAGCAGTTGTTTCTGTAACAGTTCTTTTCCCGTTCACCATTTCTGAGATTGCTGATTGCTTCATGTTAACCCGCTCTGCAAGCTCACCCTGTGACAGATTCAACTCTTGATAGATGGTTTTTATTCGTTCCCCTCGAACGCTGTGAAACGATTCTGTCAAATCGGCCTTTTTCATTGTCAACCCTCACTTTTTTTCATAGCATTTATGTGAAAAATGGATTGGACAATTTCATAAAAACAGTATATCATAACACTATAGGGACTGTCAAGCACAAAACAGAATTTAAGGAGGGTTAGAAATGGACAGATACCTCAACGCAAAGGAAGTCATGGATGTGCTGAAGGTCGGGCGCTCTACTGTCTACGCTCTGTTGAATCGAAGCGATTTTCCTGCTTCCCGAATCGGGAAACGGATTCTCGTTTCAGAAACCGCCCTGCGTGAATGGATGGCGCGGGGTGGGACGAAGCAGGAGGCATAGTCATGGCGGTTAGGCGCATGATCCACAAGGATGTCATTTGCAGTGACGCCTTTATCGACTTGAGCTTCGAAGCTCAAGCTCTGTTCTTTCAGCTTCAGATCGAGGCGGATGAATTCGGGTTTGTTTCAGCGCCGAAAAAGGTCATGCGCACTATCGGCGCAGGCGTTGATGCGCTGAATGAAATCATTGATTCAGGCTTTGCGTACCGCTTTGATAGCGGGGTTATCGTCTTGCGTCATTGGAATGTGGCAAATTCCCGCAAGAATGATAGGACACATACCACAGCGTTTCAAAATGAATTGCATATGTTAAAACAGGATGATAACAACGTCTATTGGCTGTTGGAATCCAATGGAATCCAACGGAATCCAATGGAATCCCAGAGGAGATTAGATGAGAATAGCAAAGAGGAGGAGAGAGGAGAGGGAGAGGAGCACGGATTCACCCCGCCCACCCTGGAGGAGCTAAAAGCCTTTGCCGCTGAAAATGGTTATACCGAGGCGGAGTTACCGGCGGAGAGGTTCATTAATGTCTATGCTGCGAAAGGCTGGAAGATAGGTTCTTCCCCGATGGTGGATTGGAAAGCGAAAGCGCGGGAGTGGGTCGGACGATACCGGGATGAACACTCGACGCGAACAGCATCGGATTATGATGTTCCTGAGGACGATCTGATTTTCTGGTGACAATTATGTATGAACAGTTGCTTTCAGAGAATCGCGGCCTTATCGCTTGGGCGGCTCGACGGTACACAGGAGCCGCCCAGCGGGATAACGCGATAGATTATGACGACCTCCTTCAAGCTGGTTTCGTTGGCATTGTAGAGGCAAGTCGGACATTCAACGCAAGCACGGGCGGCAGCTGGGTGCAATGGGCGAAGTGGTATATTCAGCGGGAGTATAACGCCTTGCTCGGTCTGAGGGATGGACGATTTACAAAGGCCCACAGCGGCGCTATATCGCTGGATGCGCCCATTAGTGAGGACTTCGATGAAACAATGCTTGCCGCCCTGGAGGATGACACACTTGACCCGGTTGATGCTGGGGCGATACTGGACGATGATCGGCGCATAGTGCGTGAGGCTGTCGCAGATTTGAAGGATGATCGGCAACGTGAGATTGTGGAGCGTTGGCAGCTGAACGGTGAGACACAATCGGAAGTCGCGGAAAGTTTGGGCATATCCTTGGAACGTGTCCGGCAACTTTGGAGGCGGTCACAGAAAATCCTTGCGCGGGATCAGCGGTTGCGGCAGCTGGCATATCTGGCGGACTGTGCGCCGGTTTATAGGCCTGTCTCTGTCGCGCAGTTTGAGAGGACGCGCACAAGCCAGACGGAACGCGCTGCGCTGTGGCTGATCGAACACGAAACCCCACCCCACCCCCCTACAGCGCCCGCGCCCCACGGGATAACAGAGGCACAAATTTTTTAAATCGATAGATGGCCCGCGAAGGGCCGGAAAGGGGACAAGATGAACTCACGACAACAGCGATTTGCAGACGAGTTTTTAAGAACCGGCAACGCTTCACAAGCGGCGGTTGCTGCTGGGTATTCTCCAGGCGCGGCAGGTGGACAGGGCTTTAGACTGCTTAAAAATGCGCAAGTGAAGCAATATATTGCATCAAAAATTGATGAAATGTCATGCTCAACGATTGCAGATGCGGAGGAGTGTTTGAGATTTTTAACGCAAGTGATGCGGGGTGAAATTTTGGACGCTTTCGGCCTTGACGCTTCGCTTGCTGATCGGCTGACGGCGGCGCGGGAACTGCTGCGGCGGCTCGATGTGGCAAACGGCCAGACGGATACGCTTGCACGGCTTGACGGCTTGCTGATCGAATTTCGGGCGGCGCTGGCGGTTGGTGCAGGCGATGACAACCAGGACGCGCCCACAGAGGCGGGAAAGGATGATGAATAATGTCTGATATGTCACTTCTGTACTATGCCGTGAATGACTTTTGCATGAAACGGCGGGATGCACGGCGCGCATATTTGCGGACCATGCAGGAGATTGAAGATCTCAAAGGTAGCCGACGATACGACGAAGAGAAAGAACGCGCAAGGGTCGCCCGCGCTTCTGCTGTGTCGGTCGCGAAGATCGAGGCACGGTCAACGGCTGATAGAGTGCTGGCCCGTATGATGGAGCGCGCCAGCGCTATCGAACTTGAACCCCCGACGGAAAAGCAGATGGCGACGCTGAATTATTTGGAGAAGCGGAAAACCCTGTCTCAGAATGAGGTTGAAGCGGCTGCAAATACCTTGAAGGATTCCGGGCTTGCCCTGGAATTGCTGCGACAGCTGGCCCAGGATCGCGGTGTGAAGTTCCCGCTGATTTCGCTGAAAAACGTGAAGCGGTCCCTTACGCTTGATGAAGCGAAAAGCGCCGTTTCCGACCTGGCCCGGACTTGCGGCAGCATTTTTGCCGACGATGACGGCGCGAATGATATTCGGAAGTTGACGGCGCGTTGGCACTCTATCCGCTACGGCGGCGGCGTGGCCGTTGATCCTGCTGTGTTCGATCAAGGTGATTCTAAGGTCTTTGAAAGTGAATCCGACTTCTATAGCCAGGTGCTCGGCGTCGATGCTGACGCATTTTCGCGGGCGGTTGACGGCTGATGGGAGGGCGAGAACATGTCGATGATTAGCGAGGTTTGCGCTCACATCCACAACTATTTTGAGGATGACCCTGTAACCGGCGAACGGATGATCTATCAGGGCCATTACAAGATCGAGAACGGCAGCATTACATTGCCGTTTATGAAGCCCGGCAAGTATATCAGGATATTCGGCTCCGAACTGAACGACGGCGTATACAAATACCCCGTGGAGGCTGCGGAGGGCGAGGAATCGCCCTTGCAGGATGAGGAGTTCAACGGCGTGATCTGGAAGATGCGTCCGCCCCGCGAATTTCTTGAATTGGTCAAGCAAATCGAGGACTGGATGGACAAGTACGGCGACGCCATGCGCAACCCCTACCAGTCCGAGGACGTGATCGGCGTCTATCGGCATACAAAGGCCTCGGCGGGGCTTGCTACTTGGCAGAAAGTATTTGAACAACAGCTAAAATCATATCGGCGTTTGCCGTAGAATGATAGGCGGGTGAGGTATATGACACTAAAGGTTTCGCGGAATACCAGAAAGCGCACCACACATTACTATTTGTATGATGATGCCGGTGGGATGTTGGTGCGGTTCGATTCTCTAAGTGATGCATCTATGTGTTTGCGATTCTTGAACGGTACATCTATGAGCGACGGCCAGACGGCGCGGGCGGTTCAACTGCTTGATGCTGTGGACGAAGCACGAGAGAAGCCGGGGGCGGGGGATTAACCCTCGCCCTGTTCTCTTTCTGCCAAGGCTTCTTCAAGCCATTCCTGTATGATGCTATAGATTGTTCTCATTGGCAAGGCAGGATACCGGCGGTGGAGTTTATCGGCGACACCTTCGATAGTCTCAAGTATTCTGCGGGTTCCGTCTGTTGGTTCATGTCCGAGGATTTCAGCGTAGTTATCCATTCGTCACACTCTCCCTTCACATTCCGGCTGCAAGCAGTCGGGTCGGCTCTTGCGTCGCTGTCTCTCCCTGTGGACACCGGCAGCGATGCCAGCGAGGTAGGCCAAACGGGCGAGAAAATAGGGTGAATCATCACCGTGGAGCTGAATATCCTTGAGATAGCGGACCGTGGCGTCACCGTCCATAACTTCATCCCATCTGGAATGTTTGGCGGCCATTCTTGCGGCGTAATCTTCCCGGTGGTGTTTCGTTTCATAGGCGTTTGCATAGCCGAGAAAAGGGACGAACATGTTGACAACCTCCTATCACTTCTTTGGCTGGGGTTTACCTCAACCTGTGGCTTGATTATACTATAATTGTACAATTATATCAATCGACGATGCAACTAAAGATTTCAGCATATAATTGTACAATGTATATAATTGAACAATTATATAGTCTGTGATAGAATAATCAGAGAAAGGATGTGAGGTAATGACCGCATCAAAGGCGCAAATTAAAGCAACAAATAAGTATAATGCCGCCAATTACGACAATCTTCGCATTGTCATTCCCAAAGGCCGCAAAAAAGCCGTAGAAGCCTACGCCCGCGAACAAGGGGAATCTGTCAACGGCTATGTAAACGGCCTTATACGGGGCGATATGGGGCTTACAGAGGACGAATGGAAGCAGGGCCAAACTGAGGATTGACGGCTTAAGTCCTGGCATGATATAATAAGCCTCGCTGGAAGATGGTCGGGCTTTCGCCCGGAAGCGCTCCCGCTGAATACAAAAGGCGGGAGGTGATGGTATGACGAACGTGGAGTTATTCGCGCTTTTGATTGCCGTTGCAAGTCTCGCGTTGACGATTTATTTCGGTACACGTAGAAGATGAAAAAGGCTCCCGGGTAGTTAGCGGCTACTCGGGAGCTTCTGTTTAGGGAAACCAAGGCGGGAGCGCCTCGTGTCCAACTCCATTGTACAGCATCGGCGGTAGCCTGTCAAGGGTTGCCGCCCTTTTTTCATTGATTCTCATTTTGCCATAAAAGGCCGCAAAACGGCCCACAATTGACCGCAGTTTTGACCGCAAACACGATAAAAGACAATAATACAGCACAGTACACGATGGATGAAAACCCCTGCAAATACGGACTTTTCAATACACCGAAAAACACGGCAACACGGCCCATAGCGAATTCAAGTCCCGTCGACCGCACCATTCAAAAGAGCCCGGAAACACGGCGTTTTCGGGCTTTTCTTATACCTTGAAGCAGGGATATGCAGAGGATTGACGGTAACGGTCTTGTGATGGTATAATGATTAGGAAAACGGAACGTTTTCCGGGTCGGCAGGCCCCGAAGGGCGGCACGCCGACAATCATGGTATAATGATTAGGAAAACGGAACGTTTTCCGGGTCGGCGGGCCCCGAAGGGTCGCACGCCGACAATCATGGTATAATGATCTTGCTGGACAATGGGCCGGAAGCGCTCCCGCTGAATACAAAAGGCGGGAGGTGATGGTATGACGAACCTTGATTTGTTCATGGCTCTGATTGCTGTTGCAAGTCTCGCATTGACGATTTACTTCGGCTTTAAGCGTAGATAAAAAAGGCTCCCGGGTAGCTGGCACTACTCGGGAGCGTTTCGGTTAAGGACAATTCCACGGCGGGAATGCTTCCTCGCGACAACTCCATTGTACAGCATCGGCGGCGGCCTGTCAAGGGCTGCCGCTCTTTTTATGCCTTGAAGCAGGCGGATCGCCCCTCGCCAGGCATGCGCCATGTCTCCAGGCGGAAGGGAACCGGGAAGCGGGGAATCGGATATCGGGAAGCGGCATACAATGCCCTGACGGGGAGGGGATCGCATGCAGAATGGCTGCGCGACGCAGGCGGGGCAGGAGCACGGCGCGACGCTGGTGGACCGCAAGCGGCTGAGCCTGACCGGGGTGGAGGACGTGGACTGCTTCAACGAGCAGATCGTGGTGCTGCGCACGCCGCTGGGCACGCTGACGGTGGCCGGGGCGGGGCTGAACATCTCCCGGCTGAGCCTGGAGGAGGGGCGCGTGGAGATCGAGGGCGAGGTGGACGCCCTGGAGTACAGCGGCGGCAAGAAGGGCGGCGGGCTGCTGGGGAGGCTGTTCCGCTGATGCTGTTCTCCACCGTGGGCCAGGGCTGGGTGTTCCTGTGGATGATGGGGGCCGGGGCCGCCATCGGGGCGTGGTACGCGCTGCTGGCGGCGCTGCGGCGTCTGCTCCGGGCAGGCTTCTGGCTCTCGCTGCTGGCGGACGTGGCCTTCGGCGTCGGAGCGGCGGCGGTGTTCTGCGCGGCGCTGGTGGCGGCGGACTACGGCCGGGTGCGGCTGTACGCCCTTCTGGCGGCGCTGCTGGGCTTCGGGCTGTTCGCCGCGGGGGTGTTTCCGCCCGCCCGCAGGGCCGCCGGGAGCTTCGCCGGGGCGCTTCGTCGTATTTTTGTCAAGATCAGCGGTTTTCGTTGGATTAAAGTCATATTTCGATGACAGGAAACGGGGCGGAGATGTCGAAATTAATGCGAATATGGGATATTACGAAGGATGAGGTGAGGGCGATTATGCGACGCAGGGCAAAGCCGCGGTTTTGGATGTTCATGATCGCCGTCACGCTGCTGGTGTTCCTGGCCAGCTTCGCCGTGATGCGCCATCGGTACGCCCAGGGTGAGCAGCGGCTGCAGCGGGTGCGGGAGGACCGGGACGCACTGATCCTGGAGGTCAATGCGCTGTCCGACCGGCTGGCCTTCGCCCAGACCGACGATTATGTGATCCGCACCGCCCGGGACGAGCTGGGCATGATCATGCCGGGGGAGATCCGGTATGTCAACGGCGCGCGCTGAGCGCGCGGATATTGCCGCCGGGGCAAGGGAAAATTGAGATAATAACGCAGGGGCGCCCCGTCGGCGTCCCTGTGGCAGTTTACGGGAATACAGAACAGGAGGGCACATCCATGGCAAACGCGATATTCGGCTTCATCGGCTGCGGCAACATGGGAAGCGCGCTGGCGTCCGCGGCGCGGCAGGCGCTGCCGGGGGAATGCATACTGCTGGCGAACCGCACGCCGGAAAAGGCCGGGGCGCTGGCGGACAGGCTGGGCGCGGTGGCGACCTACAACGCCGACGCCGCCCGGCGCAGCGATTATCTGTTCCTGGGCGTGAAGCCCCAGATGATGGCCGGCATGCTGTCGGGCATCCACGAGGCGCTGAAGGCGCGGGAGAAGCCCTGCGTGCTGGTGACCATGGCGGCGGGGCTGTCCATCGCCACGATCCGCCGCATGGCGGGGGTGGATTTCCCGGTGATACGGGTCATGCCCAACACGCCGGTGGCCATCGGCAAGGGCGTGATGCTGTGCTGCGCGGACGGCGTCGCCCAGGAGCAGTTGAAGCTGTTTAAAGAGGTCATGGCCCACGTGGGCTGGCTGGGCTTCGTGGAGGAAAAGCAGATCGACGCCGGCAGCGCCGTGTCGGGCTGCGGCCCGGCCTTTGCGGCGATGCTGATCGAGGCGCTGGCCGACGGCGGCGTGGCCTGCGGGCTGCCCCGGGCGGACGCCCAGCGCTTCGCGGCCCAGATGCTGCTGGGCACGGCGGCGCTGGCGCTGGAGACCGGCGCGCATCCCGGCGCGCTGAAGGACGCGGTGTGCAGCCCCGGCGGCTCCACCATACAGGGCGTGCGGGCGCTGGAGGCCCGGGGCTTCCGCAGCGCCGCCATGGAGGCGGTCATCGCCGCCTACGACAAGACGCTGGAGCTGGGCCGGCAATGATCGCATTCATCAACGGCAATCCCGCGCTGGTCGCGCTGGCGCTGCTGGCGGTGGGCGTCGCGGCGGTGATACTCTGTGCCGCGCTGCTGTCCCGCCGGGCGGAGCGCCGCCAGGCGCGGGTGCTGGGGCGGCTGCGCCACGATTCCGAGCAGCAGTCCGAGGCGGTGCTGCGGCTGGGGGAGAGCCTGAACGCCGCGCTGCGGCAGATCGAGGCCCTGTCCGGCGCGATGGAGAACCGCCAGGACCGCATGCGCCGCACGCTGGATGAGCGCATGGAGCTGATGAACCAGGCCAACGAGCGTCGCCTGGGCGAGATGCGCGAGCTGGTGACCGGCAAGCTGGACGGCAGGCTGAACGAATCCTTCAAGGTCATCAACGGCCAGCTGGCCAATGTGCACAAGGGCCTGGGGGAGATGCGGGAGCTGTCGCTGGGCGTGACCGACCTGCGGCGGATGCTGGTGGGGGTCAAGACCCGGGGCGTCTGGGGCGAGGTGCAGCTGCGCGCCCTGCTGGAGCAGCTGTTCGCGCCGGGCCAGCTGGTGGAGAACGCGGCCATACCGGCGCTGTCCCAGAACCGGGTGGAGTTCGCGCTGCGGCTGCCCACGGCCGGGGAGGAGGCCCCGCTGCTGCCCATCGACGCCAAGTTCCCCCAGGAGGACTACCTGCGGCTGGTGGAGGCCACCGAGGCCGGAGACGTCGAGGCCGCCCGGCGCTGCGCCGCCCAGCTGGAGCGGGCCGTGCTGGAGCAGGCGAAGCGCATCCACGACAAGTACGTCCGCCCGCCCCAGACCACCGACTTCGCGGTGATGTTCCTGCCCACGGAGAGCCTCTACGCCGAGGTCGCCCGCCGGGACGGCCTGATCGAGAAGGCCCAGGAGAAGTACCGGGTGCTGATCTCCGGCCCCGCCACGCTGTGCGCGCTGCTGACCAGCCTGCAGATGGGTCTGCGCTCCTGTACCCTGGAGCAGCGCAGCGGCGAGGTGCTGAAGGCGCTGTCCGGCATGAAGCAGGACTTCGCCCGGCTGGACGAATCCGTGCAGCGCATGCGCCAGCGGCTGTCCCAGGCCGAGGCGGAGCTGGACGCGCTGGAGCAGAGCAACGCACCCGCAAGGCCATGAAGGCCATGGACAACCTGGCCGATTAAAAAACGCCCTTACGGGCGTTTTTAATCGGCGTAGGGAACGTACTCGAACAGCTCCTCCTCGGTCCTGCCCTCCACGAGCCAGCCCCAGCCGCGCTCATAGTCGTGGGAGATGGACAGCACGCCGCGGATGCCGTCGGGGGTGGCGAACCAGACCCGGTCCCGCTTGTCCGAGGCGTAGGGTATGATCCTGTCCCCGGGGCTCAGCACGCCGTTGGGGGAGCCCTCCGCGCCGTAGTAGGCCACGGAGGTCCGCAGCGTCAGCGCGGCGTACTCCCACAGCCCGGCGTCGCTCAGGTCCGCCCCGTCGCGCACCCAGATGCCGTCGTCGTCGAACTCGAACCGGCACAGCGGCGTCAGCGTCACCGCCCGGGTGGCGAACCAGGTGCCAAGTATGTCCTGGCTGCCGGACAGCACCAGCCGGTTGCCGTCGATGGCCGTGATCGCGCCGTAGCCGCACTTGTAATAGCCGTCGCCGTTCTCGTCGCCCCGGCCGCTGTCGGGGAACAGCAGCTCCGCCAGCGCGCCGCCGGTGTAGCGCAGGCAGTAGGTCACGTAGTCGGCGGACATCACGTCGCCGGACAGCAGGATCTCCTGCGCGCCGTCGCCGTCCAGGTCCCGTATGTACACCTGCTCGTCCCACAGTATGTCGGTGCGGCAGGTGGCGGCGGTGCCGTCTGCCGAGCCCACCGTCACCAGCAGGGATTCCTCGTATTCGCCGGGGGCGTACCTCCAGCTGACCACCTCCTGGATGCCGTCGCCGTCCAGATCCACGAACGCGGGCCGGTTCTCCGGGATCCATCCGGGCAGCATGCGCTCCGCGTCGACGGGCTCGTTGCCCTCCGCCATCTCCGCCAGCGCCGGGAGCGCCAGCAGCATCAGCGCCAGCAGCGCCGCGATCCATCGTTTCAGCATATCGATTCCTCCTTGCTTCGTTCTGTCCATTGGACGCGGGGACGGGCCGCCGGGTTCCGGTTGGAAGGGCCTTCCGGAAGCGATTGACAGCCAGCTTGTTTCAATGCTATAATTGTCTTTGAAAAACAGGCCGTTTGGCCGAAAGATAAAGGGGGATACTCATCATGCTTACAGTGGAACAGGCGGCGGCCTGCGGCGTGGTGCCGGTGGTCGTGCTGGATGACGCGGAACAGGCGGTGCCCACCGCCAAGGCCCTGTTGAAGGGCGGAATCAACGCCATGGAGATCACCTTCCGCACCGCGGCGGCCAAGGCGTCCATCGCGAAGGTGGCGGCGGAGGTGCCGGACATGATCGTGGGCGCGGGCACGGTGGTGAATGTGGAACAGCTGCACGACGCGGTGGAGGCCGGCGCGAAGTTCATCGTGTCCCCCGGCTCCGACGCGGACGTGATCAGCGAGGCCGCCAGGCTGGGCGTGGCGATGATCCCCGGCGTGGTGACCCCCAGCGAGATCATCATGGGCCTCAAGCTGGGCGTGAAGGTGTTCAAGTTCTTCCCCGCGGAGAGCTACGGCGGGCTGAAGACCCTGAAGGCGCTGAGCGGCCCCTTCCCGCAGATCAAGTTCATCCCCACCGGCGGCATCAACCAGGCCAACGCCGCGGATTACTTCAACAATTCCAAGGTGCTGGCCGTGGGCGGCAGCTGGATGGTGAGCAAGGACATGGTCAACGCGGGCGACTTCGACGGCATCGCCGAAAAGTCCGCCGCGGCCACGGCGCTGTTCAGGCAGATCCGGGGCTGATAACGGTTAAAACAGGGGACGGCTTCGCGCCGTCCCTATTTCGTGATCCCGCCCCGCGTCAGCATGACGACGGCCATCACCGCCAGCCCCACCAGCATGGCCGCGGCCATGGCATAGCGGGCGGTGGTCAGCTTGCGCCGCCAGGCGCGCTCCAGATAGCGGGGCAGCAGCAGCGCCAGCAGCGCCGCCACGATCAGCCCGTAGGCGGAGAGCTCCTCGCCGAACACGAACAGCGAGGCCAGCGCCACCAGGCCCACCGCCGCGCCGCCGACGATCTGCCAGGTCCGCCACTGCTTCGGCGTCAGCGCGTCGATGCGCTTCTCCCAGGCGCTGGGGATGTATTCGCCCTCGTCCTCGTCGTCCCCGCCGTCCGCGTCCGGCTCCGGCGCGGGCACGTCGTCCACATAGGGCACGAAATCCGGCACGGTCGGCGGCTCCGGCTCGGCCTCCTGCCGCGGCGCCTCCGGCTGCGCGGGCTGCTCGCCCCGCTGCATCGCCGCCACGGCCTGGGCCTCCATCCGGGCGATCTCCTCGGCGGTGGGCGGGTTGTTCCTCTGCTGGTCCATGCTGGCATTCCTCCGGTTTCAGGTTGCTTCCATTCTACCATTCCCGCCCGCCGTTGGCAAGCGTTAACAGACAGTTTATATCGATGTGAGATAATACAATTGACTTGAATTATCGCAGAGGTGAGGACCGTGTTTCACATACTGGTCGTGGAGGACAACGCCAATACCCGCAAGCTGATGGAGGCGGTGCTGAGCCAGCACGGCTATCAGCCCATACTGGCCCGGGACGGCATAGAGGCGCTGGAGGTGCTGGACCGCAAGCACGTGGACCTGATCGTGCTGGACATCATGATGCCCCGCATGGACGGCTATGAGTTCACGCGCACGCTGCGGGAATCGGGCTGCGAGCTGCCGATACTGATGGTCACGGCCAAGGAGAAGCCCGCGGACAAGCACAAGGGCTTCCAGATCGGCACCGACGATTACATGGTCAAGCCCGTGGACGAGGAGGAGATGATACTGCGCATCGCCGCGCTGCTGCGGCGCTCGCGGATCGTCAACGAGCACCGGCTGACCGTGGGCGGCACGGTGCTGGACTACGACGCGCTGTCCGTGACCACCGGGGCGGGGGAGCGCACGCTGCCGAAGAAGGAATTCATGCTGCTGTTCAAGCTGCTGTCCTATCCCAACAAGATATTCACCCGGCGGCAGCTGATGGACGAGATCTGGGACATGGATTCCGAGACCGACGAGCGCACGGTGGACGTGCACATCAACCGGCTGCGGGACCACTTCCGGGAGAGCCCGGATTTTGAGATCGTCACGGTGCGCGGGCTGGGCTACAAGGCGGTGAAGAAGGATTGAGGAATCCCTTCAGGCGGGACAGGAGCGAGGCCGGCGGGCTGCCCGCGCGGCGGGAGGACAGCCCCCGCCGCCACTGGCCCTGGGGGCTGCGCCCGGAATCGCTGTACATGACGCTGTGGACCTTCCTGTTCAGCGTGATCGTGGCGGCGGGCGTCATGGCGGCGGCGGCCTACGGCTTCCTGGTGTTCTTCGGGCTGCTGGTGAACCCGTTCTTCCGGGTGCTGGCGCTGCCCACGCTGCTGATGGTGTTCATACTGACGCTGGCGGCGGGCATGGGCCGCAGCAAGCTGCGGCCGATGAACGACCTGGTGCACGCCATGCAGGCGGTGTCCAAGGGCGATTTTTCCGTGCGCGTGGACGCCGAGGACGTGCCCGGCGACATGGGCGAGCTGGCCAACAGCTTCAACGACATGGCCACGGAGCTGGGCGGCCTGGAGCTGTTCCGAAAGGATTTCATCAACAACTTCAGCCACGAGTTCAAGACGCCCATCGTGTCCATCCGGGGCTTCGCCAAGCAGCTGGAGCGGGACGACCTGACCGACGAACAGCGCCGGGAATACCTGGACATCATCGTCAGCGAATCCGACCGGCTGGCGAACATGGCCAGCAACGTGCTGCTGCTGAGCAAGCTGGAGAACCAGACTATCGTCACGGACCGGGAGGACTACGCCCTGGACGAGCAGCTGCGGCGCTGCGTGCTGCTGATGGAGAAGCAGTGGACCGAGAAGGCGCTGGAGCCGGACGTGGACCTGGAGGCCGTCACCTATCGCGGCAACGAGGAGATGATGAACCACGTCTGGGTGAACCTGCTGTCCAACGCCATCAAGTTCTCCCCCGAGGGCGCGCCGCTGTCGGTGCGGCTGCGGCGGGAGGGGAACGAGGCGGTCTGCACCGTCCGGGACGCCGGCCCCGGCATGGACGACGCCACCCGGCGGCGCATCTTTGAAAAGTTCTACCAGGGCGACACCGCCCACGCCACCGAGGGCAACGGCCTGGGGCTCAGCCTCGTCAAGCGCATCGTGGACCTCTGCGGCGGCAGCATCGCCGTGGACAGCGCGCCCGGCGGCGGCGCGGCCTTCACTGTGCGACTGCCGCTGTAGGAGAATCTTGCCCAGGGCAGGCCGGTGCGGCGCGGCTTTCATCGTGCGGCTGCCGCTGTTGGAATTTGCCCAGGGCAGGCCAGTGCGGATTGGTTTTACCGTGCGGCTGCCGCTGTTGGAATTTGCCCGGGGCAGGCTGTGCTGGCCTGTCCCGGGCGCAGGGCGGACGGGCGCGATCCATCGATCACTCTCTCATGAAAATGAGAAAATGAGAAATTTTTCCCCCGGACCTTGACAACCGCCCCGTGACGTGCTATAATAACTTTCGTCGTCAAGACAAGGACAGCTGAATATGGTCGCATGGCTCAGTTGGTAGAGCACATCGTTCACATCGATGGGGTCACAGGTTCGAGTCCTGTTGCGACCACCAGAGAGCCGAACCGAAAGGTTCGGCTCGTTTTGTATACAAAAAAAGAATGAGCACAGAGAACCGTCCCTGCGTGTTTTTCGGCGCAACCTGTGGTTGCGCCGTTTCCAAAAAACGCAATTGCAGGTTGGTGGAACATGAAGGCTTTTTCTGGTAGTCTGTTCTTGCACCGCGGAGCAATAGATCTTTACAGAAACCGTGAAGCGTGTTCGGAGGAGGACAGACATGAGCTTTGGAAAGAACCTACAATATTTTCGCCAGCTCAGAACAGGCATGACGCAGGAGGCGCTGGCGGAAAAATTGAACGTAAGCCGCCAGACGATCTCCAAATGGGAAATGGACGCTGCGAACCCCGAGATGGACAAGGCGCTTGACCTCTGCAAGGTGTTCAACTGCTCCCTGGACAATCTGTTCAGGGATGAAATGGACCAGCGCAGCAGCGCTTATACCAATCTCCGCGTCGAGGAGGTCCCGGGATTCCGGTATGTGGAGCATACTGTCATCAGCACGGAGCCGGAGAGAGACGCAATGGAAAGAGTGTACAAATACGCCAAAGACCACGGGGATGAAAACCCAAAGGTGATCGGCTGGGATTTTCCCAGGCTGTCCGTCGAGCAGATCAATGTATTCAGGATGCACGGATACACAGCCGCATGGATACTGCCGGATGGCCTGAACCCGGAGGGGCTGGAAGTCAAGGAACAGGCCGGACACAGGTATGCGGCGATCCACATCGAACGGCCCTATGATAATCCTTTTTGCACGATTCCGGGAGCCTATCATACGCTGGGGGATTATATGAGGACGAACGGTCTGATCCATGTGGAGAATGAGGTCATACCCTGCTTTGAAACGGATGGAGAGAGCATGGACGTCTATCTGGCCTGCAAGTGATGAACCGTCAAAGAAAGATACCTCAAACGTCATGTACACTGGACGCCTGGGCAGAGCACATCGTTCACATCGATGGGGTCACAGGTTCGAGTCCTGTTGCGACCACCAAAATCCCAGGTCGAAAGGCCTGGGATGCTTTTTGCCCTGTAGCATTCCCATTATGCCGAATAGCCAGGGAAAGGCTGCAAGACAGCGCATTGAAAAGGGCCACTCCCTTCGCTGAGAGCGGCCTGTGTTGTTGATTCAATGATTCAGTCCTGTGCTTCCTCCGCAGGATTCCACAGGCCGGGGATGTCCAGCTCGGCCACGTTGGTGATTTCGGCATTGCCGTCCAGGTCGGCGTAGATGTACACCAGCGCGTACCCCGGCGCGGGGTCCGGCACGACGGGCGTGACCTGGCAGAGGATGCAGTAGTTCATGCCTGCCACCAGCTGCGTGCCCAGCAGCGCCACGGGCGTGTATTCCGCGCCGATGAGGCCGTTCAGCGCCTTATCGAAGGCCGCCTGGGCTTCCTCCGGAAGCGCCGCGGGTTCGTTTGGAACGATCTCCCAGCCGCCGCTGAGCGGTTCCGCCAGCGCAAGCATGCAGCCGAGAGACAGGACGATGATCAGGGCGATGGTCTTCTTCATGAATCATACCTCCTTTTGGTGATGAGGAACAGAGAGCGGCCCGCGCCGTTCATTCTGCCGTCGGGCTTTGCGCTTCCGCCACGAACACGCAATTGTCATGCGCGTCGCAGTACGCCTCCGCCGGGCTGCCCGCAGCGCTGTAGATATACACCAGCGTACAGCCGTCAAAGGCCGTGCTGCCGATCTGGCAGTTCTCAGTCATGCCGAGACTAAAACAATTCCCCTATATACAGTATAGCAAAGGAATTCGATAACATCAACACATTTTTCGACACGTTCGCTGAATTTTAGGTTTGGCTCTAAGACAACCACACCCGGCATCAAAATCGCCGGGAATGTGGTTGTCGTTCTTACTTGGTCGTGTATCCGTCCTGGGCCAGGAGGCCGAGCAGCTGGGCGTTGTACGGGCCGGTCAGGATGCCCGGGTGATCCAGGGTATGGCAGCTCCCATCCCTCCAATCGGTGGGGGTCACAGTTTCGGATTCTGTTGCGACTACTCCAATCCCAGGTCGAAAGGCCTGGGTTTTTTCCCTTGTGCATGTGGCAGGCTTTATGTTATAATATCAGGCAGGTACGCAGGCGGTGAATACGCGCAGGGAGGAAACCCGGGTATGGACGATCATCTGCTTTTCTTCTTGGCTCTATTCCCGTTGCTGGCGGTGGGCGGCGTTGCCTTGATTTGGATCGGCATGTCCGGGACCCGCAAGGCGCGCAGGCGAGCGGAGCGGGAGCGTGTCCGGGCTTCCGGGACGGTGGTCGACATGGTGAAGCGCCTGTCACTGGGGCGCGGCAAGCCGCTCACAGCCTGGCACCCGGTGGTGGAGTTCCGGGTAGAAGGACAGACACTCCGCCATGAAAGCCGCGATGGATACTTGTCGGGCCAATTCACGATCGGAGAGCGCGTCGAGCTCCTGTTCGACGCCGATGACCCCAGCCGCTATCACCTGGAGAAGCTGGCCGAATGGGAGGCCACCGGCGACAGGATTACGATCGTGGTTGGAATCCTTTGGGTCGTCATTGCGGGCATCATCGCCTGGCTTGTATCCAGGTAACAGCCTGCAAATAAAAAGTCAAGCTAAAGAGACGTAAAGATTTGCAGAAGGCAGGAGGCGGTAGATAGGTACAACAAAGGGCCGTCTGTGAAGGCGACCAGGAAAGACCGTAGCACAGCCATGTGTCCGACAAGCCGGATCGGAGACGGCGACCGTGAACCGTCGGCGCCGGCTTGTCGAGCTCATGATTGTCTGTTTTGAATAGAATATAAGGCATTACATTCCTGCCGAGTACATATAGTCCCATCCTGGGTGCATCTGGGTACAGAACGGGAATAATGTCGGTAAAGGCATTGAAATCCTGCAAGAGATTGCGGGATTTCGTTTTTTTTATGGCTGGTTTGCAGGATCAGAAGGTGGTATTTTACAATATTGCTGACAAGACCCATGGTGTCGTGGTATAATGATTAGGAAAACGGGACGTTTTCCGGGTCGGCGGGCAAGGGAGCGAAGCGAGTAGCGCAGCACGCCGACAATCATGAGGTATGCGCAGCCCTGATGGCGCTGATGACGACCACGACGATTGCGGAGGACAATATGGAAGAGATCATGATTCCCGGCAGCATGGGCGATATCTACGGCATACTACAGCTTCCGGAGACCGACGGCCCCGTTCCGCTGGTCATACTTTCCCACGGCTTTGGCGGGACCCTTGACGGGAACCGGGATTGCGCCGATTATTTCGTCGGCCAGGGCTTTGCCACCTACAATTTTGATTTCTGCGGCGGCGGATCTGGATCCAGGAGCGCCGGGACCATGCTGGAGATGTCCGTGCTGACGGAAGCCAGGGATCTGGATGCGATCATCGACCGCTTCAAGGCCGACGCCCGCTTCGATCGCATCTTCCTTTGGGGCGCGAGCCAGGGCGGATTTGTCTCCTCCTACGCGGCCGCCCGGAGGCCGGAGGATGTGGCGGCGATGGTGCTGGAATTCCCGGCCTTTGTGCTGCAGGATGACGCCAGGGCCCGGGCCAACCCGGACGGCACCTTTCCTGAAAACGATTCTGTGCTGGGCGCGCGCATCGGCCGCATCTATGACGAGGACGCCGTGTCCTTTGACATCTACGATGTGATCGGAGCCTATACCGGCGATGTGCTGATCCTCCATGGGGACAGGGACGGCATCGTGCCGCTGAGGTATTCCCAGAGGGCCAAGGCGGTCTATGCCTCCGCAGACCTTGTGGTCATGGAGGGACAGGACCATGGGTTCGTGGAGCAGGCGAAGGCTGAGGCACTGGAGAGAGAGGCTCGCTTTTTTAAGGCACACCGGGTATCGTCTGTGATTCCTCGGAGGGGAACATGACATCATTGACAGGGGGTCGTATGATCGTGAAAAGGCTGATTGCGCTGTTGTGCGCGCTGGTGCTCTGCCTGGCGGGTCTGTCCGCGTGGGCGGAGGAGGAGATCCTGGTTGAAGGAGGAGAGGGCATGAGGATGATGATCGGGGAAACGCCGGTGACGGTGGAATGGGAGGACAACGAGGCCGTGGAGGCGCTGAGGGCGCTGGCGAGCGCTTCGCTCCCGGCGGAGGGCTCGTTTTCGGCGGAAGATACAGTTCCGGCGGAGGGTCTGACGATCGAGATGTCCATGTACGGCGGCTTCGAGCAGGTCGGGGACATCGGGCAGAGCCTGCCCCGCGACGACGCGCAGACGACCGCCGTCTCCGGCGATATCGTGCTCTATGCCGGCGATCAGCTGGTGGTGTTCTACGGCAGCAATTCCTGGGCCTACACCCGGCTGGGACACATCACCGATCAGACCCCGGAGCAGATGGAGCAGCTGCTGGGCCACGGCGACGTGACGATCACGCTGACGGCGGAATGAGGCCGCGCCGTGTTGCATTCGGCGGGGGATTCTGATAAAATATACCCGTGTGGCGCAGATGCCATAAAATTCAAAGGGGGGGCATTACATGGAATTTCAGTGGATGAACGAATCGCAGATCCGGAAGGACGGCACGCGGATCGAGATCCTCGCGACGCCGCAGAGCGATTTTTTCTGCAACAGCGGCTCCGTCAGCGAGGAGGGCATCACGCCCGAATCGCTCTGCAACGCGCCGTATTATTATACGGAATTTGAGGGCGATTTCGTGATGCAGGCGAAGGTGTCCCATGGCTTCAACGACACCTACGATTCCGCGTCCCTCATGGTCATGGTGGATCTGCAGAACTGGGCGAAGGCCTGCTTTGAAAAGACCGACTTCGGCACCCACGCGGCGGTCAGCGTCGTCACCAAGCGCGGGGAATCCGACGACGCCAACGGCTGCAATCTGGAGGGAAACGCGGCCTGGCTGAGGGTCTGCCGCGTCGACAACACCTTCTCCTTCCACTATTCCACGGACGGCGAGCACTTCTACATGATGCGCTTCTTCAGCCTGCCCGTCGGCAAGACGGTGAAGGTCGGCATGCTGGCCCAGGCGCCGGTGGGCAATGGCGGCCCGCGCTTCTATGACGATTGGACGCTGGAGGCCAGGACCGTGAAGAACATACGCTTCGGCGTCTGAGCGCCCTGGCGTCCCTGTCGGGCATGGGCGAACGGCACAGAGGGTGAAATAATGTTGAAGTATATCGATGTCATACCGTCCCGGGAGAGCGTCCCGAGGGGCGAAGCGCTGAATATCCTCGGCGGCGTGGCCAACGACGGCGACGCCACGCGCGTGGATATCAGCGTCTGGGGCCGGGTGGACGAGGCCTGGGAGGCGCTGGCGACGGCCCGAACGGAGATCGGGGCGGGCGAGCACAAGCACCTGTACTTCACGCTGGGGCCGGAGTGCTTCTCCGCCGACAGGTGGCGGCAGGAGATCGAGGACATCGAGCTGCGCATCGGCGACCGGCGGCCCGGCCCGCAGGACCGGGGAATCATCGTATTCATAGAGGACTGATTCGCGCCGGCGAACGCCGGAGAGCATATCGCGCACGCGACGCCACAGGGAGGCTGAATATGTTCAGGGAAATGCGAAGGATAAAGCAGCAGATTTCACAGCAGGAGTGCGCCGACATACTGCGGCGGGCGACCTCCGGCGTGCTGGGGCTGCACGGGGACGACGGCTATCCCTACACGGTGCCCGTCAGCTTTGTGTATGAGGAGGGCGGCACTGGCCTGGGGACCATCGGCTTTCACTGCGCGAAGGTGGGCCACAAGATCGACGCCATCCGTCGGAACGAAAAGGTCTCCTTCACCGTCATCGACCGGGACGAGGTGATGCCCCGGGAGCGCACGACGAAGTTTTGCAGCGTGATCGCCTTCGGCCGGGCGCGGATCATCGAGGACGAGGACGAGCTGCGCCGCGCCGCGAACGCCGTCGGGGCGAAGTACTCCAAGGGCTTCGAGGACCTGTACATGCAGGAGACCGAGGACACCATCCGCGCGGGCAGACTGTGCTGCGTGGAGATCACCATCGAGCACATGACCGGCAAGATCGGCCTGGAGCTGCTGAAGGAGCGCCGGCGCGGGGAAGCGGCGGAGTGAGAGTGCGGAACGGAGGGAATGCCCATGGAATTCAGGACGCTTGCCCCGGAGCATGACGCCGCGCTGGCGGCGCTGATACGCCGCTGCCTCAAGGCCCACGGGCTGGACATCCCCGGCACGGTGTATTTCGACGAGGGGCTGGACCGGCTGAGCGAATACTATTCCGCCGAGCCCGAGCGGCGCGCCTATTTCGTGCTGATGGACGGGGAGAGGCTGGTGGGCGGCATCGGCCTGGCCGAGTGCCCGATGTTTGAAAACTGCGCGGAGCTGCAAAAGCTGTACCTCGACGAGGACGTCCGGGGGACGGGCCTGGGGTACCGGCTGATCGAAAGGGTGGAGGACGCCGCGCGGGCGCTGGGCTACCGGCGGATGTACCTGGAGACCCACACGAACCTTCAGGCTGCGATGCACATCTATGAAAGATCCGGCTATGTCCGGATCGACAAGCCGGAGGCGGTGGTCCACGCCACGATGAACCGGTTCTATCTCAAGGCGCTTTGACATCAAAAAACCATGCCGGTTTGTCGGCATGGTTTTTGATTACGCCCCTTCGATGATTCCCAGCCCCGGCAGCGCGTCCGCGACGGCCCGGGCGAAGGCCTCCGCGCCCGCCCGGCAGGTGTGGGTGTCGTCCACGGAGCCCTCCGGCCAGCCCGGGAATTCTCCGGGGGCGAGGTGCATGTACAGCCCGCGGCTGCCCATCTCGCCGAGGCCGCTGACGACGGCGCGGCTGGCCGCGTACATGTCGATCAGGGGCAGGCCCCGCTTCGCCGCCAGCGCCCGCACGGCCTCCAGGTATTCCCCGTGGGAGGGCTGCAATGCGCCGTCCCGCCACAGCCGGATGCAGATGGGCGTCAGCAGCACGGGTCGCGCACCGCGTTCGAGCGCGAAGTCGACGAACCGGTTCAAGTTGTCGGTGAAGTCGCCCCAGGGCTCGGTGTGGCGCTCGGGCTTGTTGCCCCCGTCGTTGTGGCCGAACTGTATCAGCAGCGCGTCCCCGGGCCGGATCAGCGGCCCGATGGCGTCCAGCCGCCCCTCGTTCAGGAAGGTGCGGGTGCTGCGCCCGGCGATGGCCCGGTTCACGATGGTCGCGCCGGGCAGCAGCTCCGGCAGGACCTGGCCCCAGCCGGTCAGCGGGGCCTGCTCCGGGCCGTAGCTGGCGGCGGTGGAATCGCCGCAGATGAATATCGTCGCGCCCATGGCTATTTCATGAAGCCGGCGCACTCCGGCAGGGCCCGCAGGCCGTCGGCCACCAGCGCTGCGATGACCTGGGCGCCGTGGGCGTTGAAGTGGGTCTTGTCGTCGTGGCCGTCGGGGAAATCCGGGTGCTCGCCCGGCGCGAGGCGCACGAACAGCTCCGCGGTCTTCGCCTCGCCCAGGGACTTGTACAGCGCCCGGCTGGCCGCCTTCAGGTCCACCAGCGGCACGCCCTTCTCCGCCGCCAGCCTGCGCATGGCCCGGGGATATTCCCCGTGGGTGTAGAACAGGCTGCCGTCGCCGCCGAAGAACCGGCGGCACACCGGCGTGATCAGCACCGGCTGGGCCCCCCGGGACAGCGCGAATGCACAGTAGCGCCAGAGCTGCTCGGGATAGGTGGTGTCCGGGTCGGTGTGGCGCTCGTCGTCCTTCTCGTCGTTGTGGCCGAACTGTATCAGCAGCAGGTCGCCTTCGCCCAGCGCCTGCTCGACGGGCTCGAACAGGCCCTCCGCCCGGAAGCTGCGGCTGCTGCGCCCGCTGAGGGCGTGGTTTTTGACGCGCACGCCCTCCCGCACGAATTGCGGCAGCGCCCAGCCCCAGCCCCGGAAGGGGGGCTGGTTGTCCTCCACCGTGGAATCCCCGATGATGTAGATCGTGTTCATGCCGTTACCAGTCCTTCATCACTTGCTTCAGGTCGATGGTGCACACCTGGGCGTTGCCGTTTTCGTCCGGGTTGGAGAACAGTATCATGTCGCCCCGGCGGTTGAAGGAGGGGTGCTGGTGGTCCGCGCCGGTCTTGCAGCTGCCGGTGGTGGCGATCAGCTTCGCCTTGCCGGTGGCCCGCTCGATCAGCACCACGCCCTCCTGGATGTTGACGCCCAGATAGCTGATGCGGTCGGCGCACAGCCACTTGCCGTCCCGGCTGATGCAGGGATGCAGCAGCTGCTCGCTGGTGGCGGCGATGTCGAAGTGGCGGCCGTCCTTGTCGGCGATGATGATGTTGCCGGTGTGGATCTCGCCCTTGTCGCCGTCCACGAACCCGGCGGGGTCCAGCTTCATCAGCGCCATCTCGCTGCCGTTCGCGGCCCAGACCTCGTGGGTGATCCACTCGCTGGGGTGCTCCACGTAATAGGGCCGCACATAGCGCTCCTTCACGTCGAACATCCAGGTGCGCTGGAAGGCGTCGCCCTCGGTCTCGTGGATGTAGAAGATCAGGTTCTCGTCGGTGGGACAGATCTGGGCGTGGCCCAGGCGGTAGTCGCTCCGGTAGACCACCTCGGCCTCCTTGCCCGGGTCCATGATGACCAGCGCGTACAGCTTGTTGGCCAGGTGATAGCTGCATGCCACGCGGCCGGTGTTCGCCGCGGTCAGGTGGCCGGTGATCTGGCCGCCCTTGGGCAGATCGCCCAGCTTGGTCATCTCGGCGGTGGTCAGGTTCACGGCGTACACCTCGGTCTCGTTCATGCAGGTATAGCCGATGTCCTTCTCCCGATCCGTGGCGAAGCCCCGGAAGCGGTTGTCGGTGATCCGGGTGATCTCGCCGGTCTCCACGTCCGCGCGATAGCAGCCGCCGTCGTCCCGGCCGGGCAGCTGCTGCTTCATGAAGAAGAAATAGCGGTCGTCCAGCGAGAAGTTTTCACAGGTGAAGTACAGCTTGGCGTTGCGCTCCGGGCCCTCGGTGTACCGGCGCACGCTGTAGCCGGTGATCGAATCGCGATACTCAATCATCTCTCATTTGCCTCCGATTACAGTTTAAGGATTTCCCCGGCGGGGACGCGCACGGGCGTGCCGTCGTTGACCTGTATCCAGCAGTCCCGGGCGTTGGGGTTGCGGACGAAGGAATTGTCCGCGGCGAATTGCAGCCGGGCGTAGTCGTCCATGCAATCCATGAATTCGATGTTGGTGCAGTACCAGATGTCGTCCCGGCCGCCCATCTCCCGGCAGAAGCCCTCGATCAGGCTCCAGCCGTCGTTGCTGTCAAACTCATAGCTGTGGCCCCAGACGTACATCAGGTAGAGGTATTGCCGCTTGTACAGCGCGGCGAACTGCGCGCCCAGCTCCATCAGCCGGTGGCCGTGGTGGCAGGTGGCCTGCCAGCGCCAGGGGTCCTCCGGCAGCGCAAAGCCGTCCGAGGAGCCCACCACCCGGGAATAGCGTATGCCGCAGGCGGGCAGCAGCGCCTCGATCTCCCGGCTCAGCGATCCGTTGGGATAGCTCAGCCCCCGCACCGGATAGCCGGTGAGCGCCTCCAGCGCCTGCCGGTCATCCAGCACCTCCCGGGCCACCTCCGGCAGCGGGCAGCGGGCGATGGTGGGGTGGGTGACGGTGTGGCAGGCCACCTCGTGGCCGGCGTACAGCGTCCTGACCTCATCGGGGCCGATGTGACTCTCGTCGCCCAGGAAGCCGCTGTTCAGGTGAAAGGTGCCCCTGATGCCATAGCGGTTGAATATCTCCACCAGGCGGCGGTCCTGGGTGCGGCCGTCGTCATAGCTCATGGTCAGCGCCTTGTGCTTCCCGCCGGGGAAGCAGCAGTAGACCTTGTTCAAGTCGATTCCCTCCCGTATACGGTCACAGCGCTGGGGCTGCCGCCATCATATGGCGACAGCCCCAGCGCTTATGGGGTGATTACAGGCAGATCAGTCCGCCTGCGCGGCGTGATAGGCCTCGTTGTACTCCTCGGTCATCATGGCGCCGCCCTCGTCGGACCACTGCTGCCAGGCAGCGCGCAGGCCGTCCTCGTCGATCTCGTGGGCGATGTACTGCACCGCGGCGTCGGAGATGATCTGGCTCAGCGTGGCGCCATAGGCGACGTTGGTCTCGGAGATCAGCGGATAGCAGGGGTTGACCTGCGCGTACTGGGCGAACTCCGCGTTGATCTCGTTGTACTCGGCGCGCAGGGGAGTGCGCTTCTCGGCGATGCACAGGTCGCCGGGCACGTTCATGCCCAGCTGGTTCAGGCTGTGCTGGATCAGGTGCACCTGGGCGGTGACGTCGGTGCCGTCCTCCGGCGCGGCCAGGCGATAGCCCTCGGCATCCAGCCAGTAAGTGACGCCCTCGACGCCCCAGTTCAGCAGCATCTGTCCCTCGGGGCCGTTGCACCAGTCGAGGAACTTCAGGATCTTGGGCAGGTCGGCCTCGGACACGGCCTTGGTGACCATGATCTCACCGGCGAAGCCGGGGTTCTGGGGCCAGATGGTGATGGAGCCGTCGTCCTTCTTCAGGCCGCCGATGATCTCGAAGATCTGGTCGGTCACGCCCTCGTTGGTCTCGAACCACTCCTGCTGGCGATAGCCGTTGTCCAGGCAGTCGAAGCGCATGAAGGCCTTGCCGGTGCGCTCGATGTTGTCCCAGTTGGTGGAATCGATGGTGATGAAATCGGGATCGATGCCGCCGATCTCATACAGGTGGCGCAGCCAGTTCAGACCCTCCAGGTAGGCGGGATCCTCGTGGGCGGGATAGATGTCGCCGTCCGCGTTGACGCCCCACACGTTGGGCGCGCCGTAGGCGCAGGTGATCAGATTGATGGTGCCGTCGGTGTAGGAGCACATGTTCAGCGCGTAGGTGTCGTCGCTGTAGCCCGCCAGCGCCTCGGCCAGGGCGGTCAGCTCCTCGATGGTCTCGGGCTCCTTCTCGATGCCGACCTCCTTGGCGATGTCGGAGCGATAGTAGATGCCGGCGCGGGGATAGGCGCGGCTGCGGAAGATGCCGTAGATGCGGCCGTCCACGGAGATGTTGTTGTAGACGGCGGGATCGCCCTGGGCCAGATAGGGATAATTCTCGGCGTCGGACACATAATCGGTCAGATCCCAGAACGCGCCGGCGCGGGCGGAGTTGATGATGTTGGTGGCGCGGGCGTCGGTCACGGCCATCAGCATGGGCATGTTGCTGTCCGTCAGGGTGGTCGCCACGGCCTCGCCATAGGTGGAATTGGCGACGAAGTTGATCTCCAGCTTCACGCCGGTGGCCGCCTCAATGGCCTCCAGCACCGGGTTGTTCTCGGTCTGGAAGTCCTCGGTGGAATAGAAGTCGGGCAGCATCACGGTGACGGTGAGGGGCTCCTCCGCCACGGCGATGCTCAGCATCGACAGCGCCAGCGCGATGGCCAGCATCAGGGTCAACAGCTTTTTCATGATCGTTCCTCCTTATTTATTGTTATTCAAGCAGCATCGGCTGCAAATAACCGCTATCCCTTCAGCGCGCCCACCATGACGCCCTTCACGAAATACTTTTGCAGGAAGGGATACACGCACATGATCGGCACGGTGGAGACCACGATGACCGCCATCTTGATGGATTGCTCCGGCGGCTGTACGAAGTTGGGGTCCAGATTGGCCATGTCGCCCGCGGAGGCGTTGGCCAGTATGATGATCTCGCGCAGCAGCACCTGCAACGGCCACTTCTCCCGCGCGCCGGTCATGTAGATCATGGCGCCGAAGTAGGCGTTCCAGTGGCCCACGGCGTAGAACAGGCCGAAGGTGGCCAGCACCGGCAGCGACAGCGGCAGCACGATCTTCCACAGCACGCCCACGTCGTTGCAGCCGTCGATGGAGGCGGATTCCTCCAGCTCCTGGGGGATGCCCTGGAAGAAGTTCTTGACGATCATCATGTTGTAGGCGCTGATCGCGCCTGGCAGCAGCACGCTCCAGTAGGTGTCCTTCAGGTGCAGCCAGTTGGCGACCACGATGTAGGTGGGGATCATGCCGCCGGAGAAGAACATGGAGAATATGACCATGTTCAGGAAGAAGTTCCTGCCGCGCAGCCGCTTCTTCGAGACGGCGTAGGCCATCGTGACCGTGCAGAACAGGTTGATCAGCGTGCCCGCGGCGGTGATGAACACCGAATTGCCGAAGGCCGTGATGATCTTGTTGGAGGAGAAGATGTACTTATAGGCGTCCAGCGTCACGTCCCGGGGAATGATGAACATGGGCCGGGTCGCCAGCTCATACTCCGAGGCGAAGGACGCGCCGAGGATGTAGATGAAGGGCAGTATCGTGGTGAAGGCCACCAGCGACACGATCACGTAGTTCAGCACGTCGAAGGTCTTGCTGGCCGCGCTCTCCTTGACGCCCACGGGATTGAGCCTGTCGGGAAGCTTGATCTTCTGATTCGCCTTTTCCGCCATTTCCAGCGCCTCCCTTCTCAGTACAGGCCCTGCTCGCCCAAGGCGTGCGCGACCTTGTTGGAGCTCATGACCAGTATGACGCTGATGACGGATTTCATCAGGCCCACGGCCGCGGCGTAGCTGTAATTGCCGCCGGACTTGCCGAGGCCCTGCTCATACACGAACACGTCCAGCGTCTGGGAGACGCTGCGGTTCATGGCGTTGGCCATCAGGATCAGGTGGTCGTAGCCGGTATCCAGCACCGAGCCCATGCGCAGCACCAGCATCAGCACGATGGTGGAGCGGATGGCCGGCAGCGTGATGTGCCACAGCCGCTGGAAGCGGTTCGCGCCGTCCATCATGGCCGCCTCGTAGAGCTGCGTGTCCACGTTGGTCAGCGCCGCCAGGAAGATGATCGTGCCCCAGCCCGTCTCCTTCCAGATCGTCTGGCCGATGATCATCCATCGGAACACCCTGGGATCGGACAGATACTTCACGGGATGGCCCAGCATGGCCTCGGTGGCCTTGTAGACGATGCCCGAGGAGCCAAAGATCACGAAGGTGATGGACACCACGATGACGATGGAGATGAAGTGCGGCACGTACAGCAGGGTCTGAAGCACCTTTTTGTAGCGCAGCGAGCGCATCTCGTTGAGCAGCAGCGCCAATATGATCGGCGCGGGGAAGTAGAGCACGATGTTCATCAGCGACAGGATCAGCGTGTTCGTGAGATAGCGGATCCAGGAGGGCGATTTGAAGAAGTAGCTGAACCATTTCAGGCCCACCCATTCGCTGCCGGTGACGCCCGAAAAGGGCACGTAATTTTCAAAGGAAATGATGATGCCGTACATCGGCAGATATTTGAATATCACAAAGTAGATCAGCCCGGGCAGCAGCATCAGGTACAGCCACTTGTCGCGCTTTATATCGCGCCGCAGCTTGGTCCAGTATTCCGCGCGTCTGCCGGATTTGCTTTGGCGATTGCCAACCTCCGAAACCATGTGTCACCCTCCTTCTGAATTGACGGCGATCATGCGCGACACGCCGGAGTATGCCGGCGTGCAACAAAAAAGATGTTTTTTATGTAATGTGCCAAAGCAGCATGTATCATTATTATAGGATATAGCGATTGTTGCTGTCAATAGGTTAAATAGGATTTAATGGGGTATAAGAAAAAATTATCAACGACGCCGGAGTTCCCAGAAAGGGCGTCCGGCGTCGCGTTTATCGGTTCAAATGATGCTGTGCGGGCGGGCTTATCGCGCCATGCGGATCTCCATCCAGATGCTCTCATACAGGTCCATGCTGTCGGAGATGTCGTTGTAATACTCGCAGCGGGCGATCACGTCCTGGGGCGGGTTCAGCGCGCCGTTGGCGGCCTCCTCCTCGCTGAGGCCCTCGACGACCTGCCTGATGGGGGAGCTGTAGTAGATGTAGTCCATGTTCATGCGGGCGATCTCGGGGTCGCACATGAAGTTGATGAAGCACTCGGCGGCCGCCTTGTTGGCGGTGCCCTTGGGGATGCACATGCCGTCCACCCAGATGTTGCTGCCCTCCTCGGGCACCACATAGGCCAGGTTGTCGGCCTTCTCCATGGCGTACAGCGCGTCGCCGGAGTAGATCACGGCCAGGGCGGCCTCGCCGGCCACCATCTTGTCCTTGGTCTCGTCCACGAAGTTGCCGGAGACCAGCTTGTCCCGCTTCTGCTTCACCAGCAGGTCGCAGGCCTCGCGCAGCTCGTCGGGGTTGCGGGTGTTCATGGAATAGCCCAGCGCCTTCAGGCCCAGGCCGATGGTATCGCGCAGGGAGTTCATCATGAAGATGCTGCCGGCGTATTCGCCGTCGAACAGGCTCTGCCAGCTGGTGATGGGGGCGGACACCATATCGGTGTTGTAGAGGATGCCCAGGGTGCCCCACATGTACGGCACGGAGTGGGCGTTGCCGGGATCATAGCTGGGGTCGCGCAGGTTGTCCAGCACATTTTCCAGGTTCGGGATGTTGCTCAGGTCCAGCTCCTCCAGCCGGTCCTCCTTGATCAGGCGCTCGATCATGTATTCGGAGGGGAAGATGACGTCATAGGCGCCCGCGCCGGCCTCCAGCTTGGCGTACATATCCTCGTTCTGGGTGAAGTTCACATACTCCACGCTCACACCCGTCTGCTCCTCGAAGATGTTCAGGACCTCCGGGTCGATGTAGTCGAACCAGTTGTACACGGTCAGCCGGGTGCCCGCGAAGGGCTTGTCGGCCTCGGCCAGGGCGGCGGGCAGCGCGGCGCACGCCAGCGCCACGACCAGCAGAATGATGGCGATCTTCTTCATTTGCAGCATCCTCCATATCTTGGGTTTCTTGGGTGTATGATCGACGGCCGGAGCCGTTAATCTTATTAAATATTCTCCAGTCCGCTGCGCCGGTTGACCAGCAGCAGCAGGGCCATGATGGCCACGAACATCAGCGTGGACAGGGCGTACATCGTGGGCTCCACGCCGCGGCGGGCGGCTGAATAGACGATCATCGCCAGGTTCTGGTCGGTGTTGGAGGTGAAATAGGAGATCACGAAGTCGTCCAGCGACATCGTGAAGGCCAGCAGCGCGCCGGTGACGATGCCGGGGGTGATCTCCGGGATGATGACCTTGCGCAGCGCCCGCAGCGGGCTGCAGCCCAGGTCCAGCGCCGCCTCGTAGAGGTTCGGGTTCATCTGCCGCAGCTTCGGCATCACCGAGAACAGCACGTAGGGCGTGTCGAAGGCGATGTGGGCCATCACCATGGTCCACTTGCCCATGGGAATCTTTGTGAACACGAACATCAGCATCAGCGAAACGCCGGTGACGATGTCCGGGGTGGTCATGGGCAGGTAGGAGACGTTGATCAGCACGTTGGCCATGCCCGTGTTCATGGCGTGCATGCCGATGGCCCCCAGCGTGCCGATCACGGTGGAGACCGCCGTGGCCACCACGGCCACCTCCAGCGTGATGCGCAGCGCGGCCATGATCTGCTTGCTGGTGAACAGCTTGGCGTACCAGTCCAGCGTGAAGCCGGTCCACTCCGCCCGGGAGACGGAGCTGTTGAAGGACAGCGCGATCATGATCACGATGGGGATGTACAGGAAGGCCAGCACCAGCGCCAGATAGGTGCCGCGCAGGGCCTTGGCGGCGCGTGAGCTTCTCACCACAGCCCACCTCCCTCGTTATCCGGGTCCACCTTGCGCAAAAAGCCTATGGACAGTATGATCAGCACCAGCATCACCAGGGAGATCGTGCTGCCCACGTTGCGGTTGTTCATCGATATGAAGTAATCCTCGATCATGTCGCCCACCAGGTAGATCATGCCGCTGGACATCAGCCGCGATATGGAGAAGGTGGTGACCGAGGGCATGAACACCATCGTGATGCCGGAGACCACGCCGGGGATCGACATGGGCAGCACCACCCGGCTGACCACCTGCAGCGGGCTGCAGCCCAGGTCCTCCGCCGCCTCGATGACGGAATAATCCATCTTCTTGAGCACCGTGTAGATCGGCAGCACCATGAAGGGCAGGTAGTTGTACACCATGCCCAGCACCACCGCGCCTTCGGTGCCGATCATCTTCATGCCCGGCAGCCCCAGGGCCCGCAGCAGCGTGTTCAGCACGCCGTTGTCCTCCAGCAGCGTCATCATGGCGTAGGTGCGCAGCAGGAAGTTCATCCACATGGGCACGATGATCAGCACCACCAGGCTCTGGGCGTGGGTGAAATCCCGGCTGGACAGGAAATAGGCGCAGGGATAGCCGATCAGCAGGCACAGCACCGTGCAGTACAGCGCCAGGCGCAGGCTGTCCCACAGCACGTACAGGTACATCGGCTGGGCGATCTTGGAAAAGTTCTCCAGCGTGAACGCGCCCGAGGGCGTGGTGAAGGCATAGTAGCACACGAACAGCAGCGGCACCACCGTGAAGAGCACCATCCACAGCGCGTAGGGGGAGGCATACCAGGAACGCTTCATGCTGCTAGGCCTCCTTGTCCGCGCTTTCGGTGGCGATTTCGGCGTCCGCCGTCTTCGCCTTGTGCATGATGTGGATGTTGTAGGGCACGATGGTCATGCCCACCCGGCTACCCACCGGCTGCATCGTGGTGGAATGGACCTTCCAGGGCTGCGCGTTGGCGTCGCCCTTTATCATCATCTCATAGTGGACGCCCTTGAAGATCACGCTCTGCACCGTGCCGGTCAGCATGCCCACGTCCTCGCCCACGATCATGATGTCCTCGGGGCGGATGACCACGTCCACCGGCTCGTTGGTGCCGAAGCCCTCGTCCACGCACTGGAATTCGGTGCCGCAGAACTGCACCAGATCGTCCTCCAGCATCACGCCGTCCAATATGTTGCTCTCGCCGATGAAATCCGCCACGAAGGCGTTCTTCGGCTCGTCGTAGATGCGCTTGGG
>ONHI01000256.1 GCA_900317565.1 uncultured Eubacteriales bacterium
CCGCGGGCTTCAGCGCCCCGATCAGCTTCTGCTGCTGCTGTTCCAGGCGGCGCAGCAGCGCCACCTGCCGCCGAAGCTCGTTGTCGCCGTTGTGCCGGGAAAGCTGGTGGCTGAACCACACCTGCTCGAACTCCGTGCCGTTCATCAGGATTGCCCGGCAGCGGGTGTAGGGGTCCACCGTCCGCTTGTCGTAGGGGATGGGCGTCATCTGCCGCCAGTTCATAATCAGGCTTTCCAGCGGCTTCGCCGTCAGCTCAAATGGATTCATGTCCCACGCTCCTTTTTCGCATTTTGCGGATAGTATATGCGGAAGGATTTCAATTTATTATATCGAGCGCGTAAGACCTGTTTTCCCCTTGCGCTGAACGCGGTTTTGTGGTAATCTTGCCTTGGAAGACAGGACGGAGGTTGGGACTATGATGTATCCGTTTATGACGCTGAATGACGATACGGAAATCACGCATTCCGAAATGAAGGCGGATGGGCGCGTCAAGGTGTATATTGAGACACCGGATGAGCGGGACGGTTTTCACAGCGCCGTTTGCTGGCTGCCCGGCTATGAGTGGGAGAAGATCGACGGCTATTCCGAGGCGGAAATCGAGCGGTTTAATCAGCTGGTCCGCAACAACGCCCACCTGATCATCGAGTTCTCCCAGGACGGGGGTGTGCTGAGTGCCACAACTGCTTAGGATCGGCCCCTACGTGATCTACTTTTGGTCGAATGAATCGGAGCCGCTGGAGCCGGTGCATGTGCATATCGCCAAGGGCAGGCCGGTGCCCGACGCAACGAAGTTGTGGATCACCAGCGCCGGCAAGGTCCTGCTGTGCAACAACCACTCCCGAATCCCGGAGAGGCTGCTTAATCGCCTTGCCCGCCTGGTCGAGGCCAACAGCGCCGCGTTCGTCGAGGCGTGGAAGGAACACTTCGGCGAGGCTCGGTATTACTGCTGATGGTTTCAGATAGGGACGATTCTTTGCACATTCAGATGAGGTGTGCGATGGGAATTGTCCCTATTGCATTAATTTGACTTTCCTTGACATTCAGTTGACACAGGGTTTATAATTAAGTGGTAAACTGGGTTTGCATTGAAGAAGGAAGGTGCCAGAATGAACGAAGTGAAGAAACCGAGACAGCCCATGGTCTTCTATTATGTGCTGGCCGTCGTGGCGATCATACTGTTCAACAGCCTCATCGCGCCGCTGCTGTTTTCCCCGCGGGTGACGGAGGTGAGCTACGACGCGTTCATGTCCATGACCGAGGAGAAGAAGGTTGCCGAGGTGATGATCGAGGACAACCAGATCCTGTTCGCGGACGCCCAGGGCAATTTGTACAAGACCGGCTTGATGGACGACCCGGAGCTGACGACCCGGCTCTACGCCTCCGGCGCGAAGTTTTCCAGCCAGATCGTGGAGCAGATGTCGCCCATACTGTCCTTCCTGATCTCCTGGGCGCTGCCGCTGGTGCTGATGATCGGCCTGGGCCAGTATTTCAGCAAGAAGCTGGTGGAAAAGGCCGGCGGCGGCGCGGGCAGCATGATGTTCGGCATGGGCAAGAGCAACGCCAAGGTGTATGTGAAGAGCACCAGCGGCATCAAGTTCGACGACGTGGCGGGCGAGGACGAGGCCAAGGAGATCCTCTCAGAGATCGTGGACTTCCTCCACAACCCGAAGAAGTACGAGGAGATCGGCGCGAAGATGCCCAAGGGCGCGCTGCTGGTGGGCCCTCCCGGCACGGGCAAGACGCTGCTGGCGAAGGCCGTGGCCGGCGAGGCCAACGTGCCCTTCTTCTCCATCTCCGGCTCGGAATTCGTGGAGATGTTCGTGGGCATGGGCGCGGCCAAGGTGCGCGACCTGTTCAAGCAGGCCAATGAGAAGGCCCCCTGCATCGTGTTCATCGACGAGGTGGACGCCATCGGCGGCAAGCGCGACGGCCGCATCGGCGGCAACGACGAGCGGGAGCAGACGCTGAACCAGCTGCTCACCGAGATGGACGGCTTCGACGGCAGCAAGGGCGTCGTGATCCTGGCCGCCACCAGCGCGTGGCCGATCTCATGGTAGGCCACGACCATCTTCTCCTTGTCGCTCATCACCCGGTTCTTCTTCT
>ONHI01000030.1 GCA_900317565.1 uncultured Eubacteriales bacterium
TCTTATTTTCTCTTTATCTTTCTCTTTATCTTTATCTTCCCTGCTTTTGCATGCAACTGCAGGCTTAACCTTTTGGGCGGTTCAGGATGTTTATTACGCACTCCGCCGAGAGCTCCTCGAGCTCCATTGAATTTTCCGCGTCGCGCATATTTTCAAGGTAATGCGCGTCGGAATTCGTCACGATGTTCAGTGTGTCGAGAATCGGATGAAGCTTCCGAAGTCCTTCGAGCTTTGTTTTGTCGGCAAGCTCCGCGGTTGTAAAGCCGCAGTACTCGTCAATCTCACCGAGCACGGAAAGGATTGACAGGCTGTCGCGGTCGATGTGCGCAGGGTAGCAAATTCCGCCGAAGTCCGCGACGATTTTGTGGGCGTTCATAATGCTGATTTCGCTCGCGGCGCTGGGCGCATTGGCCGGGGACGCCGCGCTGACCTGGCGGCTGGCCGCAATGCGCGTGAACCGCGCCGGGAGCGCCCCGGCCTACAGCCCGGCGACTACTGACCCAATGGCCCGCTTCCGGCTGGAGCGCGAGCAGCTCCGCGCCCGGGAGGAGGCCCAGCTCAACGACATCATCCACGATCCCGGCGGGGACGAGGCCATCGGCGCCCGGGCGCGGGAACAGCTGCTGAGCCTGCTGGACCGGTCGGAGAAGGAGCTTGCGCTGGAGGGCATATTGCAGAGCCGGGGGTTTGAGGACGCGCTGGTGAGCCTGTCTGACGCCTCCGCCAACGTGCTGATTCGCCGCGAGGGCATGACCAGCGCCGAAACGGCGGTGATCCTGGAGCTGGTGATGCGCGAAACCGGGCTGACCGGGGGCAATGTCAAAATCATTCCGGTAAAATAACGGAAAGTATTTGCGCATTTGCATATTTTCTGTTATAATAGATTCCGTATAAGGAGGTATGCAAAATGAGCGAGAATTATCCTTCTGATGTCAAGCTGAACGAGAACCCCAATGGCACGGTTTCCTTTGCCACCGAGGTTGTGGCGACCATCGCAGGTCTCGCGGCCACAGAGGTTGACGGCGTCGCCAGCATGATCTCTCCTTCCGCAGGATTGGCCGACATGTTTTCCCGCAAGAGCAACCGCAACCTGACTAAGGGCGTTCGCATAGATTTGGTCGACAACCGTGTTTCCGTGGACATCACCATCACCGTGGATTACGGCTCTCCCGTGCCGGATGTCGCCCGCAACATCCAGGAGAACGTGAAGAAGGCCATCGAGACCATGAGCGGCCTGGACGTGAAGAACGTGGACGTGCACGTGACCGGCATCAGCTTCGAGCGCGAGCAGCGCGCCAACGCGGAGCTGGACGAGCAGCACCGCAAGATGCTGGAGAAGAACGCCGAGGCCGAGGCCGCCGCCGAGGAGGCCCCCGCCGATCGGGACGAGGTCGTCGAGGTCGAGGAGGCCGTGACGGAGGAGGTCGAGCCCGAGGAGGCGGCCGACGCGGACGACATCGACGAGGAAGAGATCGACGAGGAAGAGATCGACGGGGACGACGCCGACGAAGCGGAGCCCGAGGACGACGAGCTGCCCGGGGACGAGGACGGCTTCAACGAGCCCGAAGCGCTGGATGAAGAAGCGCCCAACGAGGAAGAGAAGGACGGGGAGATCTGATCCCATACCGATGATTCCCCGATGAAAAGAGGATAAGAATGAAACTGACCGTTGGCAAGAGAATACTGCTGTTCTTCCATTGGCTGCTGTCCCTGCTGATCGTGGCCGCCTTTGCCGTATACCTGATCGCCCGGGATTTCGCCATGAAATACTATGACATGGCCGAGCAGGCGCTTGGGCTGTCGAAGGTGCAGATCATCGGCATCGCGCTGCTGGCCGTGTATGTGCTGCTGACCGTGGCCGCGGCGGTGATCATCTTCAAGCGCGGCAAGCGGCTGGACCGCGGCTTCATTACCGTGGATTCCAGCGATACCGGCAAGGTGCGCATCGCCATCTCCGCCATCGAGGCCATGGTGCGCCAGTCCGTGACCAACATCGACGGCATCACCGAGATGAAGATCGGCATCGAGAGCCGCGAGGACGCCATCGCCATCCGCGTGAACGCCACCATCGTCAACGGCAGCCACGTGCCCACCATCACCATGAACATGCAGCGGGCCATCCGCCAGTTCGTGGAGATGAACTGCGGCGTGGCCGTGCGCGAGGTGTCCATCAGCATCAACGCCGTCACCAACGTCCAGGAGGCCGGCCATCGCCGCCGCCTTGGGCGCGGCAAGGCTGAGGCGGCCTCGCAGAGCGCCGCACCCGCCGTGCCCGTAGTGGACGATTACCAGGCCCCGGCTGTCGAGCCGCAGAGGTATGAGCCCGAGCCGCAGCCCTATGCGCCCGCCGCCGAGCCGGTGAGCGCGGACTACGCGCCCGTCACCCCGGAGCCGGAGCCCGCAGCCCAGCCCGCGGAGCCGGTTCAGCCCGCCTTTGACTTCGACAAGCCCTACGAATCGGAATTCGCCAAGGACCTTGCGGCGATGAAGGCCGCGGAGGCCGGCGAGGGCGCGGAGGCGCGGTACGACGCCGAGGGCGAGCCCGAGGACGCGAATGAGGCGCTCTGACCGCGTTGCGAAATGTGAATAAGGCCTATTGCGGCGGCATGCTTGCGTGCCACCGCAATACTTGCGCTTATCGACAAATTGTTTTTCACACAACCCGCCGCCCCGCGGCGAAGAAAGCTGGTAGGAATTATGGATAGAACGATGGCTCGCGCGCAGGCGATGAAGCTGATCTACGAATGGGAAATGGGCGGCGACGGCGGCGAGGAGACCCGCCTGAACCTGCTGGAGGTCGCGCCGAACGAGCATGAGTCGGACTTCATGAACCGCCTCTTTGAAGGCGTCGTGGCAAACGCGGAGAAGATCGACCAGAGCCTCGCCCCGTATCTGAGGGGCTGGACGCTGGACAGGCTGACTCGCGTGGACCTGGCCATACTGCGCCTGGCGACCTGGGAGCTGATGCAGGGCGAAACGCCCCATGGCGTCGTCATCAACGAGGCCGTGGAGCTGGCCAACCAGTATTCCACGGACAAGGCCGGCGCGTTCGTCAACGGCGTGCTGGGCAGCATGGGCCGCGACATGGACGATGCCCGGCGCTGACCGAGAGGAAAACGGCATGTTGAACAATGTCGCCGCGCTCAGCGTCTCAGAGCTGAACGAATACGCCCGCAAGCTGCTGGCGGGCGATCCGCTGCTGCGCAACGTCGAGGTCACCGGCGAGATCTCCGGCTACAAGCACCACTACAGCGGCCACCGCTATTTTTCGCTGAAGGACGAGGCGGCCCGGGTGCAGTGCGTGATGTTCCGGCAGAACGCCATCGGGCTCGATTTCAAGCCCGCCGACGGCATGCGGGTGACGGTGCGGGCCTCCGCGTCGATCTTTCCCCGGAACGGCAGCTATCAGCTGTACGTCAGCTCCATGCGCCAGGCGGGACAGGGCGACCTGTACATCCGCTTTGAAAAGCTGAAGCAGAAGCTGATGGCCGAGGGGCTCTTCGACCCGGCCCGCAAGCGGGAGATCCCCGCCGTGCCCCGGACCATAGGCGTCGTCACCTCCCAGACCGGCGCGGCCATACGGGACATCATACATGTCGCCCGGCGGCGCAACCCGAATATCGGCATCGTGCTGTCGCCCTGCGCCGTGCAGGGGGAGGGCGCGGCGGCGCAGATCGTGCGCGCCATCGAGCGCCTGAACGCGCGCGGCGGCTGCGACGTGCTGCTGGTCGGGCGCGGCGGCGGCTCCATCGAGGACCTCTGGGCCTTCAACGAGGAGATCGTCGCCCGGGCCATCGCCGCGTCGCGCATACCGGTGATCAGCTGCGTGGGCCACGAGGTGGATTTCACCATATCGGATTTCGTGGCCGACCTGTGCGCGCCGACGCCCTCGGCGGCGGCGGAGCTGGCCGTGCCGGAGCTCAGCCAGCTGAAGGCGGCCCTGGGCGACATGACCCGGCGGCTGGCCGGGGCGCTGGACGCCGCCCAGCGGGTGCGCAGGCTGCGGCTGGAAAGGCTGTGCGACAGCGCCGCGATGAAGGCGCCGGGGCAGCTGATCCTCGCGCCGCGGCAGCTGGCGCTCGGTCAATTGGCGCAGCGCTGCGACGCCGCCGTGCCCGCCCGATTGGAGCGGGCGAGAAACAGGCTGACGGCCGTCGAGGCGTCACTGCGGGCGCTGGACCCGGCGTCCGTGCTGGAGCGCGGCTATGCCGTCGTGCGCCAGGGCGACAGGATCGTTGAGCGCGTTCGCGCCGCCGATCCCAATGCGCCGATAACGGTGCGCTTTGCGGACGGCGCGCTGAAGGCCGATATCAAATCCGTTGTGACGGAGGATGATGCACGATGAAGAAAAAGATAACCTTTGAAGCGGGCATGGAGGAGCTGGAGGCGCTGGTGAAGCAGCTGGAATCCGGCGATATCTCCCTGGAGGATTCCTTCAAGGCCTATGAGAAGGCCGTGGCTCTCCGGGACAGCCTGAACGCGCTGCTGGACGAGGGCGACAAGCGCATCCGCGTGCTGACGGAGGCGGGGGAGGCGGAGCTCGCCCCGAAGGAGGAGCCATGAAGAGCCTGAAGGATTACGCGCAGATCGTGAACCGCCGCCTGGAGCAGATCCCGGCGGTGATCGAGGACGGGCGCTTTGAGATCGGCGAAATGCCCTGGCTGCTGAGCCAATCCATGCGCTACAGCCTGTCCGCGGGCGGCAAGCGACTGCGCCCCTGCATGCTGCTGGCGGCAGTGGACATGCTGGGCGGCGACGGGGACGAGGCGCTGGACTTCGCCTGCGCCGTGGAGATGATCCACACCTATTCCCTGATCCACGACGACCTGCCCGGCATGGACAACGACACGCTGCGCCGCGGCCGCCCCACCAACCACGTGGTGTTCGGCGAGGGCCAGGCGATACTGGCCGGGGACGGCCTGCTGAACTGCGCCTTCGAGACGATGCTCGCCCGGGCCTGCGAAAGGCCGGAGCGCGCCGCACAGTACCTGCTGGCCATCCGGGAGATCGCCACGGGCGCGGGCGTCACGGGCATGATCGCGGGCCAGGTGATGGACCTGCACTGCGAGCGCATGGGCAGCGGTGACGAGCGCGCGCTGGAATACATACAGCACGGCAAGACCGCCTGCATGTTCATCTATCCGCTGCGGGCCGCGGCCCGGCTGTGCGGCGCGGGCGAGGACGCGCTGGCGGCGCTCACCGACTACGGCAGGGCCTTCGGGCTGCTGTTCCAGGCCACGGACGACCTGCTGGACGTCACCGGCACCCAGGAGGACATGGGCAAGACGCTGGGCAAGGACGCCGAGAGCGGCAAGCTGACCTGCGTCTCCGCCTACGGCGTGGAGGGCACGCGGGCGCTGGTAGAGCGGCTGCACCGCGAGGCGCTGGACGCCATCGACCGCTTCGGCGGGGACGGCGCCTTCTTCCGCGCGCTGGTGGATTCCATGGTGGATCGCACGAAATAAACTCTGGAGAACGACAGATGCTACTCGAGCAGATACACGAACCGGCGGACCTGAAGAAGCTGAACTACAGGCAGCTGCGGCAGCTGGCCGACGAGCTGCGCGCCGAGATCATGAAGGTGGTCTCGGACCGCGGCGGCCATCTGGCCTCCAACCTGGGGGTCGTGGAGCTGACGCTGGCCATACACTATGTCTTCGACGCCCCGGAGGACAAGCTGGTGCTGGACGTGGGCCATCAGTCCTACGCCCACAAGCTGCTGACCGGGCGCTATGAGGCCTTCCAGCGGCTCCGCCAGCAGGGCGGGGCCAGCGGCTTTCCCCAGATGGAGGAGAGCGAATACGACGCCTTCACGGCGGGGCACGCCTCCACGGCGATCTCCGCCGCCCTTGGCATGGCCCGGACCCGGGACATCATGCGCGGGGATTACAACGTCGTGGCCCTGGTGGGCGACGGCGCGCTGACCGGCGGCATGTGCTATGAGGCGCTGAACGACGCCGGGCAGAGCAACACCCGCATGGTGGTGGTGCTGAACGACAACGCCATGTCCATCGCGCCGAACGTGGGCGCCATGAGCCGGTATCTCACCGGCCTGCGCCAGAGCAAGGGCTACCTGGCCGTGACTTTCTGGAAAAGATCCGCAACGTCATCCGCTCGCTGTTCGTGGACGGCCAGTTCTTCGCGGCGCTGGGCTTCAAGTACATTGGGCCCGTGGACGGCCACGACCTGAAGCAGCTGATCAAGGTGCTTCGGCGCTCGAAGGACGACGACCAGCCGCTGCTGATCCACGTGGTCACCCAGAAGGGCAAGGGCTACCAGCCCGCGGAGGACCACCCGGACCACTTCCACGGCGTCGCGCCGTTCTACATCGAATCCGGCGCGCAGAAGAAGGAATCCGGCATCGCGGCGGGCAAGGTCGCGGCCCGGGAGCTGGCGGAGCTGGCGGAGAGCGACATCCGCATCTGCGCCATCACCGCCGCCATGCCCAACGGCACCGGCATGGACGAATTCCAGCGGGTCCACCCGGAGCGCTTCTTCGACGTGGGCATCGCCGAGGAGCACGCCGTCACCATGGCGGCGGGCATGGCCAGCCAGGGCATGAAGCCCTATGTGGCCATCTATTCCACGTTCCTGCAGCGGGCCTACGACCAGATCATGATGGACGTTTGCCGCAACGGGCTGCCCGTGACCTTCCTGATCGACCGGGCGGGCCTGATCGGCGCGGACGGCGCGACCCACCAGGGCGTGTTCGACCTGAGCTATCTGCGCAGCATCCCCGACCTGATCGTGGCCGCGCCCCGGGACATCCGGGACCTCAAAAAGCTGGTGGAGCTCAGCCGGGAAGTCAACGCCCCCATGGCGATACGCTATCCCCGGGATATCGAGGACATGGGCCCGGGCATACAGAGCCAGCGGGACTTCGCCGTGGGCCAGTGGGAGCTGCTCAGCGCGGGCAGCGACGTGATGATATTCGCCGTGGGCCACATGGTCCAGCTGTCGATGCAGGCCGCCATCGAGCTGATGGGCAAGGGCATCTCCGCCGGGGTGGTGGACGCCCGCTTCGTCGCGCCGATGGACCTCAATATGCTCAGGGAGCAGGCGGGCAAGGTGCGCCTGGTCGTGACCGTGGAGGAGAATGTGATCTCCGGCGGCTTCGGCGAGGGCGTGCTGGAGGCGCTGTCCGCGGCGGGCATCGGCGTGCCCGTGATGACGCTGGGCGTGCCGGACCGCTTCATCGGCCATGCCCGCGTGTCCCAGCAGCTGGAGGCCTGCGGCCTGACGCCCCAGGGCATCGCCCGCAGCGTCCATAAGCGCTGGCAGGCGCTGGGGGAGGCGGGACGATGAAGAAGCGGCGCGCCGACGAGGCGCTGTACGCCGATCTGAACCTGGAATCCATCGAGCTGGCCCGGGCGCTGATCATGGAGGGCCGGGTGATGGCCGGGGACCGGAAGATCCTGCGGGCCAGCGAGATGCTGAAGGAGGGCGACGCACTGCGGGTGAAGGGCGAGCTGGACAGGTACGTCAGCCGCGGCGCGCACAAGCTGAAAAAGGCGCTGGACGTGTTTGACATCGACCTGACCGGCGCGATCTGCGTGGACGTGGGCGCGTCCACCGGCGGCTTCACGGACGTGATGCTGCGCGCCGGGGCGGCACGGGTGTACTCGGTGGACGTGGGCTACAACCTGCTGGACTACCGGCTGCGGAGCGACCCCCGGGTGGTGTGCATGGAGCGCACCAACGCCCGCTTCCTGGAGCCGGGGGCCTTCGACCCGCGCCCTTCCTTCGGTGCGACGGACGTCTCCTTCATATCGCTGAAGGCGGTGCTCCCGGCGGCGCTGGGGGTGCTGGAGGGGCCGGACGCCCGGTTTGTGGCGCTGGTGAAGCCCCAGTTCGAGGCGGAGAAGGAGGAGGTCGGCCCGAAGGGCGTGGTCCGGGAGCGCGGCGTGCACGAAAAGGTGCTGCGGGATATCACGGACTTCATCCCAAGCCTGGGATGGCGGGTCAACGGGCTGGATTATTCGCCGATCCGCGGCCCCGAAGGTAACATAGAATTCCTTATGGACCTTGTACGGTGCGACAAGGTGACGAAAAATAGCGGTCAATATTCCATAGATGTTACAATTAGCCGAGCGTATGACAATTTTTTTAAATCCTCGAAAGAGGGCTTGTAACTCAGGCCCTCTTTGGTATATTGTATAAGTGAGGAGTGGTTTGCGGTGTCCCATCGCTGCATCGGTATACATTGGAATTCTTCCAAGCCCTCGGGGCTTGAGGTCGCCCGGAAGCTGATCGGGCTGTTGCGGCAAAAGGACGTGGAGATCTGCCTGAACGGCAGCCTCGATGCCCAGCTGAATGTATCCGGGTGCCTGGTGGACCGATTCGACCGCTGCCAGCTGCTGATTGTCCTCGGAGGCGACGGCACGATCCTCTCCGGCCTTGACCGCGCGATTCCCTATGACACGCCCATATTGGGCGTCAACCTGGGACGTCTGGGATTTTTGACAGAAGTCGAGACAGACGAGCTGAACGAGCGCATCATCGACAGACTTCTGGCCGGGGATTACGCCATCGACGCGCGCACAACCATGATGATCGAGGGGCAGGACCATCTTCGCTATTACGCCCTCAATGACATCGTCATCACCCGCGCGACGCCCTCCGTAAGAATTCTTTCTCTCGAATACGAAGCCAACGGCACCCTTGTGGATTGCATTTCCGGCGATGGGCTGATCGTCGCTACGGCGACCGGCTCTACCGCCTATTCGCTGTCCGCGGGCGGCCCGGTGGTCCTGCCGGGGCTCGACTGCTTTGTCCTGACTCCGGTATGCCCCCATACGCTGAACGCCAGGCCCGTGGTCGTGTCCGCCGACGAGCGCATCACCGTGCGCATGCTGGACGACCGGGGCGGCGCCCAGGCGGTGCTGGATGGCCGGCGGGTGATCCCCATGACCCTTGAGAGGCCGGAGATCACCATATGCCGTTCCCCGAGACAGGCGCGCTTTGTTCGCTTCCATGAGAAGAATTATTTCGGGCTGCTCCGCAGCAAGCTGTCTGAATGGACTCACTGAAGAATCGAAAATGAATCCCCACAATCTGATGACTGGGAGGCTTCACCGGAATGAAGAGCGCGCGCCATAATCTTATATTGGAAATCATCGAGACGAAGGATATAGAGACCCAGGAGGAGCTGGCCGAGGAGCTGCTGAACCGCGGCGTCAAGGTCACGCAGGCGACGGTGTCCAGGGACATCAAGGAACTCAGGCTTTTGAAGGTGCTTTCGGAACACGGCGGCTATAAGTATGCCACCGTGGAACGGGCGGAGAAGGGCATGAACGACCGTTTTGCGCGCATTTTGGCGGATTCCATCGTCAGCGTGGAGCCCGTGAACAACCTGATCGTGGTCAACACGCTCACGGCCAGCGCCAACGCCGCCGGCGAGGCCATCGATTCCATGAAGTGGAGCGAGGTCATGGGCACCATCGCGGGCGACAACACGCTGCTGATCATCACCCGCTCCAACGAGGCCGCGGAGGCCCTGATGGTCAAATTCAACGGACTCTTGAACGACTGATCGGAGCGGAAGCATGCTGGTAGAGCTTACAATTAAAAATATCGCCCTCATTGAATCGCTGCGCATGGAATTCGCGCAGGGATTCAATGTGCTTACGGGCGAGACCGGCGCGGGCAAGTCCATCGTGGTGGACAGCATCAACCTGGCGCTGGGCGGGCGCGCGGACCGGGACATGATCCGCACCGGCGCGGAAAAGGGCATGGTGCAGGCGCTGTTCGACATCTCCGGCAACCCGAAGGCGCTGGAATTCGTGCGCGGGCTGGACATCGACGCCGAGGACGGGCTGATCGCCATCCGGCGGGAGCTGAGCCGCTCCGGGCGCAACATATGCCGCGTCAGCGACGTGGTGGTGCCGCTGAACACATTGAAGCAGCTGACCGCCATGCTGATGGACGTGCACGGCCAGCACGAGCACCAGGCGCTGATGAATCCCGCGCGGCATCTGGACTTCCTGGACGCCTTCGGCGGCGCGGCCCATGCGACGGCCTGCGCGGAGGTGGCCCGGCTCCACGCCGCTCGGGGAAAGATCGCCTCGGAGCTGAAGCGGCTGATGAGCGACGCTTCCGAAAAGGAGCGCCTGTCGGACATGCTCGCCTTCCAGGTCCAGGAGATCAGCGCCGCCAAGCTGAAGAGCGGCGAGGAGGAAAAGCTGGAGAAGAAGCTGGCGCTGCTGGAGAATTCCGAAAAGATCCGCCAGGGCGTCGAGACGGCCTACACGCTGGTCTACCAGGGCGACGGGCGCGCTCCCAGCGCCCAGGAGGGGCTGCTGCGCTCGGCGGAGGCCATGGAGCGCATAGGCGGCCTGAACGAGCGCTACGCCGCGCTGGCGGGCAGGCTGCGGGAGCTGTACTACGGCGCGCAGGACGTGGGCTATGAGCTCCAGGCGCTGCTGGACGATTTGGACTTCGAGCCGGAGCTGCTGGACAAGATCGCGGCGCGGCTGGACCTGATCAAGCGTCTCGAGCGCAAGTACGGCGCGACGCTGGAGGAGGTCATCGCCTTCGGCGCGCAGGCGGCGGACCGCCTGAACGAATTGAAGGGCAGCGACGAGGCCATATCGGAGCTGAAGAAGCGCTATCGCGAGGCCGACGCCACGCTGAAGGAGGCCTGCGGGCGGCTGACGGAGCTGCGCAAGGCCTCTGCGACGACCTTGGCCGAGCGCATCTGCGGGCAGCTGAAGGACCTGGGCATGGGCAAGACCCGCTTCGAGGTCCGGGTGGAGCCAGAGCCGAAGCCGACGGCCACCGGCATGGACCGTGTGGAGTTCATGATCTCCCCGAATCCCGGCGAGCCGCTGCGCCCGCTGGCCAACATCGCCTCCGGCGGCGAGATCTCCCGGGTGATGCTGGCGCTGAAGGCCATCTCCGTGGATTCGGAGGGCGTGGACGCCATGATATTCGACGAGATCGACACCGGCGTCTCCGGCAGGATGGCCCAGGTGGTGGGCGAGAAGATGTGCCTGATCGCCAAGAGCCGGCAGGTGCTGAGCGTCACCCACCTGCCGCAGATCGCCGCGCTGGGGGACGCCCACTTCCTGGTGGAGAAGGTCGCCGGGGAGGACCGCACCGACACCCACGTGCGCCTGCTGGACGAGGACGGCCGCGTGCGCGAGCTTTCACGGCTGGTGGGCGGCGCGTCGGACAGCGAGAGCAGCCTGTCCCACGGCGCGCACATGCTGAAGGAGGCCGCCGAGCGCAAGGCGGCGCTGTGACGCGGACAGAGAAGCGGGGTCATCCGAATCGCTCGGATGGCCCCGCTTTTATGACGCTTATACCCTTGGATCGATCATGCCCGAATTGATGTAGTGGGCCAGTATGTCCACGATGCGGGCGTTCTTGCCGCCCCGGGCGACGATCAGGTCGGCGTACTCCACATAGTTGCGGATGTGCTTTTCATACATCGGCTTGACGGTCTCCAGGTACTGCTTGTAGATGCTCTCGATGCTGCGCCCGCGGTCCCGCATGTCCCGCTTCACCCGGCGCAGCAGGCAGACGTCCGGGTCCACCTGGACGAAGATCTTGAAGTCCATCAGATCCCGCACCTCGGCGTCGTAGAACACGTGGATGCCCTCCAGCAGCACCACGTCCGCGGGCTCGATGATGGTGCCCGGGTCGCAGCGCCGGTGCTGGGTGTAGTCGTATTCCTTCGACGTGATGGCCTCGCCCCGCCGCAGCTTTATCAGATCGTCCCGGAGCACGTCGTGCTCGAAGATCCCGGGCTCGTCGTAGTTGAGGTTGGCCCGCTCCTCAAAGCTCATGTCCGGGTGATCCTTGTAATAGGAATCCTGCTTGATGTAGACGCAGGGCTTCTCCAGCCTCGAGGCCAGCGCCTTCGCCAGCGTGGATTTGCCGCTGCCGCTGGCGCCGCAGATACCGATGATCAGCATGGTCCCATCCCTCCAAGCTCGCATTGGTGTGGCTTCATTCTATCATATCCGCCGCATTTCTTCAAGCGCGTTGAACAAAGCATGTCCACAACGCGCCCAAATTTTTTTGCACGGTGTTCGATTGCAATCCGGGGAAAAGGTGGTATAATGTATATAAATCGAACAAACGTTCTATTACGCTTTTTGCGAATGACGGGGGAAGGAGCCGCATATATTTAAGATGCAAGATCAAAGCACAATGCAAAGCCGGAGGGATACGATGGAAAATCCGAACAACAGAATTATCGCCGTGGGCCGCCTGGAGGGCGGGCTGGAATTGAGCCACGAGGTCATGAACGAGCCCTTTTACACCGGAACGCTGTTGGTCAAGCGCCTGTCCGGCGCGGTGGACCGACTGCCGGTGACCATTCCCGGGAAGCTGATGGGCGCGCTGCCGGAGGAGGCGGACAGCCAGCTGCTGATGACGGGGCAGGTGCGCTCCTACAACAAGGTGGTCGAGGGCGCGGGCCGGCTGATGGTCACGCTGTTCGCCCAGAGCATCGCGCCGTCGCCGGACAACGACACGCTGAACAAGGTGACGCTCACCGGGGCGCTGTGCAAGCCGCCGGTGTACCGCTCCACGCCCTTCGGGCGGGAGATCTGCGACATGATGCTGGCCGTCAACCGCGCCTTTGGCAAGAGCGACTACATCCCCTGCATCGCCTGGGGCCGCAACGCCCAATACGCCTCCCGCTTCGGCGTGGGGGACAGGGTGCGCCTCACCGGGCGGCTCCAGTCCCGGGAGTACCAGAAGCTGCTGGAGAGCGGGGAATACCTGTCCCGGAACGCCTACGAGGTCTCCTGCTTCACGCTGGAGGCCGCGGCGGAGGGGGACGTCTCCGCCATGCCCGCCTTCGCGGCGCAGGCGAACCGGTATGTGTTCGAGCCCGCCGGGCGCAGGCACATGAACTAGAGTGTGTTTCCAAAACCAATGCCCCACGGAAAGAGAGCCGCGGGGCATTGCCTTTTTCCGGGGATTGCAGTAAAATAAATACAGCTAACTTTGAAAGGGGAATTCAGCCATGTCCTGTACAACCGTGCTGGTGGGCAAGAACGCCAGCAATGATCGCTCCACCATGATCGCCCGCACCGACGACGGCTCCTTCGACGTGAAGAAGCTGATCGTCGTGGAACCGAAGAAGCAGCCCCGCAAATACAAGAGCGTCATCTCCCACGTGGAGATCGAGCTGCCCGACGACCCGATGCGCTACACCGCCTGCCCCAGCGTGGACCCGAAGAACGGCACCTGGGCGGCCACCGGCATCAACGCCGCCAATGTGGGCATGACCGCCACGGAGACCATCACCTCCAACCCCCGCGTGCTGGCCGCCGACCCGCTGGTGGAATACCAAAAGGCGAAGAGCCGCCGGGAGAAGGACGTGCCGGGCGGCATCGGCGAGGAGGACATCGTGGTGCTGGTGCTGCCCTACATAAAGACCGCCCGGGAGGGCGTCATGCGGCTGGCGAGCCTGCTGGAGCAGTACGGCACCTATGAATCCAACGGCATCGCCTTCAACGACGCCGACGAGGTGTGGTGGCTGGAGACCATCGGCGGGCACCACTGGATGGCCCGGCGGGTTCCCGACGACGCCTGCGTGATCAACCCGAACCAGTTCGGCATGGACGCCTTCGACCTGGAGGACGCCTTCGGCGCGCAGAAGGCCCACCTCTGCTCCGCTGACCTGCGGGAGTTCATCGCCGAGAACCACCTGGACCTGAACGTGAATGGCGCGTTCAATCCCCGGGACATCTTCGGCTCCCACACGGACATGGACCACATCTACAACACGCCCCGGGCCTGGTTCATGGGCCGCTACCTGACGCCTTATTCCCACCGGTGGGACGGCCCGGACGCCGAGTTCGGCCCGGAGAGCGACAACATCCCCTGGGCGCTCATCCCCGACAGAAAGCTGGCCGTGGAGGACGTGAAGTACATGCTTTCCGCTCACTACCAGGGCACGCCCTACAATCCCTATTCCAACCAGGACACCGGCAAGCGGGGCATGTACCGCTCCATCGGCATCAACCGCACCGGCGTGACCTCCCTGTGCCAGATCCGCGGCGACGCGCCCGAGGCGCTGCGGGGCATCGAGTGGATCTGCTTCGGCTCCACCGCCTTCGACGCGATGCTGCCCGTCTACGCCAACGTGGAGCGCATGCCCAGGTACCTCAGCGCCGTCACGCTGGACACCTCCACCGAGAACTTCTACTGGGGTAGCCGGCTGATCGCCGCGCTGGCGGATCACAACTATTCCAGCTGCATACAGCACATCGAGCGCTACCAGAACGCCGTGTTCACCAAGGGCAGAAGGCTGATCCTGGAGTACGACAGGAAGATGGCCGAGAGCGGCGATTACAGCCTCGCCGCCGAGGCCAACGAAAAGCTGGCCGACATGGCGAAGGAGCAGACGATATCCACGCTGAACAAGGTGCTGCTGGACGCCAGCCAGCACATGAAGAACGGCTACAACCGGGCGGACAATTGATAAAATGTGGATCCTTCGCTTTGCTCAGGATGACAGAACCGCGTCATCCCGGGTGAAGCGAAGGTTTTTGTCTGTTTATTGGGTGAAGGAAAGACACTTGAAATTTGACAAAATTGTGATATACTATAGGCTATGGTGAGGAATTGCGCGCTTGCGGCGCGGGGAGGGATGGCCGTGACGATGACCCAGAAGATCGTGCTGATCGCGCTGCTGGTGCTCGGCGGGCTGTGCCTGATCGTCGGCTTCACGCTGATGCACCACATCGGCGGCTTCCTTCACACCGTGGAGGAGGAGGCCCGGGAGCGCGACGAGGAAGAAGAGCGCGCCGCCCGGACGGGCCAAGGCCCCGGGAGCGATTCCCCCGAAACATAATATGTATTCACACAGGAGCCTTATATGATCACATCTGTTTCACTGAACCCCAGCATCGACCGCACGCTGACGGTCGACGGCTTCACCCCCGGCGGCCTGAACCGCGTGCTCTCCAAGAGCGACGTGGCGGCGGGCAAGGGCATCAACGTGGCGCTGACCGTCTCCGGCCTGGGCCTGGATTCCGAGTGCGTCGGCTTCATGTACCGGGACAGCGCGCCGCTGTTTGAAAAGCGGCTGATGATGAATTCCACGCCCTATGACTTCATATGGTGCGAGGGCAGCGTGCGCACGAACATCAAGGTGTTCGACCGCGCCGCCGGGGTCATCACCGAGCTGAACGAATCCGGCATGACCATCGAAGGGGCGGCGTTCGACGAGATGGTGGACCTGGTGGTGCGCCACGCGGAGAACAGCGACTACCTGGTGCTGTCCGGGTCGCTGCCGCCGGGCTGCCCCGCGGATTTCTACCGCACGCTGATCAACGCCGTGGAGGGCCTGGGCTGCCACTGCGTGCTGGACGCGGACGGCGAGCGCCTGAAGTACGGTCTGGAGGCCAAGCCCTTCATGATCAAGCCCAACCGCTACGAGCTGGAGATGATGACCGGCGGGCCGCTGAAAAGCCTTTCCGACATCCGCCGCGCCGCGATGCGCTACATCGACATGGGCGTGCGCGTGGTGGCCGTTTCGCTGGGGGCGGACGGCGCGATGATCACCGACGGCGATGATACGCTGTACGCGCCGCGGCTGAACATCGAGGTCAAGGGCACCGTCGGCGCGGGCGACGCCATGGTCGCCGGGCTCGCGGCGGGGTTCATGGGCGAGTGCGACCTGGAGCAGACCTTCCGCATGGGCGTGGCCTGCGCCTCCACCCGCTGCGTGACCGAGGGCTACAAGACCATCGACAGGACCGTCTACAAGGCCTTCCTGGACATGGTGAACATCGAGAGGGTGTAGCCGTGCTTTCAAATTGGAAGGGCCCCTCGACCATCGGGGAGGGCGGCCCCGGCTCAGGGCGTCCCCGGGTCCTGACGGCCTTCATGCGGCGCATGTACGGGCGCTCCGGCTTCAGCGCGCTGCCGATGATCGCCGGGGGCTTTTTGGGCATCATACTGCTGGGCAGCCTGCTGCTGACGCTGCCGGTGGCCTCGGCCACGGGCGCGCGGGTGCCTTGGTTCGACACGCTGTTCACGTCCACCTCCGCCGTGTGCGTCACGGGCCTGGTGGTGCGGGACACCGGCACCGCCTATTCCACCTTCGGGCACGTGGTGCTGCTGGTGCTGATCCAGCTGGGCGGCCTGGGCTTCATGACCTTCGCCACGCTGATCTTCCGGCTGATGGGCCGCAGCTTTTCCATGCGCGAGCGCATGATCATGCGGGAATCCCTGAACGAGGACGACATGGGCGGCATGGTGCAGCTGGTGCTGTGGGTCGCCCGCAGCGCCTTCACCGTGGAGCTGGCGGGCGCGCTGCTGTTCGCCATACGCTTGATCCCCATCTACGGCCCGGGCAAGGGCGCGTTTTTCGCGCTGTTCCACGCGGTGTCCGCCTTCTGCAACGCCGGCTTCGACCTGTTCGGCGGCGGGCAGAGCCTGACGGGCTTCACCGGGGACGTGCTGATGAACCTGACCGCCATCGCCATGGTGGTCATCGGCGGCCTGGGCTTCAGCACGCTGCACGACATGCTGGACAAGCGCAGCTTCCGGCGCTTCCGGCTGCACACCAAGCTGGTGCTGGTCAGCTACGGCGCGCTGCTGCTGGGCGGCTTTCTGCTGACGCTGGTGCTGGAATGGTCCAACCCGGCCACGCTGGGCCCGCTGAGCTTCGGCGACAAGCTGATGGCGTCGCTGTTCCAGTCGGTGACGCTGCGCACCGCGGGCTTCAACACCATCGACCAGGCCGGGCTGCGGGATTGCACCAAGCTGATCGGCGGCTTTTTGATGCTGATCGGCGCGGCGCCTGCCTCCACAGGCGGCGGCATCAAGGTGACCACGCTGGCCATCATGGTGCTGACCGTGCGCATGGTGGCCAAGGGCGAGAGCAGCATCGTTGTGTTCGGGCGGCGCATCGACCGCGCCCTGATCCAGCGCACGGTGGCCATCACCTGCATCGCGGTGGCGGTGGCCTTTGTGGACGTGTGCGCGCTGTCGCTGATGCAGCCGGACGCGGCCTTCCTGGATCTCTACTATGAATGCGTGTCCGCGGTGGGCACCGTGGGCATTTCAGCCATCGGCTCGGCCAACCTGAAGCCGCTGGCGCGGATACTGATCATCATCACCATGTACATCGGCCGCATCGGCCCGCTGACCATGGCGCTGCTGTTCTCGCGGCGGCAGAGCCGGGCCAAGGAGCTGCTGCGCTATCCCGAGGACCGGGTGATGATCGGCTGACGCCGATACTTTGGAGGAATCGACATGAGCAGGAACAGGGGCAAGAGGCAATACATCGTCGTGGGCCTGGGTCGTTTCGGCCGGGCCATCGCGGAGACGCTCTGCCAGGACGGCGCGGAGGTGCTGGGCGTGGACCGGCGCATGGATCTGGTGGAGGAGATGCGGGACGTGCTGACCCACACCATCCAGCTGGACGCCATGGACCGGGACGCGCTGGCGGCGCTGGGCGTGCAGGACTTCGACATCGCCTTCGTCACCATGGGCTCCGACATCCGCGCCAGCGGCACCATTGTGCTGCAGCTGAAGGAGCTGGGCGCGAAGAAGGTCATCGCCAAGGCCCAGGACGAATTCCACGGCAGGATGCTGGAAAAGCTGGGCGCGGACCAGGTTTTGTTCCCGGAGCGTGACATGGGACGGCGGGTGGCGCATAACCTTGTATCGGGCAACATCATCGACTACCTGGAGCTGTCCTCCCAGTATTCCATGGCCGAGATCAGGCCGAAGCGGGAATGGGTCGGCAAGGCGCTGAAGCAGCTGGAGATGCGCAACAGGCTGGGCATCAACGTGGTGGCCATCCGCAGCGGCGACGAGCTGAATGCCATGCCCATGCCGGACACGACCCTGGGGGAGGACGACGTGCTGCTGGTGGTGACCAGCGAGGAGACGCTGAAAAAGCTCAGATGACGGGGCCGGCGCACCGCCGCCCTGCGCAGGGAGGGCGGATCTATGAACGATAAGCGCGGGCGGGCAGCCGTGGGCTGCCTATGCATCGACGCGATCACGTCCGGAAGTGAGCATGCTTCCGGGCGCTTTATTGTCCCGGGGTCGACTTCGCTCCGGGCGGTCGGCTTTGTCCCTGAAAATGGGGAAGGGCTCTGGGACGGCCTGCGGACGGCGTATCAGCGGCTGCGTTCCGGGTACGGGCTCGTCGCCGTCGCCGCCCGGGGCACCGGCTGCGCCGCGGCGCTGGCCCTGGCGGAGCAGCTGCCGGTGGACCGGCTGGCGCTGGTCGACCCCGCGCTCAGCCTGCCCCGAGGCGCAGACCGGCGGGGGGAGGCCGCCCGGCTGTGCGCCTTCGCCCGGCGAAACCTGTCCCTCGTCGCCTGCGACGTGCTGGCGGTCCAGACCGGCGCTTCCGCGGCGCTCCGGCGGGCTTGGTTCTCGCCCCGGTGCCGCCTAACGTGGCTGTCCTGTCCCGGCGAGGGGGACGGGGAAATGTATAGAAAACGTGAAATCGAGGTGAAACAGGCGATATCTTGTTTTTTACAGACGGGAGAATTGCCAAAATCCCTTGCGGAAAATCCCGAAATGTGTATAATATATGGGTAGACTTATTTTTGGGTGATACTGCCCTGGATTGAGAGGAAGATTATTATGAGACACGCGCTTGTTCGGCTGACCGGACTTCTGATTGTGCTGATGCTGGTGCTGACCGGCTGCAACCTCATCGGCGTTGACCCGATCATGCAGCTCGACGAGGATTTCGCCAAGCTGAAGCAAAAGTACTCCGGCGTGATCGCCACCTATGACGGAGGCCAGGTCACCCAGGAGGACGCCATGGGCAGCTTCACCGCTCAGTACTCCTATCTCAGCCAGCTGTACAGCATGTACGGCCTGAACATGACCAGCGACGTGGTGTCGAACCTGGAGCAGTCCGTGGCCGAGGAGGCGGTGCAGAACATCGCCATCGCCAAGCAGATCGAGAGCCGCGGCCTGAAGCTGGACGACGAGAAGCTGGCCGAGGTCCAGTCCGAAGCCGACGAGCACTACCAGCAGGCCTATGACGCCCTGTACGCCAACGCCAAGGGCGAGACCGAAGAGGTCCGCGCGAAGCAGACCGAGTACGACCTGGCCGTGAACGGCTACACCAAGGAGTCGCTCTACAACATCGAGCTGGCCACCGCCAACGAGGAGCTGATCGAGCAGACCCTGCGCGACGAGATCACCGAGGTGACCGACGACGAGCTGAAGGCCGCCTACGACGAAAAGGTATCCTCCGACGAGGAGAGCTACGCCACCGCCCACGGCAGCTTCGAGTCCGCCATGTCCTCCGACGACGACGTCGTGTGCTGGATGCCCGAGGGCTATCGCACCGTGAAGCACATCCTGGTGATCCCGGAATCCGACGTGCTGAGCGCCGTGAGCACCGCCCGCAGCGAGCTGACCTCCGCCCAGAACGAGCTGAGCGACCTGCGCGAGGAGCTGGACGCGCTGAACAACCCGGAGCCCGCCGAGGAAGCGGAGGACGCCGAGGAGGCCGAAGACGCCGAGGAGGCCGAAGACACCGAGGAAGCTGAGAAAGCCGAGGCCGAGGAAGCCGAGGCTGAGGAGACCGAGGAGCCGGCCCGCACCGCCGAGCAGATCCAGGCCGACATCGACGCCGCCCAGACGCGGGTCACCGAGCTGCAGAAGAACGTGGACCAGGCCCAGGTGGATTGCCTGCTGTCCGTGCAGGACAAGCTGGACGAGATCACCGCGAAGATCGAGGCGGGTGAGGACTTCGAGGCCCTGATCGAGGAATACGGCGAGGATCCCGGCATGCAGAACGAGCCCACCAAGACCCGCGGCTACTATGTGTGCAGCGATTCCACCAACTGGGACAAGAACTTCACCGCAGGCGCGATGGCGCTGGAGAACGTGGGCGATGTGACCGAGACCCCGGTCATCAGCGCCAGCGGCATCCACATCATCCGCTACGAGTCCGACGTGACCCCCGGCGCGGTGCCCTTCGAGGACGTGAAGGACGCGCTGTACGACGAGACGCTGGAGGACATGAAGACTGACCATTACAACACCGAGCTACAGTCCTGGATCGATGCGCTGAACCCGCAGTACAGCATCGGCGGCTTCGACCTGAGCAGCGACGAGCAGTAATCAACAGATGATATCAAAAGGGCAACCGCATCCACGCGGTTGCCCTTTCTGCGCGCCGGGAAGGCTATTTCTCCTTGTAATACAGCATGCAGTGGCAATAGCCCTCGTAATCCGGGTCGGCGATCTGCTCCCGGAACTCCTTGCACATGCATTTGTTCTCCGGCGTGCGCGCCAGACGGCAGGGACAGTAGCCGCCCGTGCGCTTGAGCCCTTCCTTGATGTTGTCGACGATCTCCTGGTTTTCGTTGAATCGGACCTTCATGCGCATACCTCCTGTGTGATTATACAGCGCCTGCGACCGTGGAAATTCCGGCGCTGCGTTGATTATTTTACCTCGGGGTCTTATAATATCACTGAAGCAACAGGGGAGTGATTGACCATGCTCGGCGACTGCCACATTCACATGGTGCTGGACGGCGTCTATTACAGGGACGCCATCTCCGCGCACCGGGGCCACGTGCGCGACGACCTGATCCGGGAGCGCTTGTCTGCCTACCGGGACGCCGGCGTCACCTATCTGCGGGACGGCGGCGACGCCTTCGGTGTGTGCGAGCGCGCCCGGGAGCTGGCCCCGGAATACGGCATCGAATACCGCGTGCCCTGCTTTCCCATGTGCCTGCGGGGGCGCTACGGCATGTTCATCGGCATCGCCTACGACACCCTTGAGGACTACCGCGCCATGGTGGGTGAGGTCCGGCGCAGGCGCGGCGATTTCATCAAGCTGATGATCTCCGGCATACTGGATTTCAACCACTACGGCAGCATCACCAGCGAGCCCCTGACCCCGGCGCAGATCCGCGCGCTGATCGACATCGCCCACGGCGAGGGTTTCTCCGTGATGGCCCACGCCAACGGGGCCCGGACAATCGCCGCGGCGGCAGAGGCCGGTGTGGACAGCATCGAGCACGGCGCGTACATGGACGCGGACACTGTCCGGGCGCTGGCCGGCTCCGGCGTCGTGTGGGTGCCCACGCTGGCCACCGTCGGGGACCTGATCGGAAACGGGCGCTATCCCGATTCCGTGCTGACGCGCATACTGGACGGCCAGCTGGAGAACATCGCCCAATACGTCCGCCTGGGCGGCAGTCTGGCCCTGGGCAGCGACGCCGGCGCGTATACCGTCTACCACGCCAAAGGCGCGCAGGACGAATTTGAGCTGATCTCCCGCGCCCTGGGCGACGCTACCGAGGCGGTGCTGAAGGCCGGTGAGGACGAGATCCGCCGCCGCTTCCGCTGGGGCAGCGTGGGCTGACACCATTATACTTTGTTTTCGCGCGGGTGTAAATATCCGCGCGTCAAATTGAGCGTCGTCCGCGCGGACATATGTGGACAGACGACCACGTTATATGAAGCTGATCGGCTTGCTATCGGACGGCCCGCCTATTTGAACGATCCAAGCACACAACATTGTTAAAGGAGGATGAGACATGTCGACGATCCTGGACGGAAAGCGGCTGGTGCTGGGCACCTGCTATTACCCGGAGCACTGGCCGGAAACCATGTGGCGGGAGGATCTGCAGCGGATGCTGGCCTCGGGCATCGAGGTCATCCGCATCGCGGAGTTCGCCTGGAACAAGACCGAGCCCGAGGAGGGCGTCTTTACCTATGACTTCTTCGATCGCTTCCTGGACCTGTGCGACGAGGCGGGCATGAAGGTGATCTTCGGCACCCCCACGGCCACGCCCCCGGCCTGGCTGACGGAGCGCTATCCCGAGGTGCTGAACGTGGACGTCGAGGGCAACACCTATCGCCACGGCGCGCGCAGGCACTACAACTACAACGCGCCGGTGTACCGCTATCTCACCGAGCGCATCGTCACAAAGCTGGGCGAGCACTACGGCCAGCGCAAGTGCATCATCGGCTGGCAGATCGACAACGAGCTGAACTGCGAGACCGATCAGTTCCACTCCGAGGCCGATTCCGCCGCGTTCCGGCTGTTCCTGCGGGACAAGTACGGCACGCTGGACGCGCTGAACACGGCCTGGGGCACGGTGTTCTGGAACCAGACCTACACCAACTGGGACGAGGTGCACGTGCCGCGCAAGACCATCAGCAATTCCACCAATCCCCACGAGGTGCTGGACTACACCCGCTTCGTCAGCGCCAGCGCCCGCAGCTTCTGCAAGCTGCAGAGCGACATACTGCGCAAATTCATCAAGCCCGGCGATTTCATCACCACCAACGGCATGTTCGCCAGCCTGGACAACCACCAGATGACGCGGGAGAGCCTGGACTACTACACCTATGATTCCTACCCGAACTTCGCCTATTGCCTGGATGCCTACAACCCGGACGACCGGGACCTGCGGGACCGCCGCTGGAGCCGCAACCTGATCCAGGTGCGCAGCATCTCCCCGGAATTCGGCATCATGGAGCAGCAGTCCGGCGCGAACGGCTGGAACACCCGCATGGAGGCGCCCACGCCGCGCCCCGGCCAGATGACCCTCTGGACGATGCAGTCCATCGCCCACGGCGCGGATTACGTCAGCTACTTCCGCTGGCGCACCGCCACCATGGGCACTGAGATCTACTGGCACGGCATACTGGACTATTCCGGCCGGGAGAACCGCCGCCTGCGGGAGCTGAAGGACATCCACGCGAAGCTGGCGAAGCTGGCGCCGGTGGCCGGCCAGAAGTACCGGGCCAAGGTGGCACTGGTCAAGGATTACGACAACGAGTGGGACGCCGCGCTGGACAAGTGGCACGACCGCGTGAACTGGGCCAGCGAGAGCGCCCTGTTCGAGGCCTCCCAGCGCACCCACACGCCGCTGGACTTCGTGTTCATCGATCATGCCGACGACGCGCAGCTGGCGGGCTACGACGTGCTGTTCTATCCCCACGCCACGATCATGACCGCCGAGCGGGCGGACATGCTCCGGCGCTATGTGGAGCAGGGCGGCACGCTGGTGTTCGGCTGCCGCACCGCCTACAAGGACATCACCGGCCAGTGCGTGATGGACAAGCTGCCGGGGCTGGTGGCCGACCTGACGGCGGCGGACATCCCCGAATACTCCTTCATCGCGCCGGACGCCGGGAAGGTGACCGTCGACTGGAATGGCACGGAGCTGGAGGCCACCGTGTTCGCCGACCTGGTGGAGCCCACCGGCGACGGCGTGCGCGAGGCGACCTATACCAGCGACTACTACGCCGGCAGCGGCGCGCTGGTGTCCCACGCGGTGGGGAAGGGCAAGGCCTACTACTACGGCAGCGCCTTCAACGCGGCCTCCGCCCGGGTGTTCCTGGAGAAGCTGGGCGTGGCGAAGCCCTTCGGCGGCGATCTGGAGCTGCCCGAGACCTGCGAGCTGGCCGTGCGCGGCAAATATGCCTTCGTGCTGAACTACAAGAAGGAGCCCGCGACCGTCTGCGTCAAGCGCCCCATGCGGGAGCTGCTGAGCGGCGAGACCCTGCAGGGCGAGATCAGCGTGCCGGGCTACGGCGCGCTGGTGCTGGAGCTGTAAACAAAGTGAATGTGCCGGGGCGGATCGCCGCCCCGGCACAATAGCGCGATCACGAAAGGAGCCGATCCATGCTTCCGATTTCCTTCAACCACGACTGGAGCTATTGCGAATCCAGCGGCAACATGATATTCGATCCCCGGGCGGCCCAGGCCGAGAGGATCCCCGTGACGCTGCCCCACGACGCGACGATCCACGAGAAGCGCAGTGCGGACGCCGCCAGCGGCACCGCCAAGGGCTATTATCCCAACAAGGACTACGACTACTTCAAGACCATCGACGTGCCCGCCGAGTGGGCGGACAAGCGCGTGTGGCTGCGATTTGAAGGCGCATACATGAACGCCCGCGTGTTCGTGAACGGGGCCTTCGCGGGCCAGAGGGTCAACGGCTACACGGAATTCTCTGTGCCGCTGAGCGACCATCTGCGCTTCGGCGAGAAGAACGAGATCAAGGTGTCCGTGCACTCCGGCGAGGATTCCCGCTGGTATGCCGGCGCGGGCATCTACCGCGAGGCGGCGCTGTTCGTGGCCGACCCGCTGCACATCGCCATGGATGGCCTGCGGCTGACCACGCTGTCGGCTGACGGTGAAGTGGCGGCCATCCTCGCGGAGGTGGACGTGGTCAACGACGGCGTGCGCCCGCGCAAAATGTCGGTGGAGATCGAAATGACCGACGCCGACGGCAGCGTGGCCTGCCGGGACACCCAGGTGCTGAACCTGCGCCCGCTGTCCCATGAGACGGTGCAGCCCCGGCTGTACGTCAAATCGCCCCGGCTGTGGTCCCCGGACGCGCCGAACCTGTACCGCGTGACGGCGCGGCTGGTGGAGAACGGCGCGGTGACGGACGAGGCCGTGGTCGAGACCTTCGGCATCCGCGTGCTGACGCTGGATTCGGTGCGGGGCCTGGCCGTGAACGGCGAGAGCGTCAAGCTGTACGGCGGCTGCATCCATCACGACAACGGCGTGATCGGCGCGGCCACGCTGGCCGCCGCGGAGGAGCGCCGGGTGCGCCTGATGAAGCAGGCGGGCTACAACGCCCTGCGCAGCGCCCATCATCCCATGTCCCGGGCGCTGCTGGAGGCCTGCGACCGCCACGGCGTGATGGTGATGGACGAGCTGACCGACATGTGGAACACCTGCAAGACCCGGCGCGACTTCTCCTCCGCCTTCGAGGCCGAGTGGGAGGCCGACCTGCGCGCCATGGTGGCCAAGGACTACAACCACGCCTGCGTGGTGATGTACTCCATGGGCAACGAGATCCCGGAGAGCGGCTCTCCCGCGGGCGCGGCGATCTACCGGCGGCAGGCGCGGCTGACCCGGGCGCTGGACGGCACGCGCTACATCACCGCGGGCCTGAACAACATACTGGCGGGCGACGCGCTGGCGCAGATCTTCGGCGGCGAGCAGTCCGGCGGTGTCAACGACGCCATGGGCGGCGATTTCGGCGACATCATGGGCAAGCTGTCCATGCATCCGGGCATCGTGGCGGCGACCAATGAATCCTATGAGAGCATGGACATCTGCGGCTACAACTACGCCGCGGACCGGTACCTGCACGACTTCGCGAAATTCACCAACTGGATCTCCGTCGGCGCGGAGACCTTCCCCAAGGACCTGGCCTACAACTGGAAGATCGTCCGGGAGAATCCCCACGCGCTGGGCGACTTCGTGTGGACCAGCTGGGACTACCTGGGCGAGGCCGGCATCGGCAAGGACCACTACACCAAGGGCGAGCAGACCGGCTTCGGCCAGAATCCCTTCCCGTGGCGCATCGCCTGGGACGCGGATTTCGACATCACCGGCCGCCGCACGCCCCAGGGCTACTACCGCGAGATCGTGGTGGGCCATCGGGAAGCGCCCTATGTGGCCATGCAGACGCCCGAGACCTACGACCTGGCCCCGAAGCCCGCGGCCTGGAGCTGGCCGGGCACCGTATCCTCCTGGAACTGGCCCGGCTATGAGGGCAAGCCCATTCGCGTGGACGTCTACGGGCGCGGCGACGAGGCGGAGCTGATCGTCAACGGCGAGAGCCTGGGCCGCAAGCCGCTGCCCAAAGAGACCGAGGGCGACGCGCTGGCCTGCCTGGCGGTGTTTGAGACCACCTACAGGCCCGGCAGGGTGGAGGCCGTCGTATATGCTAACGGCGTCGAGACCGGCCGCTATGCCGTGGAGACCGCCGGCGACGACGTGCATGCCGACGTGGCCGTGGAGCGCGCGGAGCTGACCGACTGCGACGGCGATCTGGCCTTCGTCGACATCTGGCTGCGGGACGGTGCGGGCCGCCTGAACAACGGCATCCAGCGCGACGTCACCGTGGCGGTGGAGGGCCCCGGCGCGCTGATGGGCCTGGGCAGCGGCAATCCCTGCACGGACGAGGATTACTTCGCCGACACCTGCAAGAGCTTCTTCGGCCATGCCTTCGCGGCGATCCGTCCCACCGGAAAGGGAACGATCACCGTGACCGTCCGCGTCGAAGGCTGCGAGGCGGTCAAAAAGGAAATCGTCGTAAAATAATGGCAATAGACAAATGGACCCGGGGCGCGCGCCCCGGGTCCGCTCTGTGACGCCCTTGCAACGGGCGTATTTCAGGACAGCAGTATCCTGTCGTTGGCGAAGGCCTCGCCGCTGGCCCTGGCGAAGGCATCCATGAGCATCTCCACGGTGAGGTGCTTTTTTTCTTTTCTTGCGATGTCGAGGATCACGCAGCCCTCGTTCATCATGACCAGCCGGTTGCCGTAGCGTATGGCGTCGCGCATGTTGTGGGTGACCATCAGCGTCATGAGGTGGTTCTCGGTCACGATCTGCTCCGAGAGCTCCAGCACCTTGGCCGCGGTGCGGGGGTCCAGCGCGGCGGTGTGCTCGTCCAGCAGCAGCAGCTTCGGCTTCTTCAGCGTCGCCATCAGCAGCGTCAGCGCCTGGCGCTGGCCGCCGGAGAGCAGGCCCACCTTTGTCGTCATGCGGTCCTCCAGACCCAGACCCAGCTTCGCCAGCTTTTCCCGGTAGGCATCCCGCTCCTGGCGGGTGATGCCGACCTTCAGCGTGCGCTTCTGGCCGCGCCGGGCGGCGAGGGCCAGGTTTTCCTCAATCTGCATCGTGGCGGCGGTGCCGGTCATGGGGTCCTGGAATACGCGCCCCAGCAGCCCGGCCCGGCGGTACTCCGGCAGGTGGGTGATCTCATAGCCGTCGATGGCGATGTTGCCGCCGTCGATGGGCCACACGCCCGCGATGGCGTTCAGCATGGTGCTCTTGCCCGCGCCGTTGCCGCCGATGACGGTCACGAAATCGCCGTCCGCCAGCTTCAGGTTCAGGCCGTTCAGCGCGATCTTCTCGTTGACCGTCCTCGGGTTGAAGGTCTTTCTCACATTCACCAGCTCAAGCATGGCTCCCGCCTCCCTTCGCGCCGCGCATCGCCGCGATATTCGCCCGCCAGTAGGGCACGGCCAGGAACACGGCCACGATCAGCGCGCTAAGCAGCTTCAGCAGGTTCGTGTTCAGCCCCAGCCACAGCACCACCTGTATGACGATGTAATACAGCACCGCGCCGATGGCCACGCCGGTCAGCTTCAGCGCGAAGTTGCGGAACAGCTTGCCGAAGAGCACGTCGCTGATGATCACGGCGGCCAGGCCGATCACGATGGCCCCGCGGCCCATGTTCACGTCCACGAAGCCCTGGTAGTGGGAGAGCATCGCCGAGGACAGCGCGACGATGCCGTTGGAGATCATGAGGCCAAGTATCTTGCACACATTGGTGTTGATGCCCTGGGCGCGGCTCATGGCGGCGTTCGCGCCGGTGGCCCGCAGGGAGCTGCCCAGCTCCGTGCCGAAGAACCAGTACAGCACCGCGATCACCAGCGCCAGCACGATCAACGCCGTGAAGATCGGGTTGGAAAGGCTCAGCTCCCGCACGTTCCGCTGGCTGACGATCAGCGCGTACTTGGTGACGTTGATGCCCTGGTTGGCCTTGAAGCCCATGATCGCCAGGTTGACGGAGTACAGCGACAGCTGGGTCAGTATGCCCGAGAGTATCGGCGGGATGCCCATGGCCGTGTGGAAGATGCCCGTCAGCAGTCCGGCCAGCATGCCCGCCAGCACCGCGCACAGCAGCGCAAGCCAGACGTTCACGCCGTTCAGCATCAGCATCACGCACACCGCGCCGCCGGTGGCCATGCTGCCGTCCACGGTCAGGTCCGCCAGGTCCAGCACCTTGTAGGTGATGTAGACGCCGATGGCCATGATGCCCCAGATCAGGCCCTGGGCCACCGCACCGGGCAGGGCGTTGAGGAGAGAGGTAATGTTCAAGGTCGTTCCTCCAATATCGAATCATCAGGAATTGGGAATAAACAGTTGTTTATTCCCAATTCGATCAGATGTTATAAACTTATTCGGCGATCGCCACGTAGTCCTCCGGGATCTCGACGCCCAGCAGCTCGCACAGCTCGGCGTTGTACTCCTTGACCAGCTTGGGGGCCTTCTGGATGGGCATGACGGAGACGTCCGCGCCGTTCACCAGCACCTCGTAGGCCATCTCGCCGGTGGCGTAGCCCAGGTCATAGTAGCTGATGGTCAGGGTCGCCACGCCGCAGCCCTTGCAGATGCCCTCTTCGCCGGCGATGACCGGGGTGCCCGCGGGCTCCACCACGTTGCGGATGGCCTCGGTGCAGGAGGCGGCAGTGTTGTCGGTGGGGATGTAGAGCACGTCGCTGCCGTCGCAGGCGCTCTGGGCGACGGAGGCCACGTCGTTGCTGTCGGCGAAGGTGTAGTCGGAGCAGGTATAGCCCAGCGCCTCCAGATAGACGCGGATGGCGTCGGCCTGGAACTGGCTGTTTGGCTCGGCGGAGCAGTAGAGGATGCCCACCTTCACGGCGTCGGGGAACAGCTCGTTCAGCATCGCGGCCTGGTCCTCAAGGGTCGCCAGGTCGGAGGTGCCGGACACGTTGATGCCGGTGGCCTCGCCCATGTCTTCGATGTCAAGGGCGGTGGCGTAGTCCGTGACGGAGGTGCCCAGGATCGGGATATCGCCGGTGGCGGCCACGGCGGCCTGGAGCGCCGGGGTGGCGTTGGCCATGATCAGGTCCACGTTGTCGGAGACGAAGCCGTTCACGATGGTGGAACAGGTGTTGGAATCGCCGGAGGCGTTCTGCACGTCAAAGCTGACGGCCTCGCCCAGCTTTTCGGTCAGGGCGTCCTGGAAGCCCTGGGTGGCAGCGTCCAGCGCGGGGTGCTGCACCAGCTGGCACACGCCCACGGAGTACGTCTCTTCGGCGATTGCGGCCATGCCCAGGCAGAGCGTGACGGCGACGAGGATGGCAAGCATTTTCTTCATGATGGGGTTCCTCCTAAGTAAGAATATATCATAAAAGCGGCCCTCCCATCCGGGGAGAGCCGCCTCGATGAACTTCACCTGTCGCGGTTTCCTCAGATGGGCGTCGGCATAAACACAAAGCTCCAAAAGCCAAAAAACAGCTGCGCGAAATAAAATCGCACAGCGTTGGAAATCGCGCGGAAAACGGGCATGACGGGGGCGTCATGGCGGCGGGAGACAGCCTGCGCGGAACGGATCGCGTGCATCATGTCAAAACCCACCTTTCCCCTTTGTTTGCTACGCATTATAGCACAAATCGGTGTAAAGTCAATACCGCATTACTTTGCTAATACGTTAAAATTTCATTGCAGTCATGGGGCGAAAAGGCGGCGTTTCGCGGAGAATGTGTTGCGCGGGGCTTTGCTGCCTGGTATAATGTCGGCAGGGGAGGTGCGCGGTATGATTCGGCAGATGCGGTATTACATTGCCGTCGTGGAGACGGGCAGCTTTTCCGAGGCCGCGGAGGCCTGCCACATCCCCCAATCGGCCATCAGCCAGCAGATCAGGGCGCTGGAGGACGAGCTGCAGGTCGAGTTGCTGGAGCGCAGGGGCAGGCGGTTTGCCGTCACGCCCGCGGGTCAGTGGTTCTATCAGCGTTCCAGGCGGCACGTGGCGGAGATGGACTCCACCATCCGGGAGGTGCGCCGCATCGGCACGGGCGAGCATCAGCAGCTGCGCATCGGCGTGCTCACGGGCTTCAGCAGGAGGATCGTGCAGAACGCCATCAGCGACTTCGTGGCGTCCCATCCCTGCGTGCAGACCTCCCTCGTCTCCGGGACCCACGAGGACATCTTCCAGAAGATCATGGCCGGGCAGCTGGACATGGTGATCAACGATCAGCGCCGGGCGCTGGCGGATCACTTCGTCAACGAGGAGCTGGGGGACCAGCCGCTCTACGCCATGCTGCGGCAGGACAGCCCCCAGGGCAGGCAGAATTCGGTGACGATGGACGGAGGGAGCAGCTCTGCATCGTCGTGTCCTCGCCGGAGCAGCGGGCCAACGAGGCCACCTACTGGCGGGACGTGATGACGGTGCAGGGCGACCTGCTGTTCGTGGACAGCGTGGAGGCCGCCTGCATGAACGCCGTGGCGGGCGTGGGCTGGCTGCCCTGCGACCACGATATGGAGGCCGGACCGGGCACAGCGCTGGTGCCGCTGATGCGCGGGGAAGCGCCCGTGACCCGCAAGATGTTCGCCTTCTGGCTGGAGGAGCGGGATTCCCCACTGCAATGGGAATTCTCCGCGATGCTCTCCCGGCATTTCAAATAAGCACAGCTTATATTCAATCCCCGGAATTCGAATTGATTCCGGGGATTTTTGTATATATAATTAAACCAGACTTGAAGCTGCGCCGCAGTTTCGAATGAAACGGAGGACAAAAACATGGCAAACCTGATCGTCTATTATTCCCGCAAGGGGCAGAACTATTGGAACGGCAGCATCGTGGACCTGGCCAAGGGCAACACCGAGCGCGTGGCCGAGTTCATCCAGAAGGCCGTGGGCGGCGACCTTTTTGAGATCGAGACCGTCCGCGAGTATTCCAAGGACTACATGGTCTGCATCGAGGAAGCCAAGGCTGAGCTGCGCGAGCACGCCCGCCCGGAGCTGAAGCGCTACCCGGATTCGCTGGATGGCTATGACACCATCTTCGTGGGCTATCCCAACTGGTGGGGCACCATGCCGATGTGCGTGTACACGTTCCTGGAGCACTATGACCTGACCGGCAAGAAGATCGTGCCCTTCTGCACCAACGAGGGCAGCGGCATGGGCTCCAGCGAGCGGGAGCTCAAAAAGATCTGCAAGGGTGCGACGGTGGTTTCCGGCCTCTCCGTCCACGGCGCGGAGGCCTCCAAGAGCGAGGCGAAGGTCGCCGCCTGGGCGAAAAAGCAGTGAGCATCGCAAACGCAATACTGGACAGCGCTGACACAGGACAGTGACGAGGGACAATGGCAAGGCCTCCGACTGCCTCCAGTGCGGCAACCGCGCCATACTGGAAGCGATCCTCGAGCGGGACTACCGGGTTCTGATTGCTGAAGCGGGTGGCGGAGGTGCTCAAGTACAGCTTCCGCTCCACCGACCTGGTGTTCCGCCTGGGCGGCGACGAATTCGTGGTGATCATGTCCAACGTGGACAGCTCCATGCGGGACCAGGTCAAGCGCAAGATCGACCAGGCCAACGTCATGCTGCAAAAGCCCAAGGACGACCTGCCGCCGACCTCCCTCAGCGTGGGCGTGGCCTTCGCGGACCGGGAGAACCCGGAGGGCGATATATTCAAGGACGCCGATACCGCGCTGTACCGGGTGAAGGAGGCCGGGCGCTGCGGCTGCTATATCTATTAAAGCGGGAATGCCGCCCTGATATGTAGAAAAACCATAACCGCCGGTCTGACTGGCGGTTATGGTTTTTCATCCCTTCATGGACGATCCTATGAAGCCCACGAACAGCGGATGGGGCTTGTTGGGGCGGCTCTTGAACTCCGGGTGGAATTGCACGCCGATGTGAAAGCGCTTGCCGGGAAGCTCCACGGTCTCTATCAGCCGCCCGTCGGGGGACAGCCCGGAGAGGACAAGGCCCGCGGCCTGCAGGCGCTCGCGGTAGGCGTTGTTGAACTCGTAGCGGTGGCGGTGGCGCTCGCTGATCTGCGTCGCGCCGTAGAATCCGGCGATGGCGGTCCCGGGCCGCAGCACACAGGGATATCTTCCCAGCCGCAGCGTGCCGCCCTTGTCGATATCGTCATTCTGGTCGGGCATGTAGTGTATGACCTGGTGCGGGCTGCTCTCGTCGAACTCATGGGAGTTGGCGTTCTCCAGGTCCGCGACATGGCGCGCATATTCGATCACGGCGATCTGCATGCCCAGGCAGATGCCGAAGTAGGGCACGTGATGCTCCCGGGCGTACTTCGCCGCCAGTATCATGCCCTCGATGCCCCGGCTCCCAAAGCCGCCGGGAACCAGAATGCCCTGCACCTGTGACAGCACGTCCGCATGGTTCTCCTCCGTCAGTGCCTCCGAATCGATCCATTCGATCTCAACCCGCGCGTCCAGCGCGTAGCCCGCGTGGCGCAGCGCCTCGGCCACGGACAGATAGGCGTCGTGCAGCTGCACGTATTTGCCGACCAGGCCGATCTTCACGGCCTTCGACTGGTGGTGGATGCGCTCCACCAGCGCCCGCCATTCCGTCAGGTCCGGCTCCGGCGCGTGGATGCCCAGCTCCCGGCAGACGATGCCGGAGAGGTGCGCCGCCTCCAGCATCAGCGGGGCCTCATACAGGTTCGGCAGCGTCCGGTTCTCGATCACGCAGTCGGGCTTGACGTTGCAGAAGTGGGCGATCTTGGAGAATATGGATGGGTCCGTGATGGGCTCGTCCGCACGCAGCACGATGACGTTGGGGATGATGCCCATACCCTGCAGCTCCTTCACGGAGTGCTGGGTGGGCTTCGACTTGTGCTCGCCGCTGGCCTTCAGGTACGGCACCAGCGTGACGTGGACGTACAGCGCGTTCTCGCGGCCCACCTCCAGCCCCACCTGGCGGATGGCCTCGATGAAGGGTTGGCTCTCGATATCGCCGATGGTGCCGCCGATCTCGGTGATGACCACGTCGGCGTCCGTGCGCTGGCCCACGGCATAGATGAAATGCTTGATCTCGTCGGTGATGTGGGGGATGGTCTGCACCGTGCTGCCCAGATAGCCGCCCTGGCGCTCCCGATGGATGACGTTGGAATAGACCTTGCCCGTGGTCAGGTTCGAAAACTGGTTCAGGTCCTCGTCGATGAAGCGCTCGTAGTGGCCCAGGTCCAGATCGGTCTCCGCGCCGTCCTCGGTGACGTACACCTCGCCGTGCTGGTAGGGGCTCATGGTGCCGGGGTCCACGTTGATGTAGGGGTCCAGCTTCTGCGCGGCCACCTTCAGGCCGCGGGCCTTCAACAGCCGTCCCAGCGACGCCGCCGTGATGCCCTTGCCAAGGCCGGAAACCACGCCGCCGGTGACAAAGATGAATTTTGTCATAGTTTATTCTCCCGTGTTTGATTGGTTGGTAAACAGTTGTTTATCAGAGTGTAGAGTGAAGAGCGGAGATGTTTGCGTATTCAAGACGGTAGCATCTCAAATCTCCACTCTCAACTCTTCACTCTCCTTTTCTCACTCGTCCTCGTCGTCTTCCAACTCTCCCTCGATGGAGAGGTAAAGCTCCTGCAGTTTTTCTTTCGTCTCGTCGTCGGCGTTCCACATTTGCCGCTGTTCCGCTTCGAGAAGCGTCTCCGCGATATTCTGGAGTGCCCACGGGTTGACCTTTTTCATCCATTGCTGG
>ONHI01000033.1 GCA_900317565.1 uncultured Eubacteriales bacterium
TGCGGGTGGCTTCCTGCACCTTGGTCACGTTGTCGTGCTTGGCGCTGCCCTTGGTGGAGAAGCTCAGCATGGCCACGCGGGGCTCGATGCCGGCCAGCGCGCGGGCGGAATCCGCGGCGCCCAGGGCGATGTTCGCCAGCTGCTCGGCGTCGGGCTCGATGTTCACGGCGCAGTCCGCGAAGATCATCACGCCGTCGTCGCCGTAGCTCTTGTCCGGGCACTCCATCAGGAAGCAGGAGGAAACGGTCTTGATGCCGGGCTTGCTCTTGATCACCTGCAGCGCGGGGCGCAGCATGTCGCCGGTGGAGTGGATCGCGCCGGAGACCAGGCCGTCGGCGTCGCCCAGCTTGACCATCATGATGCCGTAGTACATCGGGTCGGCCACCTTCTTCGCGGCCTCCTCCTCGGTCATGCCCTTGGCCTTGCGCAGGTCATACAGCGTGGCGGCGTACAGCGGGGCCTTCACGCTGTCGGCGGGATCGATGATGTCGATGCCGGTCAGGTCCGCGCCCGCGGCGACTTCCTTGACCTTGTCGGGATTGCCCAGCAGCGTCAGCTTCGCCAGGCCCTGGTCGCGGATCATGACCGCCGCCTGCACGTTGCGGATCTCCTCGCCCTCGGGCAGCACGATGTGCTTCACGTCGGACTTTGCCTTTGCCTTGATCTTATCGATGATAGCCATGGTAATTCCTCCCATTATAGCTTCCGCGTGGCGCGGAATATATTTCATCCCTACCATTATACGATAATTTTGACGGTTTGAAAAGGATTATTTGTTAAGGTTTCACGGCTCGGGGATGAATACTGGCAGGTTGCCGTCGCATATGCGCGACGGCAGCCTGCCAGCGCCGGGCCTCTCCATCATGGCGGCTTGCCTTCAGAACCAGGAACTTCGCCGGCTGCCCACCACGCGGTCAGCCAGGCTCGTTCAATGGTTCCTGCTGGCAAGCCGCCCTTTGCGTGGGGATCGACGAGCGACAGAAAAAGCCTTCCCCTTCAGGGGAAGGTGCCCCGGAGGGGCGGAAGAGGTCGAACCTGTACCCTATCGCTCGCTGCTCCCAAAGCCTCCCCACCGCAGTGGGGAGGGGGACCACTTGCGGTGGTGGGGGTCCTTCCCGTCACGGCGGCTTGCCTTCGGAACCAGGAACTTCACCGTCTGCCCACCACGCGGTCAGCCAGGCTCGTTCAATGGTTCTTGCCGGCAAGCCGCCCTTTGCGGGGGGGGGGAACGACCGGGGACCTCTTCCGCCCCCTGCGGGGGCACCTTCCCCAGAGGGGAAGGCAGGGGACGACGAGCAATGGACAACAAACCTTCCCCAAAGAGAAAAGGCTATGGGATTTACACGTAGAAAACCTTGGGTACGACAGCGCCCGGGGCTTGGCCCCGGGCGCGTCCGTCAATAGTTATACCATTTGAACCAGCGCAGGTACTGAGCGTAGGACCGCGGGCAGGGCAGGCCGCTCTCCAGCGGGTAGAACGCCGCGAACAGCACCAGCGCCGCGCCCAGCAGTATGCCCGCGGTGACGGTGAAGGCCCGTTCGGAGCGCCTGCGTATGGCGTCCAGCAGCAGCACCGAGGCGATGATGATGAAGGGCACGCTGGCGAAATAGTGGTATATGAAGGTGGAGCGGGGCACGATGACCCAGGGCAGGAATTGGGAGGCGAAGCCCACCACCACCATCACGTCCACCCGGGAGGCGCGCCGCCTGTGGCAGACGCGGCCCACCACGTACAGCAGCGCGACCAGTCCGAACCACCACACCGCCGGGTTGCCCATGCAGCTGATGGAGGAGATCATGCCCTCGGGCACGTATTCGGTGCCGGCGTAGTACCACATCGGCCACCAGATGATGGGCCACTGGTACCAGGGCGAGCGGAAGTAGTGGGTGTCGCCGCCCAGGCCCGCGTGGTAGCCGAAGATCGTCTTTTGCAGCTCGACCACCCGCTTCACGCGCTCGCTGGACAGCATGTCGCCGAAGGTCCTGACGCCCTCGGGCCTCAGCAGCCAGAAGTAGCTGAAGTAGTAGATCAGCACCGGTATGACGATGAAGAACACCACGCAGAACAGCAGCGTGATCACCAGGCTGCGCAGCGACTGGCTGCGGTCCTTCAGGTGCTTCAGCTCCCGCAGGCGGCGGAACACGGTCCAGAAGAACAGTATCGCCAGCCCCGCCGAGGCGTACAGGCCCACCCACTTGGTGGCCCAGGCGATGCCCATCGTCACGCCGCACAGCCCCAGGGGCACCAGCGTCTTTCCCAGGGACTCCCGGTTCCAGCTCATCTGGCAGTAGCGGAACATGAACAGGTACATCAGCATGATCCAGAACACCGCGTAGCTGTCAATGGTGGCGATGCGGGTCTGGGTGAAGTGCATGGAATCCAGCGCCATCAGCGCCATGGCGACGAAGGACAGCCGGGTGTCCTTCGTCAGCTGCTTCACCAGCAGGTACATCAGCGGCACCATCAGCACGCCCACCAGCGCGCCCATGAAGCGCCAGCCGAAGGGCGTCATGCCGAAGATCTGCACGCCCACCATCATCAGCACCTTGCCCAGCGGCGGATGGGTCCACTCGTAGGCGCTCAGCCCGTGCAGGTGCTCGTAGGCCGTGCGGGCGTGGTAGATCTCGTCGAAGTAGGTGGAGTTCAGGTAGCTGGGATGGTCGGGCACGGTGCGCTGTTCGTCGATCAGCAGCGCCGCGCTGCTGGCCGAATCGGCGGTCTGGCCGGTCTGGCTGACCCCCGCGATGGGCAGCGCGTTGCCCGCCTCGTCCAGGAAGCCCACCTCGTAGAGTATCAGCCCGGCGGACTGGGCCGTCAGCCGCGCGTAGCGGGCGGTCTGCATCGGGTGGGCCTCGTCGGCGGAGGCGAGGGTCCACTGCGGGCCTTCGCCGTCCGCATCTTCGTCCTCCCGGTACAGCGTGTTCATCTCCGCGTCCAGCGGTATGAACCAGATCCAGCGGAACAGCTCGCCCTGGTTGTATTTCGCGAAGTGGGGCACGCTCCAGGTCTCGCCGTCGTCGGAGAGCTCCACGGTGAAGGTGGAATTGCAGATGCCGCCGTAGTAGGTCATGCGCCAGGGGCGCGTCTCGCCCAGGTCGAACACCACCGCCTCGCCGCTCTGGCTGGAGGTCCAGCCGGACTGGGGCGCGTCGGTGACGCCCAGGTTCGTGAAGGCCAGCACGCTGTACACCAGCGTCGCCGCCGCCATCAGCAGCGCGTCCACGCGCTTGAGTCCCATGTGGTAATCCGGCTCCTGGGCCAGCGTGTAGGCCCCCGAGGGGACCTGCTCCCGCTGGGGCGAGCGCATGGGCCACACGTTCCCGCGCACGCAGATGTCGAAGGCGGTCCACGCCACGAAGCCAGTGTTCAACAGCCCGATGGCGCTGACCAGGCAGTTCAGCCAGTGCTCGCTGGCCTGCAGATGGCCGTAGTTGGCCTCGGTCATGCCGCCCTGGAGCACCAGCACCTCGTTGAGGAACAGCGTGGCCGTCAGCACCGTCAGGCTGACCAGCAGACGCCGGTCGCGCTCACAGCCGAAGGCCAGCGCCAGCAGCAGAAGGCCCGGGAAGACGTAGCGCTCGTGGATCATCGGGCCGAAGGCGCAGATCAGCAGTATCAGCGTCGCACCGGTCAGGAACAGCCTGCGGGGCTGCTTCGCCGCGCGGAAGGTCAGGGCGATGCAATAGGCGTAGCTCAGGCCGAACAGTGCCCAGGCCACGGCGGCCAGCGCCGCGTGGTCCTCCATCCGCGCCCAGTTCATGCCCAGCAGGTAGTGCAGATTCAGCGTGTTCACGGTGACATAGCGATAGCCCTGCACCGTGCCGGAGTACAGCTCCGCCAGCCAGCCGATGGGCCGTCCCACGGCGGAGATGAAGTCCTCGGCCGTTCCGAGGCAGCAGATAAAGCCCGCCAGGTACAGAAGGCCGAGGCAGGCGGCCAGGCCCAGCAGCGCCGAGCGCAGCCGATCGCCGCGCCTGTCGGGCTCCGCGCGCAGTATCCCGGCGACGATGGCCGCCAGGCCCACCGGGGCGAACAGCAGCGCCTGGGGCTTCAGCAGCATCGCCGCGCCGAAGTACAGCAGCGCGCGCACATAGCGCCCGTCGGCGGCCTCCAGCGCGCACAGGCAGATCGCCAGCGCCAGCAGCGCGTCGATCTGTCCCCAGGCGGCGGAATCGGCGATGGCAGCGGGATTGAAGGCCATCATCAGGCCCAGCAGCATCGCGCCGCGCTCGGACAGCTTCCTGCGCGCCACGCGCCAAGTAAGCGCCGCGCAGCCCAGGTCCGCCAGGATCGGCAGCAGCTTCAACAGCGGCAGATAGGCGGCGCTGTTCGTCTGCAGGTTCAGCAGGCGGCGCAGCGCGGCGATGGGCCACAGCAGCAGCATGTAGCCCGGGGGATAGTCGCAGAAGTAGTCGGGATCGTAGAACCGCGCCGGGCCGATGCTGAACATGCGCTCGGACCAGCTGGTGAAGCAGTTGATGTCGGTGTTGTAGCCGCGCACCCTGGCTGCCAGCACCAGCCGCAGCGCGAACGCCGCCAGCAGGCCCAGCACGAACAGCAGCCGCAGCCGGGGCTTCTCCATGGGCACGGCGGCGCGGTTGCGCTTGCGGGTGAAGCCCGCCACGGCCAGCATGTACACGCAGATGAACAGCAGCCAGCTCTCCGTGTTGCGCGGCGGCTCCGCGTTCCCGTCGACAGTGGTCTCGGCGGCGGGCTCGGCCTGCTCCATGTAGAGCTCCTGGACCTCGACGTCCTCGGGGACCTCGTCCACCGGCACCACGGCGATGTCGTCGAAGCTGGCGCGGCCCCGGGACAGCTGTCCGTAGCCGCCCACCCGGGCGAACACGGTCAGCGCGGTCTGGCTGGGGCCGGTGTGGCCGTAGAATTCCACGTATTCCCATTCGCCGTCGGTGTCGTAGACGCTCTCGGAGTACACGAAGGCGCCGTCGATGGACAGCGTCGCGCCGTAGCCGTCCCCGTCGCAATCCTCCGCGCGGATCATGCCCGATATGCGGTACAGGCTGTCGGGCTCCACGGCGACGGTCTGGGCGAAGCGGGCGTCGTTCTCGTCCACGTTGGTGACGGTCACGCACGCGCCGTCATAGCCGTCCTCGTCCACGGTCAGCAGGCTGACGCCGGCGTCCGTCAGCCACATGTCCTTGCGCCAGCTCTCCGGCATGCCGCCCTCGACAGCGGAGAAATCGCCGTTGGCCAGCAGGTTGCCTTCCTCCGCCAGCGCCGCGCCGAGGCAGCAGAGTATCAGCATCAGCGCCAAAAAGGCGCACAACAGCTTTTTCATAGGGGTATTCATCCGAGCTTCCGCGCGTGGTCGGCGTCGTCGGGCCGGGGATGGACCCGCCTGAACTGCTTGAGCTGCTCCTCGGTCATCTCCGGGCAATCCTCGTCGTATACGATATCCTCGTCGCGCGGCGCACGCGCCTCAATGGCCTCGATCTCCGCTGCGGTCAACGGCTTGCGGGGCCTTGGGTTGAATTTTACTTCATAGGATACGATCATAGTACAGACTCCTTTCCCTCTTGTTCGCGGGTCTGGCAGAAATAAGTCTGATTCGGCTCTTGCGCTCGGTGTAAACGACAAACAGTATGTTATCTACCAAGCCGATGGTATTGTACCGCTCTTCCTCGCTACTGTGCTCAGCGTCGAAAAGCTCTATGCGGTTTTCATCGCAGAAGACGAGCGCGGCGGTTTCAAAGCGCACACCGTGCTTCTTCAGGTTCAGCGCTGCCTTCTCCTCATCCCACTCAAATTGCAAGGGGAATCCCTCCAGTATCTCTGTGGCACCATTATACACGAAAAGCCACTGCAGCGCAAGCCGGACGCGGCGGCGTACCTCTGTTCACCGATAGATCGCCGAGGCGTCGAAGGCGTCCTCGATGTGGCGGATCTTTCCGGGCAGCACCTCGATCACGTCGAAGCGCACGGACGCGTCCTGAAGGTGGTTCTCCTGCATGTACATCAGCGCGGTGCGCAGTATATGGGCCTGCTTGCCCCGGTCCACGGCCTCGGCGGGCCGCCCGTAGCGCAGGCTGGTGCGCCGCTTGACCTCCACGAACAGCACCACCCCTTTCAGCCGGGCGATGATGTCGATCTCGCCGGTGGGGCGGCGATAGTTCATCTCCAGGATCTCCGCGCCCTTCCCGCGCAGGAAGGCGCAGGCGTCGGCCTCGCCCTGGCCGCCGAAGCTGCGCTTGTTCATGGCTGTTCCCCCAGTATGCCCCTGATGAAGCTGCGCCGGTGCTCCGGACAGGGACCGTACTTCTTCAGCGCGGCGATGTGCTCCGCGGTGCCGTAGCCCTTGTTCCGGGCGAAGCCGTACATGGGATATTTCGCGTCCAGCTCCACCATGTAGCGGTCACGGGTGACCTTGGCCACGATGGACGCCGCCCCGATCATGTAGCTCAGCGCGTCGCCGTGGATCAGCGCCTGCGCCGCGCAGGGCAGATGCAGCCCCTCCACGGCGTCGATGAGTATGATGTCCCCGCGAAAGCCCGCCGCGCAGGTCTCCATGGCCCGGCGGGTGGCCTGGAGGATGTTGATTTCGTCGATCACGTCCGGCTCGATGAAGCAGGTCTCGGCGTAGTCCGCGGCCTCCAGCAGCAGCGGATAGAGGGCCTCGCGGCGCTTCTCCGACAGCTTCTTGCTGTCGTCCACGCCCGGCACCAGCCTGTCCTGCGGTATGCAGACGCAGGCCGTGACCACCGGCCCCGCCAGCGGTCCCCGGCCCACCTCGTCGATCCCGGCGATCACGCGGCCCCCGGCCCACAGCCCGCGCTCGATGGCGGTCAGCCGCTCCAGCTTTTCGGCGGGCGTCTCCCTTTTCTTCCTCTCCATGGCCTATCCCTCGCTCGGCTGTATCGTGATCTTGCCGATCTTCCCCGCGCGGAACTCGTCCAGCACCAGCGCGGCGGCGCGGTCGGTGTCATAGCGCCCGCCGGACAGCAGCCAGCCCCGGCCCTTGCAGGCCGCCTCCAGCAGCTCATGGGGCGCGTCGCCGCAGCCCTCGGGCAGCTTGTAGCGGGCGGCGAGGGCGGCGGGCTTCAACCGGTACAGCAGCGCCATCAGGCCCCCGGCCAGATCCTCGGTGTCCATGATCTCATCGCGTATGGAGCCCAGGTAGGCCAGCAGCCGCGCGCCCTCCTGGTCGTCCATGCGGGGCGGCAGCATGCCGGGGGTGTCCAGGATCTCCAGGAATGGCCCGATCTTGACCCACTGGTTGGCGCGGGTGACGCCGGGGCGGTCGCTGGCCTTGGCGATGGCGGAGCCGTGCAGCCGGTTGATAAAGGTGGACTTGCCCACGTTGGGGATGCCGATGACCATGAAGCGTATGGTCTTGCGCACGCCCCGGGCGGCATAGCGCTCCAGCGCGGGCTTCGAGGCCTGCTCGATGTAGCCCAGTATGTCCTTCACCTTGCCGCCGTTGGAATTGAAGCGCATGGCGGTCAGGCCCTCCCGGCGGAAGCGCTCCAGCCAGCGGGCGGTCTGGGCGTCGTCGGCCAGGTCGGCCTTGTTCAGCACCAGTATGCGGGTCTTGTCCCGGGTCAGCCGCTGCAGGTCGGGGTTGCGGGTGGCCAGCGGCGCGCGGGCGTCGCACAGCTCGATCACCGAGTCCACCGCCCGCAGCTGCTCCTGCAACAGCCGCCGGGTCTTCGCCATGTGGCCGGGATACCAGTTTATCTTGTCGTTGGGCACGGGGAAGCTCCTTTCGGGATGGTTTCAAATTGAAAAAAACGGGAACCGCCAGATGCGATTCCCGAATGTGGTCCGGAAAATTAAGTCCTTTCCTTGACCTTGGCCGCCTTGCCGCTGCGCTGACGCAGATAGTACAGCTTTGCCCGACGAACCTTACCGCGACGGACAACCTTGATGCTGTCCACACGGGGGCTGTGCAGCGGGAACGTGCGCTCGACGCCGACGCCGTAGGAATTGCGGCGAACGGTGAACGTTTCGCGGACAGAGCCGTTGCGGCGGGCGATGACCACGCCTTCAAAGGCCTGCAGACGTTCGCGGGAGCCTTCGACAACCTTCACCTGAACGCGCACGGTATCACCGACGGCGAACTCCGGGATGTCGCTCTTGAGCTGGGCGCTCTCGATGGAACGGATGATCTCATTCATGGGAATTTCCTCCTTTCCTCTCCAGGACGTTCATTCCCACCACGGTGGCAGAGGACCGCCCGATTTCAACTCGTCTATTATAGCACGCCTTTGACGGGGACACAAGGTGCAATTTGTGTTAAACTTTGCCGGAACGGGCGAAATAGGGCCCCTTTCCGGGCCGACCGGTGTGCACGAGGGTGCGCGTCAGGGCCGCGTCGGCGAGCAGGCAGCAGCCCTCGGGCAGTTCGATTTGGCCCCGGACGCGGTACAGCAGCCGCGCCCCGGGCAGGTACAGCAGATACGGCTCCGCGAACCCCTCCTGCCAGGCCGTCCGGGCGTCCTCGCCCTCGGCGAAGTCCGGCATGAAGCCCATGGAGAAGGCCTGCCAGAGGTAGCCCACGTGCCGCCTGCCGGAGAAGCACTGCTTCTTCGCGGCCTTGCGGTTGGCCTCCGGCACGAAGGCGCAGAACCACGCCCGGGGGAAGCGGTCCGCGGCCAGGAGATCCAGCCGCTCCAGCCCGGGCGTCGCCGCCTCGACCTCCCGCGCCCGCCTCAAGCGCGCCAGCATGTCCCGGTCGGCGTCCGTCAGCGGCGCGGTCTCCAGCAATTCGGGCCGCCTTTTCAGCGTCAGGTCCAGGGACTGCTCCCGCCGCCAGGCGGTGATGTCCGCGTGGTTGCCGCCCAGCAGCACCTCCGGCACCTGCATGCCCCGGAAGTCCGCGGGCCGGGTGTACTGGGGATACTCCAGCAGCCCGGTGGTGAAGCTCTCATCCTCGCTGGATTCGTCGCTGCCCAGCACCCCGGGCACCAGCCGCGCCACCGAGTCGATCACCACCAGCGCGCCCAGCTCGCCCCCGGTGAGCACGTAGTCGCCGATGGACAGCTCCTCGTCGATCACGCTGTCCAGGGCCCGCTGGTCCACGCCCTCATAGTGGCCGCACAACAGCATCAGCTCGTCCTCCCGGGCCAGCTCCTCCACGATCTTCTGGTTCAGCGTGCGCCCCCGGGGGGAGAGGTAGACCCGTCGGCCGTGGAAGCCCTCCGGGGTGTTGGCCGCGATGGCATCGATCACCGGCTGGGCCGCCATGACCATGCCCGCCCCGCCGCCGAAGGGATAATCGTCGGTGGAGCGATGCTTGTCCAGCGTGTAGTCCCGGATGTCGATCAGCTCCACCTGCAAGAGCCCCGCCGCGATGGCCCGCCCAAGTATGGACGCGCCCAGCATCGGGCGCAGCATCTCCGGGAACAGCGTGAAAACCTTAATCCTCATCGAACACCGCCACCTCGTCCAGGCGCTTGCCCACCAGCAGCATCTCGCCCTTCTCCAGGTCCACCTTCGCCACCACGCTCTTCAGCGCGGGCACCAGCACCTCGCCCAGGGCCCCCTTGAACACGTACACGTCGTTGCCGCCGGGCTGCATCACGTCGGTGAGCTTGCCCAGATCGCGCCCGTCGTCCGTCAGGCCGTGCAGCCCGTACAGGTCGGTCAGGAAGTTGGTGTCCTCGTCCAGCTCCACGGCGTGGGCCCGGTCGATGAAAAGCCGCGTGCCCCGCAGCTTCTCCGCGGCGTCCCGGTCGTTCACGCCCTCCACGTTCATGAACACGGCGTCGTCGCCGATGCGGTTCACCGCGATCTTCAGCGGCGCGTACCCGCCGTCCTTTTCGATGTATACAGTCTCGAGCCCCTCGAAGCGCTCCGGGTCGCAGGTGCAGGGCCGGGCCTTCACCTCGCCCCGCACGCCCTGGGGCTTCGTGATCTCGCCGATCATCAGGTATTCGCTCAGCATGGATATGCCTCCGATTGTGTTTTGATTGTGCTCCCTATTATAACCGCAAAGCGCGGGAATTGCAAACGGACGGGCGGGAAATGCGAAATGAAAAAAGAATTTGCATCTGTCCGGAAAATTCAAGGTTCGTTTAAGGCTGCGGCCCTATAATGCAACCATCGAAAGCGAGCAGACGTAACTCCCTTTCGTTTACATAGAGCTTCTTCATACCCCCCTTCATAACTGCGTCCCGCCGGGCGATCAAAGGTGTCGCACACGGCGGGACGCAGACAATTTTGGGAAGATGGCGCTGCCAGGTTCCGATCATCCTGAGATAATCGACCCGCGTGTCCAACACGCGAAGGACGGAGACGCAGTCGTCAATGTCGTAGATCAAAAGGTATTTTCCCGAAACCAGGCCACGTCCCCGGATCTCCCGACCGGTTTTCGCGCTGAGGTCAAAGCCCAGGCAGGGATTATCCTTCAGGCGGGAGGCGTCCCGGGCGATCGAGGTGATGATATGCCTCGCCGCGTCCGGGTTTTGAAGCTCCACGCTGATGTAATCCTCGATCTCCTGCAAGTCCAGCATGGCCTGGGGCGTGTAGCGAAGGTTCATAACGTCACCCCAAAGTGGGCGAGCATTTCCTCCTCGGAAACCCAATCGCTTTCAGAGCGGACGGAATCCTGCCCCTTCTGGATTTCCGCCATCAGTATCGCGATGGCCTGGTTCCGCAGGGCCTCACGGCTGTCGCTGGAGACGATGAAGGGCATGCCGCCGACGTTCAGGGCCTGCTGGAGAAAGACGTTCACGGCGTCCGTGAAGGTCAGGCCGCACTGGGAAAACACCTTCTCCGCTTCGGCCTTGACCTCGGGATTGATGCGCATCTGAAAGGTGGCCGTCTTCGGCGCGTTGACGACGTTCAACTGGGTCATGGGATTCACCTCCGCCTCCATTGTAACGGAACAGAGCTAAAATGTCAATACATTGTCACTACGTATGCGGGGGTTGCATTGCCAAATCGCGAAAGCGCTGTAACCTGGGCGAACCACGCTATGCAAGGGCGGCGTTGCGCCGGTTTTGCTTGCCTGATTCTTTGCACCATTGTAACCATTCAGCCCTGTACTCCCTCCGACCCGCTTCGCGGGCAACCTCCCTCAAGGAGGGAGGCTTTTGGTGCGGATTACCGCCTGACAGGCTCCCTCTCAGAGGGAGCTGGCTGGCCGTCAGGCCAGACTGAGGGAGTTCTCCAGCACAGGACTGAACCGTTCCCTATCCCCAATACTTCCGATCCAGCGTCCTGTACTGCACCGCCTCGGCGATCTGCTCGTCGCCGATGAGGTCGACCCCGTCCAGGTCGCAGATGGTGCGGGCGACCTTGAGGATGCGGGTGTAGGCGCGGTTGGAGAGCTTCATCTTTTCCGTGGAGGCGTTCAGCAGCGCGTTGGCGGAGCGGGTCATCTGGCAGACCCCGGCCAGCGTGCGGGCGTTCAGCTCGGCGTTGCAGTGGATGCCGCCCTCGCCGTAGCGGGCCCGCTGCACCGCCCTTGCGGCCTCCACCCGGCGGCGGATGGCGTCGCTGGACTCGGACAGTTCCGTGTCGGCCAGGCGCTCGGCGGGGATGGATTCGACCTCTATGTGCATGTCGATCCGGTCCAGCAGCGGCCCGGAGATGCGGTTCAGGTATCTTCTTATCTCGTTGGGCGTGCATCGGCACTGCTTGGTCCGGCTGCCCAGGTTCCCGCAGGGGCAGGGGTTCATCGAACAGACCAAAACAAATCGGGAGGGGTAGGTGCTCTGGGCGTTGACCCGGGTGATGGTCACGAAGCCGTCCTCCATGGGCTGGCGCAGCGCCTCCAGCACGTCCCGGCGGTATTCCGGCAATTCATCCAGGAACAGCACGCCGTTGTGGGCCTTGCTAATCTCCCCCGGCAGCGCGTTCGGGCCGCCGCCCACCAGGGAGGCGTGGCTGGCGGTGTGGTGGGGCGAGCGGAAGGGCCGCTCGGTCAGCAGCCCCGAGGACGGCACGGTCCCAGCCACGGAGTGTATGCGCGTGGCCTCCAGCGCCTCCTCGAAGGTCATGTCCGGCAATATCGTGGGCACGCACCGGGCCATCAGCGTCTTGCCGCTGCCCGGCGGGCCGATCATCAGCACGTTGTGCCCGCCCGCGGCGGCGATCTCCAGCGCCCGCTTCGCCTTGGCCTGGCCCTTCACATGGCAGAAGTCCTCGGCGAACTGGCGGCGGCTGATCAGCGTGCGGTAGGCCACGGGGCGGATGGGATCGATGGGCAGCTCGCCGGTCAGGTGGCGCACCGCCTGGGCCAGCGTGGACACGGGGAAGATCTCCGCGCCTTCGATGCAGCTGACCTCGCCCGCGTTCTCGGCGGGCAGCAGGAAGCGCTTCACGCCGCGCTCCATGGCGGAGATCACCATCGGCAGCGCCCCGCGCACGGGCCGCACGCCGCCGTTCAGCGAGAGCTCGCCGAAGGCGCAGAGGCCGTCCAGCGCCTCCTGGTCCACCACGCCCACGCAGGCCAGTATCCCCAGCGCGATGGGCAGGTCGAAGGCGGGACCCTCCTTCTTCAGGTCCGCCGGGGCCAGGTTGACGATCAGGCGCTCCGCCGGAAAGAAGAAACCGCTGTTCTTCAGCGCGGTGCGCACCCGCTCCCGGGATTCCTTCACCGAGGCGTCCGGCAGGCCGACGATCTCAAACAGCGGCATGCCGTGGGCCAGGTTGACCTCCACCGACACGCCGAAGCCCTCGATGCCGGTCAGGCCGCAGCTGGATACGAACGCGAGCATGGCTTTGCCCTCCCATCGCCGGACGCGCCCTTTCGGGCCATCCGTTTGATGACATTATATCGGAAAACACGATGGATTACAAGCCGAAATGCGATCATGCCAACCCGGCACATTGACAAGCTGTCGCCCGAGGGGTATCATGGCGGCAGGAGGGATGCAACATGATCGTGCGCAGGATACGGGAGGACGAATTGAAGCGCTGCCAGGAGCTGTTCGCGGTGGCCTTCGAGAGCCCCATGGGCATGGACCAGGCGGCGCTTTCGCCCATGGAATATGTGGATCGCATAAGGGAGAACCCGCGCAGCCGGGAGGACGTGCACTGGGACAGCCACTGGGCGGCCTTCGGGGACGACGACAGCACGATGCTGGCCACCTTCACGGTGATCCCGTGGGAGGCGAGCTTCGACGGCCATGCTGTGGGCATGGGCGGCATCGGCGGCGTGGCGTCGCTGCCCCAGTACCGCCGGGGCGGCGCGATCCGGGCCTGCTTCCGGGCGGCGCTGGAGGACATGTACGCCCGGGGGATGGCGCTGTCCTACCTCTATCCCTTCTCCAACGCCTTCTACCGCAGGTTCGGCTATGAGCTGGCCTGCGACGCGGTGCGGTGGCGGCTGCGGCTGGAGGGCATGCCCGCGGCGGAGGTCCCGGGGCGCTGGAAGCTGTGCGAGCCGGGGCAGGACCTGTCGGCGGACATACGGGCCGTGGACGCGCCCCGCCAGCGGCGCTACAACTGCATGGTGATCGCCGGGGACACGGAATACCTGTGGACGGGGGAGAGCCCCTTCGCGAAGAAGGAATACACCTATGTCTACTACGACGGCAGCGGCGCGCCCAGCGCCTACATGACCATCGCGCCCCAGCCCGGGCGGGAGCTGACCTGCAAGCGGTTCGTGTTCAACGACCGGCAGGGCTTTCTGGGGCTGCTGGCGCTGCTGAAGCGCCTCTCCGCCGACCACAGCCACGCGCGGATGGCGCTGCCCACGGACGTCGACCTCCAGGGGATTTTGCCGGAATACAGCTTCGGCAACGTGTCCCGCGAGGTGGAGCAGCAGGGCATGGCCCGGGTGATCGACGCGGCGCGGGTGCTGCGGCTGGCCCGGACGCGGGGCGAGGGCGCGCTGCGCGTGCGGATCGCGGACGACTTCATCCCCGCCAACGACGGCACCTTCGAGGTGGCGTTCGCCCCGGGCCGGGAGAACGCCGTGCGCCGCACCGACGCCGCGCCGGACGTCGAACTGACCGTGCAGGATTTCACCCGGCTGATCCTGGGCTGCTGCGCGCTCGACCCGGAGTGGCTGCCGGGGGTGAAGCTGCATTGTCCGCTGGAGGACGCGCAAAAGCTGTTCTACAAAAAGCCCGCGTTCATATCGCAATACTTCTAGATTTTTTAGAAAAGACGGAGAGGCTGCGCGTTTCATATCCGCGCAGCCTCCCCGTCTTTCCACTAATGCCTATTGCCTAATGCCTCACTTACAGCCTGCACTCCAGCTTCGCCAGTGCGTCCACGACGTAGTTGTACACGAAATCCAGCGCCTGGTCGGCGGGCAGGATCTCCTTGACGGACTTGTCGCGGGTGCTGATCTCGATGGTGCCGTTCTTGAGGCCCTTGGGGCTGACGACCACGCGCACCGGCACGCCGAACAGGTCGGCGTCGGAGAACATGACGCCCGCGGACACGCTGCGCTCGTCCCAGAGCACCTCGACGCCCTTGGCGGTCAGATCGTCGTACAGCTTCTGGCTGGCCTCCATGACCTCCGGCTGGTCGGCCCGCAGCGAGCAGATCTGCACGTGCCAAGGGGCGATGCTGATGGGCCAGATGGGGCCGTAGTCGTCCCGGTGCGCCTCGCAGACGGAGGCGGCCAGGCGTCCTACGCCGATGCCGTAGCAGCCCATGATCGGATTCTTGAGGCTGCCGTCCTGGTCCACGTAGGTCATGCCCATGCTCTCGGTGTACCTGGTGCCCAGCTGGAAGATGTTGCCCACCTCGATGCCGCGGCTGGTGTAGATGTGGGGCTTGCCGCAGACGGGGCAGATCGCGCCGTCGAAGGCCTTGGCCACGTCCACGTATTCGACTTCGCCGATGTCCCGGGCGATGTTGAAGCCCACGTAGTGCATGTCGTCCTCGCAGGCGCCGGTGGCGAACCACTCGATGCCCTTCAGGCTGTTGTCGTACACCACGGTCACGCCCTCGGGCAGGCCGATGGGGCCGGTGAAGCCCGCATGGATGCCGCTGTCCTCGGTGACGACGGCGGGATGGACCTCGCTCTTCAGGAAGTTGCGCAGCTTGGTCTCGTTCACATCCAGGTCGCCCCGGATGAACACGATCACGAAGGAATCGTCGGCGTTGCGCTGGTACATCACGGCCTTGCAGGTCTGCTGCGGCTTGATCTTCAGGAACGCGCAGAGGTCGTCGATGGTCTTGCAGTTCGGGGTGGCCACCTTCTCCAGCGGCGCGATCTCGCCGGGCTCGTTGGTCAGCAGGCAGGGCGCGGCCTCCATGTTGGCGCGATAGTCGCAATCGCGGCACAGCACGATGGTGTCCTCGCCCACGTCGGTCAGCAGCATGTATTCGTGGCTGACCTTGCCGCCCATCATGCCGCTGTCGCTGGCCACGGCCACGACCTCCGGCACGCCGCAGCGGGCGTAGATGCGGTTGTAGGCGTCGTAGCAGCGCATGTAGTATTTCTCAAGGTCCTCCTGGCTGGTGTGGAAGGAATAGGCGTCCTTCATCGTGAACTCGCGCACGCGGATCAGGCCGCCGCGGCAGCGGGGCTCGTCGCGGAATTTGGTCTGGATCTGGTAGATCATGAAGGGATACTGGGTGTAGGAATCGGCCACGTCGGTCATGAAATGGACGGAGGCCTCCTCGTGGGTCATGCCCAGCACCATGTCCGCGCCGGAGCGATCCTTGAAGCGCAGCAGCTCCGAGCCGATGGAATCAAAGCGCCCGGACTTGCGCCACAGGTCGGCGGGCATCGCCACCGGGAAGAGCACCTCCTGGCCATCGATGCGGTTCATCTCCTGGCGGATGATGGCCTCGATCTTGGCGGTGATGCGCTTGGTGATGGGGAACAGCGTGAATATGCCGTTGCCCACGGGCTTGATGTAGCCGCCGCGCATCATCAGCGCCTGGGACGCGATCTGGCAGTCCGCCGGGGTCTCCTTGAAGCGCTTGGAAACGAGATTTCTGACCTTCATATCGTAATTCCTCCCGTGAAAATGCTGGACCATGGAAATGCCCCGCCCGTGTAGGGCGGGGCATTTCCCACATCAGATGATACAATTATACCACAGGCGGTTGATTATGCAAGTGAATTTTTGGGGAACAGCCCCGCGTCACTTGGTGATGATGGGCCTGCCGTCGGCCTCCAGCAGCGGCGTCAGCCCGCCCGCGTAGCCGGACTTCACCCACAGGTAATTGACGCCCGTCTCCTTGTCCACCAGGATCATGATCTGCCCGCTCTCCGACAGCGTGCTGCCCTCCTTCAGGATCACCTCGAACCTGTCGTCCCGCTTCATCTGTCTTCCCTCCGCATTCATTTTTTTCATTATAGATCATAAAACAGGAAACTGCAACGCACCCCTTGCGCTATTCATTATCCTTTTCGGTCCTTTCGGCCATGTCCTCTATGAGATTGGTCACAACCGAATTGAGCTTCGCGGCGTTTCTTGAAGTGATGACCGGCTGTCCCGTTCTGGCCTCGATCTCTTTGCGTGCATTCCCGGCAATTCCTCCTCCCTCGCGGGCAACGGCCTGGTTCTGCGTCAGGCCTTGGGGATTCTGGGCTCGGGTCAGCTCCGTGGTTGTGGCCTCAGCCAGCATGTTCAGGGCAAGCTCAAGCGTGCTCATGTTGTCCCGGAGGTTCTCTTTCTTGAGGCCCTTCAGATCCTTATAGCGCCGCGTCGTCATGCCGGACCAGGCCTTCGTGACTTCGTCGGTCAGTATGGCATATTCCCGGCCTTCCTGTACGCCGTGCGCCTTCCACTCGTCCGTCAGCTCCTTCCGGGCACGAATGGTCTGGAGACGCTGATTGATCCACTCCGGCGAATAGCCCAGGCGGGCATAGGTCTCCAAGGCCCGATCGATGGTCAGCTCCGGGTCGATGGTCTCGTCAATGCGCTCGCGCCCCACCTCCGCCAGCCACATCTTGAAGGGCTCGGCTTTGGGCGACGGAATGGACTGGATCAGGCGGAGAAGCTGCTCCGTCGTGGCGACGTCGGTAGCCCTCTGCTTTCCATCATGCGCGCGCATTTTCAAAGCGTGACAATTTGTCACGGTTTGATTGCCCTCTTCCTTGAGGCGCTGTTTCAGTTTGCGCCAATAAGCGTTCGGATCCCTGCTCTCAGTCAGGACCCGAACCACATCCACGATGGAGAAATACCATTCCTCATTCTCATTGTCCCATGCCGTTCGGATGGGTTGGTCTTCAAACAGTTGAAGTTTGTCGTTCATGAAATACCTCTTATTCGACAATCTTGTATTATACTGTGCAGAAAACCGTTATTCTGTACCCAGCATTATTATTTCATTATAACATGTTTTTGCATGAATGTAAAACTAAAGTGTATGTCGTATGATATAATAAGATAGTCGGGGATTCTCAATTCTCAATTCCCCAGGGGGTGTTTTCATGAAGCGTGCGTTGGTATTGAACGGCGGCGGCAGCCGGGGCGCCTACCAGATCGGCGCGTGGCAGGCCTTTGACGAGCTGGGTCTGCGCTTTGACGGCGTCTACGGCACGTCCATCGGCGCGCTGAACGCGGCGCTGTTCGCCCAGGGCGACCTGCCCGGGGCGGTGTCGCTGTGGTCCAACATCACGGTCAAGCAGATCATGGCCGTGAAGGACGAGGACGACTTTGCCATCGACCGCATGATCTCCCGCAAGCGGGACGTGATCCCCTTCCTGATGGAGAACGCCCAGCACCTGCGCATGGACATCTCCCCGCTGGAGGCCCTGGTGCGCCAGCGCGTCGACGAGGGCAGGGTGCGCGCCACGGGCATGCGGCTGGGCGTGATGACCTGCAAGGCCCCGCAGATGACCGGCCTGCCGGTGCGGCTGGACGACATGGCCCCGGGGAGCCTCGCGGACTGGGTGATCGCGTCGGCCTCCTGCTTCCCGATCTTTCCCGCCCGGCACATCGCCGGCCAGCGCTACATCGACGGCGGCTATTGCGACAACCTGCCGGTGGACATGGCGCTGGCGGACGGCATGGACGAGATCGTGGCCGTGGAGCTGCACCCGGAGTTCACCCACCCGGAGTACGCCCGCATGCCCTGGCTGACGTCGGTGCGGCCGCTGCACAACCTGGGCGGCTTTCTGGACTTCAACCCGGAACTGCTGCGCCGCAGCCGGCTGCTGGGCTATCACGACGCCATGAAGCGCTTCGGGCGGCTGGACGGCTTTTTGTACACCTTCCGGCGGGTGAACGCCCTGGACGCCGCCGGGGAGGCCCGGGGCTACATGGCGGCGCTGCTGCGCTTCGACGGCGAGATCATCCGCCGGGGCATCGCCAACCTGGGCCAGCCGGCGAATGCGCCGCTGCTGGCCGCGCTGGGGTGGGAGACCGGCGGCAAGGCGCTGGAATGGCGGGACGTTTGGCTGCGGGGGCTGGAGCTGTGCGCCGGGGCGATGGGCTTCCGGGTGGACGCCATCTATGACGCCGGGGCGCTGCTGCGCCGCTGCCGGGAGTATTGCGAAGCCCAGACGTTTGCCGAGAAGCCCGACGAGAACGGCGTGCAGGCCGTCGCCCGCCGGGGCAGCCGGGCGCTGTTGGCCTTCGCCTACCGGCAGTTCGCCGCCGGGGCGACGCTGCCCCCGGAGGCGCTGCGGCGACTGGCCGAGCATCCCGCCGAGGCGGCCGGGGCGCTGTTCCTCGCAAGCGTGAAGTGACCAGCCCGCCCTCATGACAGGCGCGGCGGACGGACCGATCCCTGTATAAAAAACCGAAATTTGACCGACGCTAGGAACAATTCCCAACGGAAACGGAGGAATCGTTCTGAAACGTCGGTTTGTTTTTTTGCTGATACTTACGCTGCTGGCGGGCACGGCGGCCCGGGCGGCGCAGTGGCGGGGCGTGCCCGTGGAGGAATTCGTGCGGCTGCACGTGATCGCCGCGGACGACGGCGACGCCGCCCAGGCGCTGAAGCTCAAGGTCCGGGACGCGGTGCTGGAGCGCGCCCGGGCGCTGCTTGCAAACTGCGATGACCCTGCGGCGGCCTGGCAGGCCGTCAACGACAACCTGGACGCGCTGGAGGACGCCGCCGAACTGCGGGCGCGGGCGGAGGGCTTTGACGGCGACGTCCGGGCCGAGGCGGGCGTGTTCGACTTTCCCGACCGGCGGTACGGCGACCTGCTGGTGCCCGCCGGGAAATACAGGGCGCTGCGGGTGGTGCTGGGCGCGGGGGAGGGCCGCAACTGGTGGTGCGTGCTGTATCCCTCGCTGTGCCTGCCGGAGGACGTCGATCCCGACGCGCCGGTGCAGTTCCATTCGGTGATACTGGACTGGCTGCGGGGCCTGTTCGGAGGGGATGACGCATGAGCGCCCGGCGTGGCGCGGCGCTGCTGCTGGCGCTGATCGCGCTGCTGGCGGCGCTGGCACCGGCGGCGCTGGCGGCGGTGCTGGAGGTGGGCTCCAGCGGCGGCAGCGTTACAGAAGTGCAGAAAAAGCTGATCCAGTGGGGCTATCTCACGGGCAGCGCCGACGGCAAATACGGCGAAAAGACCCGGGCGGCGGTGCTGGCCTTCCAGCGCAAGAACGGCCTTGCCGCCGACGGGCGGGTGGGCCCGGCCACGGCGGCGGCCATGGGCGTGACGCTGTCCGGCGGCAGCGGCGGGGCGGTGGCGGCCTCGGCGTCGATCATCTCCGCGGACCATCGGCTGCTGTCCCGGCTGGTGTACGCCGAGGCACGGGGCGAGAGCTACAAGGGCCAGGTGGCCGTGGCCGCCGTGGTGCTGAACCGGGTGGCCAGCGCCTCCTTTCCCAACACCATCTCCGGTGTGATCTTCCAGTCCGGGGCCTTCAGCTGCGTCAGCAACGGCTCCATCAACAACACCCCGGACAGCACCGCCATCCGCGCGGCGCTGGACGCGCTGAACGGCTGGGACCCCACCGGCGGATGCCTGTACTATTACAACCCCAGGGCGACCGACGACAAGTGGATCCGCACGCGCACGATCAAGACCGTGATCGGGAACCACAGCTTCGCGGTCTAGGAGGCTGTCGCTTATGAACGAATCCTATTTTGTGGCGAACGTGCGCGAGCGGGACTGGACGCGGGTGCTGAACGTGGCGCTGGCGGCGCTGCTGGCCGGGGTGCTGGCGTTCTCGTCGGCCCAGACGCTGCGGCTGAACGAGGCCAACGCCCGGCTGAACGCCGTGGTGCAGAAGGCCTTCTACGAGACCTGCGAGCTGACCGAGGGCATGTCGGTGAACTTTCGCAAGCTGCTGGTGGCGGGGGAGACGGGCCAGATGCAGGCGCTGCTGAACGAGACCGCGCTGCAGACCCAGGGGGCGCTGTCCAACCTGGCGCTGCTGCCGCTGGGCCAGGAGACCGTCTCCGCCACGCTGAAATTCATCAACCAGGCGGGGGACTTCGCCAGCACGCTGTCCGTGCGGCTGGGCAACGGCGGGGAAATGACCCCGGAGGACTACGCGGCGCTGGAGCGGCTCTCGGAGACGGCGGCGGCCTTCTCGGTGCGCATGGGCAGGCTGCTGGACCGCTACGAGGGCGGCGAGGCGGTGTTCGACATTTCCGAGGACGGCACGGGGGAGGAGAGCCTCTATCCCATCACCGGCCCCGCCACGGACTATCCGGCGCTGCTGTACGACGGGCCCTTCTCCGACGGGCGGACCGACGGCGAATTCAAGCTGCTGGCGGGCATGGCCCAGGTGGACGAGGCGGCGGCCCGGCAGGCGCTCATTGCCTTCGTGGGCCAGCAGGCGGCGGACGTGCGCTTCACCGGCGAGAGCGAGATCCCCGTGGACTGCTATGAATACGCGCTGCGCCTGGGGGATTACAGCCTCAGCGCCGGGGTCACCCGGGCGGGCGGACAGCTGCTGTACCTGCTGTGCGACAGCGCCGTGGAGGACGTGAACCTGACGGACCGCCAGGCCGTGGACGCCGCCCGGGCGTTCCTGCTGTCCCGGGGCTACGGCGAGATGGAGATGAGCTACTCCAGCCGCTTCGGCGGCATCATGACGGTGAACTTCGCCGCGGTGCAGAACGGCGTGGTGCTGTATCCGGACCTGGTGAAGGTGCAGGTCTCCATGGCCGACGGCGCGATCATCGGCCTGGAGGCGGCCAACTACCTGATGAACCACGTGCCCCGGGCGCTGGAGCTCCCGGCGCTCACGGAGCAGGACGCCGCCCAGCGCATCGGCGGGGCATTGACGCCCGTGGCCACGCGGCTGTGCGTGATCCCCGAGAACACCGAAGAATACCTGTGCTACGAGGTGACCGCCACCTCCGGCAGCGACACCTTCCTGGTGTATATCGACGCCATGTCCGGCATCGAGCGCAGGCTGATGCAGGTGATATCCGATGACAACGGTTCATTGGTCATGTAAAAAGTGAATAATGGAGCGTATGTATGATGACGACAGGTACGTTTTCACCCCCGCGAAGCTATCCGCATAGTATGCCGCACACGATGTATGCGGAGCGTGATACCATGATCAACCGAGGCGATCTGTTCAGCGCCTGCCTGGACCCGGTGGTCGGATCGGAGCAGGGCGGCATCCGCCCGGTGCTGGTGATCCAGAACGACGTGGGCAACCGCTACAGCCCCACCGTGATCGTGCTGGCCGTCACGGGCCAGCTGAACAAGGCGCGGCTGCCCACCCACGTGCCCATCGCCTGCGAGGGCACCGGCCTGATGAAGGACAGCGTGGTGCTGGCCGAGCAGATCCGCACGCTGGACAAGCGCCGCCTGCGGGAGCGCATCGGCACGCTGCGGCCCGAGGTGATGGCCCGGGTGAGCGAGGCGCTGAAGGTGTCCCTGGGCTTCGGCGCGAACCCGCAGTAGGCTATTCCAGCCATACGGCGGCGATCCGCCACGGCCCCTGCGTGCCGCCGGAGGGCTCCGCGCGGTAGTACAGCGGCCGCACCGTCGCCAGGTGGGGGTTCTCCGGTGAGAGCAGCCCCACGCAGGCGCGCTCCCCGGGCAGGCCATATTTCATCGGCACGCACAGCGCGCAGATATCGGCGATGGCGTCCAGCGGACGGCCCTGGGCCAGGGCGGGGGAGAGATAGCCCTCCGCCTCGCCGGGCAGCCCGGCGAGCATAGCCTCCACCGCGGCGATCATGGTCCCCTCGGCGGTGTCCGGCCACCGGGGCGCGCCGCCCGTCCACACGCTCTCCGAGGAGACGCGGGTCAGTCCGGCGGGCTCGATCAGCCATTGCTCCAGCCTGCCGTGGCCCACGCTGTCCTCCAGGTCCACGATGGCGCTGAGCATGCCGCCATCCGCCGGGTCGATGCGCCTTGCCGACAGCAGGCCGATCTGGGCGGTGAGATCCGGCGACAGCGCCGCCAGGTACTGCCCGCCGCCCGCCACGTCGCCCAGCAGCGCCGCCGCGCCGTTCAGCCGCATGAGCCGGGGCGGCTGCGCGCCTTCGGGCAGCGGGATCTCCAGCCCGTTGAAGCGCAGGACCGTCTCCCCGCCGCGGACGATGGCGCAGGGCAGGCTTTCCAGCGCGAAGTGTTCTGTAGCCTCCGCCGCCGGGGCGAATTCCGCCTCCAGCACGCCGCCCGGCCAGGCCACGCAGCTCAGCCCCTCCGCCCTGGCCAGCGATTCCGGCATCGGCGCGCCGCCGGAGAACACGCATCGCCGCGCCAGCGCGCCGGAGCCGGTCAGCGGGCGGTATTCCAGATAGGTCGCCCCGCAGGGCGACACCGGCGCGAACAGCGGGCGCTCCCGGGAGGCCTCCCCGGCGAAGCGCCCGTTTATGTAGATCATGCCCGCCACGGGCGCGGTGCAGACGATGGTCGGCTGCATGAAATCCCCCCTCCTCCCGAAGGATATGAGGCCGGGAGGCATGAAATTCGGGCCGGTCGCGCCGCGGCCGGCCCGAAGCTCATCCCCTGACGGCCTTCCGCACCTCCGCCATGGCCTGGGGGATCAGCTCGATCACGCGCTCGATGGGCTGGCAGCAGGTCGCGGGCAGCAGCCGCACCTGGTCCCCGTGGGTCACCAGAAATCCCAGGGGCGACACGCTCACGCCCGCGCCGGTGCCCCCGGCGAAGGGCAGCGCGCGGCGCTCGCCGTCCTCCTGCTTCGGCGCGTCCCGGCGGGGATATTCGCCGCCCCCGGCCACAAAGCCGAAGCTGACCCGGGAAATGGGGATCACGGTGGAGCCGTCCGCCGTGGCGATGGGCTCGCCGATCACGGTGTTCACGTCGATCATGTCCCGTATGCTCTCCAGCGTGGTGGTCATGATGCCTTCGATCGGGTGTCTTTCCATTGGGCAATCCTCCCACTTATTTCATCCAGTCCGCCGCGGGCGGCGGCGA
>ONHI01000034.1 GCA_900317565.1 uncultured Eubacteriales bacterium
CGACCCCAACTACACCACCGGCCTGGACCTGCCGCCGAAGCAGTGCCCGGTCTGCGGCGCGATGATGAACAAGGACGGCTTCAACATCCCCTTCGAGGTCTTCCTGGGCTTCAAGGGCGACAAGGTGCCCGACATCGACCTGAACTTCTCCGGCGAATACCAGCCCCGGGCCCACCGCTACATCCAGGAGCTGTTCGGCGAGGAATACTGCTTCCGCGCCGGCACCATCGGCACCATCGCGGAAAAGACGGCCTACGGCTACGTGCTGAAATACTGCGAGGAGAAGGGCATCAGCCTGCCCCGGGCGGAGATGGAGCGCCTGGCCCGGGGCATCACCGGCGTCAAGCGCACCACCGGCCAGCACCCGGCGGGCATGGTGGTGCTGCCCAAGGAATACGAGATCTACCAGTTCACCCCGATCCAGCACCCCGCCGACGACATGACCACGCCCACCATCACCACCCACTTCGACTTCAACAGCATGCACGACGTGCTGGTGAAGCTGGACGTGCTGGGCCACGATGACCCGACCATGCTGCGCAAGCTCCAGGACATCACCGGCATCGCGCCCCAGGCCGTGCCGCTGCACGACCCGGAGGTGTTCGGCAAGATCATATCGCTGTTCACCGGGCCCGAGGCGCTGGGCCTCACGGCGGAGGAGTTGGGCGTGGCGGAGAGCGGCACGCTGGGCGTGCCCGAATTCGGCACCTCCTTCGTGCGCGGCATGCTGAAGGAGACAAAGCCCAGCACCATGGAGGAGCTGATCCGAATCTCCGGCCTGTCCCACGGCACGGACGTCTGGCTGGGCAACGCCCAGGACCTGGTGCACCAGGGCATCCCGCTGAAGCAGTGCTTCTGCACCCGCGACGACATCATGAACGCGCTGATCGCCAGCGGCGTGGAGGCGTCCATGGCCTTCAAGACCATGGAGGCCGTGCGCAAGGGCAAGGGCCTGAAGCCGGAGATGGAGGAGGCCATGCGCGCCGCCAATTGCCCGGAGTGGTACATCGACACCTGCAAGAAGATCAAGTACATGTTCCCGAAGGGCCACGCGGTGGCCTACGTGACCATGGCGCTGCGCATCGCCTATTTCAAGATATACTATCCGGCGGCCTACTACTGCTGCTATCTGGCGCGCAACGCCGAGAGCTTCGACGCCACCCGCATGACCACCCGGGACGTGGACGCGCTGCGGGACATGATCGACGCCATCAAGGCGCTGGACAAGTCGGAGCGCACCGCCACCAAGGACGACGAGATCGTGATACTGGAGATATTGATCGAGATGAACCTGCGGGGCATCCACATCAAGCCCATCGACATCTACAATTCCCGGGCCGCGGAATTTGTGATCGACGACGAGGGCGAGATCCTGCCGCCCATCAATTCGCTGCCCGGCATCGGCCTGGCGGCGGCGGAGGCCTTCGTGGAGGCCCGCAAGGCAGGCCCCTTCATCAGCCAGGACGACATGGTGCGCCGCAAGGTGTCCAAGTCCATGGTGGAGCAGCTGAAGCTGGCCGGATGCTTGAACGGCATCCCGGAAACCAGCCAGGTGACGCTGTTCGAGTTTGCTGCGATGTGACGCGCGGAGGGATGAGGGGAGCCCTATCCCCCGCTTCGCGGGTACTTCCCCACTGCGGTGGGGAAGCTAAGGACCTACGAGATATTAACTGCGAATCTGTGCTTCATTGCTCGTTGTTCCAAAAGCCTCCCCACCGCTGTGGGGAGGGGGACCGCTTGCGGTGGTGGGGCTCCTCCCCCGATGCTGACTTGACGACCTTCCCCAGAGGGGAAGGCTGAGCACGATCCGCCCCTACAACCGCTTTCCCCAACTCCACTCTTCACGCTCCAACTCCCCACCCTCATGAATAGGAAGGATCAATTCATGCCCTCCTCCGAAAAGTACATCCAAATGACCACCGCACCGATCCCCGGGCTCGTCACCCGGCTGGCGGTGCCCACGATCATCAGCATGCTGGTGACGGCTTTCTACAACATGGCGGACACGTTCTTCGTGGGCCGCATCGGCACCAGCGCCTCCGCGGCGGTGGGCGTGGTGTTCTCGCTGATGGCCATCATACAGGCCTGCGGCTTCTTCTTCGGCCACGGCTCCGGCAATTACATCTCCCGGGCGCTGGGCGCGAACGACGGCGAGGACGCCGAGCGCATGGCCGCCACGGGCTTCTTCAGCGCGCTGCTCACCGGGGCGCTGCTGGCCGCCGTCGGCATACTGCTGATCCGGCCGCTGGCGCGGGTGCTGGGCTCCACCGAGACGATACTGCCCTACGCGGTAGACTACATGCGGGTTATACTGATCGGCGCGCCGTGGATGATGTCCTCGCTGGTGCTGAACAACCAGCTGCGCTTCCAGGGCAGCGCCTTCTACAGCATGATCGGCATCGCCTCCGGTGCGGTGATCAACATCGCGCTGGATCCGCTGCTGATCTTCACCTTCGACATGGGCATCGCCGGCGCGGCGCTGGCCACGATCATCAGCCAGTTCGTCAGCTTCTGCCTGCTGCTGGCGGGCACGCTGCGGGGCGGCAACCTGCGGATACGCATCAAAAACTTCACCCCCAACGGGCACTATCTGAAATCCATCGTCAACGGCGGCATGCCCTCGCTGTGCCGCCAGGGCCTGAACAGCGTGGGCACCATCTGCCTGAACCTGGGCGCGGGCATCTACGGCGACGCCGCCATCGCCGCCATGAGCATCGTCAGCCGTATCGTGATGTTCGCCAACAGCTGCGTGATCGGCTTCGGCCAGGGCTTCCAGCCGGTGTGCGGCTTCTGCTACGGCGCGAAGAAGTACGAGCGGGTAAAGCAGGCCTTCTGGTTCTGCGTCAAGAGCGCCACGATCTTCCTGTGCTGCGCCGCGGTGCTGGCCTTCGCCTTCGCGCCCCAGCTGGTGGCCGTGTTCCGCAAGGGCGACGCCGACGTCTCCGCCATCGGCACGGTGGCGCTGCGGGCCCAGTGCCTCACGTTCCCGCTGTCCGCCTGGATCGTGCTTTGCAACATGATGATGCAGACCATCGGCAAATCCGTGCGTGCCTCCTTCCTGGCCATGGCGCGGCAGGGGCTGTTCTTCGTGCCCGCCGTGCTGATACTGCCCCGGGTGCTGGGCCTTTTCGGGCTGCAAATCAGCCAGGCCGTGGCCGACGTGATCACCTTCTGCGCCTCGATACCGCTGCAATTGAGCGTGTTCCGGGAGATGGATACCGAGATGAGGGCGTTAAAATAAGCGCACCCGGGCCAAAAATTTGCAAAAAGGTATTTACAAAAGCCGCGGCTTGTGTTATAATAACTCCTGTCGTCAAGACGTGGGGCATTAGCTCAGTTGGCTAGAGCGCTACACTGGCAGTGTAGAGGTCAGGGGTTCGAGTCCCCTATGCTCCACCACCCATTCCACGTCTTGTTGAACCTCTGGGGCATTAGCTCAGTTGGCTAGAGCGCTACACTGGCAGTGTAGAGGTCACGAGTTCGAGTCTCGTATGCTCCACCATAACGCCATCCAATTTCAGCGAATTGGATGGCGTTTTTCATAAGAATACACAAAGGAAGGTGCGAACGCATGGATTTTTCCCGGCTGACCGCTTACATCGATACGCTCCCGACCGTGGGGGTTCCCGGGTGCGACCTGGCCGTCTACAGGGACCACGAGCAGATCTACCGTCACGCCGCGGGCCACAGGGACGCGGAGGGCACGCAGCCCATGCGGGGCGACGAGACCTATTGCCTGTACAGCTGCACGAAGGTGTTCACCACCTGCGCGGCGATGCAGCTGATCGAGCGCGGGCTTATGAGCCTGGATGACCCGGTGGCCGACTATCTGCCCGCCTACGCCCACCTGACGGTGAAGGACGGCGACGGCGTGCGCCCGGCGAAGCGGGTGATGACCGTGCGCCACCTGATGAGCATGCAGAGCGGCCTGGACTACGTGCTGGACTCCCCCGCCCTGCGCAGGGCGATCGCAGAGCTCGGCCCTGACGCCACCACCCGCCAGCTGGTGGAGGCCAAGGCCGGCGACCCGCTGCTGTTCGAGCCGGGCACCGATTTCATGTACAGCCTGAGCCACGACGCGCTGGCGGCGGTGATCGAGGTGGTCTCCGGGCTGCGCTTCGGCGAATACCTGAAGCAAAACATATTTGACCCGCTGGGGCTTCACACCGTAGGCTTCCGGCTCAGCGAGGCCGACCAGGCCCGGCTTTGCGCCCAGTACCTGTTCGACCCGGAGCAGAACCGGCCCGTGCTGCAGCACGGCGACATCAACAATTATCGCCTCACCCCGAACTACGAGAGTGGCGGCGCGGGGCTGTACAGCGACGTGAAGGACTACATCACCTTCGCGGACGCGCTGGCCAGCGGCGGGAGCCGGGACGGCGTGCGGCTGCTCTCCCCCGAGATGATGCAGCTCTGGAGCGCCAACCAGCTGGGGCCCGTCGCCCGCCGCAGCTTCGACGCCTGGAACCGCAGGGGCTATTCCTATGCGCTGGGCGTGCGCACCCGGGTGGACACCTCCATCGCCGGGCGCGGCCAGATCGGCGAATTCGGCTGGGACGGCGCGGCCGGGGCCTGGGCCATGATCGACCCCGTCAACCACCTGTCCGCCTACTTCGCCATGCACGTGCGCAGCTACGGCTACAGCTACGACGTGATCCACCCGACGATCCGGGACCTGATCTACGGGGGATTGGAATAAATATACATATACTAAAAAACACCCGGCGACCGCCGGGTGTTTTAAGTTAGTAGATCCTTCGCTGCGCTCAGGATGACGAACAAATCGAAATCGTCATTCTGAGCGGAGGCGAAGCCGGAGTCGTGGCCATAGGCCTAGCGGAGCGTTAAGAATCTTCTTCCTTATCTAAATGACATTGCGGCGCCGCCGGGTGTTTTGTCGTGCCTATTCCTGTTCGTTCCGTATCGATATGATGCACTTCACGTCGCTGTCCTCCTCGTCCACGTTGTCGGCCTTGATGAACAGCCGCAGCGGCGTGCCGTCGGTGGCGTTCATCGTAAAGTGGGAGGCAAACTCCATGCGCTTCGGAACGGTGCTCACACACTTATCGTAGAGCGCCTTCCTTTCCTCCGGACACACGCGATCGTAGAACGTGCCGTCGTTCAGCTCCCGCTCGAACTGCGCCTTGGACAGCTTCATGACGGACTCCAGCCCGTGGGCCACAACCTCGAAGCTGTATTTGCCGTAGCGCTGGGTGAGGAAGATCACGCTGCGGGAGGAGAAGCGGGACAGCAGCTCCATGTGCCGGTTCAGGTTGGTGATCTCGGTGACGTCCCGGGCCGCGCCGTAGAAGCGCTTGCTGTCGCCGGTCTCGTTGAGGAAATAGAAGTGGATCAAAAAGCGGGAGAAGCCGCCGTCCACCCGATAGAAGGTCATCACGCCGCTGGCCCCGTTCAGCTGGTCCGCATAGGCCTTGGCCAGCAGCCCGCGCATCAGCTTCACGTCCCTGGCGGGCATGAACTGCTGTATGCCCAGCAGGCGCTCGTGGAAATCCGGCACGTTCACAGCCTCGAAGAACTGCTGGTTGAAGCGCACGATGTCCACCTCGTCCCCGTGCCAGGCGTAGATGGCGGCGGGGCCGATGATGTTGTTGAGCATCGAATCGCTGTAGATGGCGTCGTTCAGGAATTCGCGTATCCGGAACTGGTCGTTGGCCTTGAATACGAAGCCGCGCCGGTCCACCTTGCCCGGATCGGCGATCAACGCCTCGAAATCCGCCACGGGCATGGGCTTGTAGAAGTAATAGCCCTGTACGTAGCGGCAGCCCAGGCTCATCAGGTAATCCTTCTGGGATTCGGTCTCCACGCCCTCCACGATGATGGGCAGCGTCAGCGTCTTGGCCATGTTCACGATGGATTCCAGTATGTGCATGCCCCGGCGGTTGCTGCTGTTGTTCAGGTGGAGGAAGTTGGCGTCCAGCTTGATGATGTCGATGTTCAGCTCGTGCAGCATGTTCAGCGAGGAATAGCCGCTGCCGAAATCGTCCATCAGCACGACGAAGCCCTGGTCCCGGAGCTCCTGGACGGTGGCGCGCACCTTGTGGGAATCCTCGCCGCAGGCGGATTCGGTGATCTCGATCTTCAGCGCGCTCTTGGGCAGGCCGTAGCGCTCCAGCAGCTGGCAGAAGTGCTCGGGAACGTTCATCGTAAATATGTCCACCTGGGACACGTTCACCGACACCGAGATCAGCGGCAGCCCCCGGTCCAGGCAGCTGCGGCTCCACCGGCACACGCTCTCCCAGATGTACTTGTCCAGGTCGGGGATGAAGCCGTATTTTTCCAGCACCGGCACGAAGGCCGAGGGCGGCACCATCTGGCCGCCGGGCCGCTGCCAGCGGGCCAGCGATTCCGCGCCGACGATGTCGCCGGTGGAGGCGCGGCACTGGGGCTGGAGGAAGAAGGTGATCTCCCGGTTCACCAGGGCGTCCTGGAAATCGGAGAGTATGCGGTAATCCTCCACGGTCTTGTTGTACATGGAGGGATCGAAGGTGCAGATGCGGTTCTTGAAATCCCGCTTGGCCTGCTGGCAGGCCAGGGAGGCCTGGTCGAACAGGTTCAGTATGGAGGTATTGCCGTTGGAATAGCTGATGCCGAAGGAGGGCAGGAAGCCGATGGACACGCCGAAGCGCACGATCACGCCGTGGATCTTCTCATACAGCGCATGGATGTCGATGCGCCCCGCGGGCACCAGCAGGCAGAAATCGTCGTTGCCCATGTAGCCCGCGACGCCTTCGTAGTTCTCCGCGTCCCCGGACAGCCCCGCGCCGATGCGGGCCAGCACCATGTCGCCCGTCTTGCGGCCGTACCATTCGTTGAACAGCTTGAACTGCTCCAGGTCGATCACGGTCAGCATCCAGTTGATGCTCCGGTTCGCCAGCAGCAGCTTGGTGGCGTCATAGAAATCTTTGTCCCGCAGCAGCCCGGTCAGCGGGTCGTGCAGCACGCCGTGCCGGGCCCTGACGCGGGTGATGCCGGCCTCCCGGTCCTTGATGTTCTGGATGTCATAGACATAGCAGTACACCAGCCCGTCCGGCATATGGAAGCGGTCGCCGCCGATGACGACCTGCTCGACCCATCGCCAGCCGCCCTCCGGGTTGCGGGCGCGGCACTCAAATTCCAGCACGCCGGGAGTCTCCGACGCCGCCAGGTTCCGCAGCAGGCGGTCCGGGGCCATCGCCTCGGCATACAGCTTCCGGTCGTCCGGGTGCAGCTGGTGTTCTACCAGGTAGTCGTAGAAGTTTTTGAAGCTGCCCTCGGTGACCGGAACCTGGTATTTGTCCTCGATGTTGTACAGGAACTTGAAGTGGTCGCGCTCCAGGTCGATCCCCAGCAGTTCATCGTAGGAGGAATTGTTCAAATACTCCATGATGGATTCGCGGGTCTTTTCCTCTCCCAGCAGCGCTATCAGCGTCTTGATCATGCCGCGAACCCCCTCCCTGTCGGTATCCTCCCACGGACATCCGGCACAGGTCGTATCGATACACCTGACGGTGATTTTATTATAGCTGAATATCCCCGATTTATCAACAATATTTTATGTTATCGATACATAAGCATAACCGATTACAGCGTTCATGACAAAAACCGGATCGCCGCGTCTGGTCTTTGGGCAGACGCGGCGATCCGGTTTATCATTAATTCATCTTTCCGCTGCTCAGCCCGCCTCCAGCTCCATCATGCGGGCCTTTTTATTCACCGCGGCCAGGAATTCCCGGGCGGAGATCAGCCGGGAGCGATACTGCTCCATCAGCTCCCAGGCCTCGCCGGAGGTATCCTTCTGGAACCAGGTGGGCAGGGAGACGGTCAGCTTATCGCCGATGGCCCGGTAGCGGGCGAGCCGGTCCGCGGGGATCAGCCAGGAGCTCTTCTCCCGGTAATCCTCGTAATCCCGGGTAATGTAGGAAAGCTCCTCCTCGATCTCCTGCTTCTCGGCGGGCTCGGCCTCCTCCGCCCGCTTTTGCAATTCGGCCACCTGCTCCTCCATCCGGGCGAGGGCCTGCTCCCAGTTGTCCCGCCGCACCGGCTCGTTCATATCGGGGCAAAGCGCATACAGCACCTCGGCGGGCAGCGCGTCCGCCAGCGCCTCCAGATAGGCCACGGCGGCCTCCCGGTGGGCGCTGTAGGGGTTCACGAAGGCACAGCACATGTCCAGCGCATAGACCCCCGGCAGGTCGTCGCCGAAGCCCATGGCGATGATCTCGCCCTCCATTTCCATGCTCTGGAAGGTGAATTCCCGGTCAAACTGCACCAGGTAGCGGACATCGCCGCCCAAGCCGTAGCCGTAGCCGTCCTCGTCGTTGCCCTCCTCCATGCCGAAGGCGGTGAAATCCATGGCGTCCAGCTTTTCCAGAGTGTCGACGAGCCGCGGGTCCTCGTAATCGGCCACCTTGCCCGCGGTGCGGTTGGCCTGGACCCAGTCGTTCAGGATCTGCTGGAACAGGAAGAAGCGGAAGCCGCTGGCGGTCATGTCGTCGTAGGTGAAGCGCTCGTTCTCCCCCAGCAGCTCCAGCTTGGGCAGCAGCGCCTCCTGCATGAAGTCCAGGAACTCCGGCCAGCTGTCCGGCACGTCGTCCAGCGTGAGGCCCAGCTTTTCCAGCAGCACCGTATCGACGCCCATGCAGGAGCCGCTGACATACACGGGCAGGGCCACCGGCGCGCCGCCGTTGCCGATGAAGGGCTGCACGCCGGGATAGACGCGCTCATACAGCGCGGTGAGCGCCTCGCTGCCGTCCAGCGGCAGCATATAGCCCCGGTTCAGCAGCGATTCGTAGGAGCCATTGTACCGCAGATCGCGGATGTACACGTCCGTGTCGGCGCTCTGGGTCATCATGGCCTCCAGCGCGTCCCCGGATTCATAGGTCAACACCGGCGCGACCTCGGGGTGCTCCACCGCAAAGCGCAGCGTCGCCCTGCGCATGCTGTCGCCGCTGAAATCCGCGGCCACCATCAGCACGGCATCCTCGTCCAGACGCCCCTCGGTGTCCAGCAGCGCCACGCCGAAATTCTGCATGGAGGCGGCATAGCACCGGCCGCCGAAGGCCAGCACAGCGCACTCGCCGTCCACCGCCAGCGCCGCCACGGGCGCGCCCAGCGCTCCGGCCTCCAGGTCCACCGGGCACACCCGGCCCCTGGACACGGCGTAGATCCCGTCGCCCTCCGGGTCGGCCGCGAGGGTATTCACGTCGTCGATGGGCAGCCTGCACAGCTCCTGCAGCGAGGCGTCCATGCCCACGCGGCTGATCCTGGTGTTGGCCTCGCCGTCGTCGTACACGCGGGACGCCAGCAGCGGGCCCCCGTCCGTGGCCACCAGGCTGTGTTCCCAGCTGTCCAGGCGCTCCGACCGGGCGGACCCGGGGTTCTCCGGGTCGATCACGCACAGCACCATGCCGCTTTCGCCCTCGCACACCAGGTACAGCAGGCCATCATGCAGCACGGCCTTTCGGACGGCGATCCACTCCATGCCCTCCAGTTCATCGGGCAACGGCAGCTGGACGGCGTTCTCCGCCTCCAGCCTGCCGTCATCGGTCGCCTTCACGTCGAACAGCCCCAAGGCCCGGGGCGCGTAGTCCGCGTCGCGCATCGCGCACAGCCCTTTCAGCCCGCCGTCGGCCCCAAACAGGGCGACGCCGTTGATGTCGATGTCCTCCTCGCCCCCGTCGACGTAGGGGTTTTCCAGCCTGATCTCCGGCGTACAGGGGGTGAAGCTCTCCTCCCCCTCCTCCCGCAGCACGTACAGCGCCTGGTCGCAGGCCACGTACAGCGCGTCCCCGACGGCCGCCATTCCGAAGACATAGAGGCTGTTGCCGTATTCGTCCGTGCCCAGGTCAATGAGCCGGTTCTCCTCCGCCCCGGCGGGCAGCGCCGCGAGCAGCAGCGCCATCAGCAGTGCAATGATTTTTTTCACGTCTCTTTCCTCCCAATATTACCTTATGATCCGCCGGACGCCCGCCACGACGTCCAGCAGCTCCCGCTCCTCGGCGGGATCGCCGGTGTTGTCCGCGATCAGCACGAAATAGCGGTCGTCGGTGCTCCACACCGCGAAGCGCGTGTCCACCCGGGTGGCGAGCATCACGCGGCGTCCGTTGACGTCCACATAGCGGATCTCGGCGTCCTCGGTGTTGATGTTCATCTCCACGTCCTCGTCCGCCTCGCTGAAATCCAGCCGGGTGTCGTCCGGGCGGACGTAGATCACGTCGCTGAAGTCCGGGACGATGGTCTCCAGCACATAGCCCTCGGGGATGTAGGACATGTACCATTCCCCCGACCAGCCCTCCGGCACGTCGAAGGCGGCCTGGGCGTCCTCCCCCAGCCGCAGCGCGGTGTACTCGGGGGTGGTCTCCATGAACAGCTTCATCACCCTGGACCGGAAGGCGGCGTTGGTGGCGAAGGCGATGGGTCCGGCCACGCCCAGGGCCAGCACCACGCAGGCCGCGGCCTGCACGGCACGGCGCAGCGCCCGGCGGCGCTTCTGCCGGCGCGCCTCCCGTTCCCGGGCCTCCCAGCGCCGGGTGAAGGCCTCCCAGGCGCGGCGGCTCGCGGCCTCGTCCGCCTCGCTCCAGGCCTCCGGCTCCGCCTCCTCCGCCTTCCGGGCGGACAGCGCCAGCACCAGCATGTCCTCCAGATGGGCGTCCATCAGCGCGTCCAAATTCTCGATCTTCACAGCGCATACCCCCCATCCGCATAGATCGTGCGCTTCAGCTTCTGCCGCGCGGCGGCCAGGTACTTGCGCACGGTGCTCTCCGCCACGCCCAGGGCCGCGGCGATCTCCGCGTCCCGCTTGCCCTCGCCGTAGCGCAGCTTCACGGCGCGGCGCTCGTTCTCCGGCAGGCGCTCCACCGCCTCCAGCAGCAGCTCCAGCTCCTCGGCCAGCTCGATGCGCCGCCAGGCCGGATCCTCCGGGGCCGCGACCCCGGACAGGGCTTCCCTCTCCATGCCTCTCGCCTCCCGTATGTCGGCGCGCAGGGCGTTCACCGCCTGGCTGCGCACCGTGTTGCGTATGTAGGCTTGCAGCCGGATCTCGTTCAGGCCGCGCAGCGTGTCCAGCTTCTCCATCAGCCGCATCAGGCTCTCGGAGACGATGTCCTCCAGGACCGCGTCGTCCCGGGCATAGCGCCGCGCGGTGAAAAACATGTATCGTCGGTAATCCTGCCACAGCCGCTGCATGAACGCCCGGTCGTCGACGTCCGGCAGCGCGGCCATGGCGGCGCAGATCATCAGCATGGTATCGTCCCCTCAGGTGTCGCTGAAATGGCTTCTGTACATTAGACGCGCAAGCGGGGCATTTTGATGGGGAAATAAAAAAATTAACAGATCGGGGAAACGGCTGCACGCCGTTTCCCTGATCCGCGCATTATCTTATGCCTGTTTTCGCGCCCTCAGCGCAAATCCCAGCAGCAGCGATATCATGCCCCAGCGCATGATGCCGCCCCAGAACTGCACCACGCGCAGCTCCCGGGTGCCGATGCGCACCAGCCTGCCGGCGGAGGCGGTGAGGCTCCAGAACACCTTGGAGATGGAGGACCATTCCACGATGTTCTCCGGCACCCACTCGGTGAACACATACAGCGGCTGGGCGGAGAACACCATCAGCAGGTAGGTCACGCCGATCAGCGCGGCATAGCCCAGCAGCGTCAGCGCGATGATGCCCAGCAGCCGCGGGATCAGCGCCTTGATGTAGCTCTGCTTCAGTGCCTGGCGGAAGCCCTCGAACCAGCGGCCCGCCAGCGCGGTCATGCGCTTGAACAGCCCGACCATCACATAGAGCCCCACGATCAGCAGCAGCACCCGGGGCAGTATCATGCCCCGCATGGCCTCCTTGCCCAGGTCGATCATGGTGCCGTCCGGGCACCACTGTTCGGCGCTCTCCGCGAACAGCTGCGCGGCGCCCGCGCCGCCCTGGGGCAGCGCCGAAAGCGTCAGCGTCGAAAGGGTCAGGCCGTGCTTCACCGCCGCGGCCAGCGGGATATAGGCGTCGTACTCGGTCACGTCGCCCACGCCGCGCCCGCCGAACAGGCTGCCGCCGTGGCGCACGGAGCCGACCACCTGAAAATCCACGCCGTTCAGCTTCACCTTCGCGTCCTCGGGCAGCTCGGTGCCGAACAGCTGGAAGGCCAGGCCGTCGTCCAGCATAACCACCGCCGCGCCCTGCTCCAGCTCGCTCTCGCCGATGCGCCGCCCCTTTTGGATGAACCGGGGATAGACCTCCAGCCAGCCCTCGCCCATGGCGATCACGTTCGCCTCGGCGGAGGTCGTGTCCGTGGACAGGCTCTGCGTGCCCGCCGCGCCGTCCAGCGCCGCCCAGGTGAGGCTGTCCTTCATGTCCGCGCCCAGCTTCTTCGCCGAGGCCGCCAGCGCGGTGATGTTTTCGCCCGTCTCGCCGGCCTCCGGCGCGAGCACGCAATATTGCAGCACGTCCCGGGTTTCCAGCAGCATGAACAGCGCCAGCAGCGCCATCGCCGCGCCGAGCGCCACCAGCACCCAGGGCAGCCTGCGCCTCTGCTTCTCCATCTGTGGTCCCCCCGATCAGTTCAGGTATTCCATCACGGCATCGCCGTCGCTGATGGCCCTGTCCTCGCCGTAGGCGATGGTATAGTAGGAGATGTCCTCCTGGATGGAGGTGGTGCCGCCGTACTCGCCCAGCACCTTCACGTCCATCTTGTGCAGCTTCAGCGTGCTGCCCCCGAAGGCGGCGGTGTTCTGCTCGGCGACGTACACATAGCGCTCCTCGCCGCTGCCCCGCACCGCGCTGGTGGGCAGCAGGCTCGTGGCCTCCCGGGCGCTGTAGATCAGGGTCATGGGCGTCTCCTCCTGGGTCATGGAGTAGACGCTGCCCCGGGCCTTGATCAGCTGGCTCGTCAGCTCGATGTCGGCGTACTTGCGGCCCTCGCTGTCGGTGCCCACGTTGATGACCTTGGTCTCGATGGCGTCATAGCTGTCGGGATTCATGGTGACGGTCATGCCCTCGGTGACGTTGCGGCTCAGCTCCGAAACGTCCGCCCGGAGCGTGGGCAGCTTGTCCTCTGCGGTGAGGGTGTACAGCGGTGTGCTGCCGTCGTAGGTGTCGCCGTCCTTCACGAGGAGCTCGGCGATGTAGCCGTCGTGGGGCGCGGTGATGGCCTGCACCTTGTCGTTCAGCGCCACCAGCGCGCGCAGGGCCTCCTCGGCCTCGGTCTGCTTCTGCTGCTGCTCCCGCTGCTCGGTGATATAGCTCCAGACCGTGTCGTCCACGTTGTAGCGGGAGGCGGTGTCCATGGCCGCCTGGGCCTCCGCCTGGGCCTTCACCGCGGCGCGATGCTCGTCGATCAGCTTCTTCAGCTCGTCGCTGGCACCCTCGGGATAGCCCTCGTCCACGGCTTGCAGGCCCTCCTTGGTCAGCTGGGCCTCCAGATCCATCTGCAGCGCCACGGCCTCGCGCCGGGCGTCCCGCAGGGCATAGTAGGCGTCGGCATAGGCGCGGTCCCGGCGGCTGATGCGCAGGCCCCGGTTCTTGTTCTCCAGGGTCAGCAGCGCCTCGGACGCGCCGTCATAGGCCTCCTGGTACTGCTTGCGCTGCTGGTCGTAGTTGGCGATCCTGGCCTCGATCACCACCTCGCCCGCCTCCACGGTGTAGCCCTCGCGGGTGTTCACCCGCACGATGGACAGTGTCACATCCTCGCCCAGCGGGAATTCCACCTTGTCCACCTCCGGGAAGGCCACCTTGCAGGACAGCTCCACGCGCTCCTCCAGCTTGCCGCGCTTGGCGCTGGTCAGCCGCACCTTGGGCGTGGTGATCGTGCGCACCGTGCCGGAAAAGAACATGCACAGCGCCACGAATACCGCCAGGGAGACGATGCCGCGAACGGCGAATTTCTTTAAATTCATGCGATAACCTTCTTACTCAATTCCATTTGACAGCCGTTTGGGGAAGATTCTTCGGCTCCGGCTTCGCCTCCGCTCAGAATGACGAATCATTCTGCTGTCATTCTGAGCGAAGCCCTGCCGCAGGCATGGCGGAGAGAAGAATCTGCTTTTTTATTTCAGCTCGGTCAGCTGCACGCCGGCGAGGATGTCCTTCAGGAAGTACAGGTAGATGAACAGCGCCGGCAGTATGTAGATCGCCGCGCCGGCGAACTCTATGCCCGAGCTCTCGCCCGCCAGCTGGTTGAACATCACCGACAGCGGCTGCATGTCCACGCGCTGGCTGAGATAGGTCATGGGCTGCTCCACCAGGTTCCAGCAGTCCGCGAAGGACAGCGCCACCGCCGCGCCGATGATCGGGCGGCAGACCGGCAGCACGATGTTGAAATAGCAGCGGATCGTGCCCGCGCCGTCCACCTGCCCCGCCTCCAGCAGCTCGTTGGGCAGGCCCAGCATGAACTGGCGGATCAGGAAGATGTAGAACGGCGAGAACCACATGGGCATGACCACCGCCCAGATGGTGTTCAGCAGGCCGATGCTGCGCAGCGTCAGCACATTGGGCACCATCGTCACCTGGAAGGGCAGCAGCATCAGCATGATGATGCCGAAGAATATGGCGTCCCGGCCCCGGAAGCGGAAGCGGCTGAGGCCATAGGCCATCATCGGGATCACCGCCGCCTGGCCCAGCAGGATCAGCACCGTGTACAGCGCGGAATTGACGAACATCCGCAATATCGAGGTGTCCCGGATCAATATCTCATAATACTGGCTGAGGGAGAACACCTGGGGCGACAGCTTGATCGCCATCCAGCTGTCCGGGTCATAGCTGCCCCGGGTGCCCATGAAGGCCTTGATCTCGGCAGGCGAGAAGAAGGAATAGAGGAAGGTCACCACCACCGGCACCAGCATCACCAGCGCCAGCAGCATCAGCAGGGCGCGGGTCACCAGCTTGCCGCTGCCCGGGCCGCGCAGATTTCTTTTCTTCATCGCAACCTCCTAGGACAGCCGCCGCATCAGCTGGCGCTGGGTCAAAAACAGCGCGCCGAACAGCGCGAACACGATCAGCGCGAAGCTGTAGGCCGCGGTGGTCACGTTCTGGTAATTCAGCTTGGAATACATGTTGTTCATATAGTTTTGCAGCGTGTACACCGATTCGTCGGGATAGGCGCCGCCGATGAAGTAGACCTCCTTGAAGATCTTGAAGGCGTTGATCCACTCCAGTATGATGATCAGAAACGCGGTGGGCACGATCATCGGCAGCGTGATGCCGAAGGTCTGCCGCAGAAAGCCCGCGCCCTCCAGCCGGGCGTACTCGTACAGCGGCTCCGGGATGGCCTGGAGCGCGGCCAGGAATATGATCACCGCGAAGCCCAGGTTCTTCCACACGAACAGCAGTATGACCGGGACGCGCAGCTCCGCGCCCTGCAGCCAGATCACCCGGGAAAAGCCCAGGGCCGTCACCAGACGGTTGATCACGCCGCCGTAGTCGAAGGCCACCAGCCAGATCAGCAGCATGGCCGACGAGGGCATCAGATAGGGCAGCAGCACGCTGTTGCGGAAAAAGGCCCCCTTGGGGCGCAGCCGGTTCAGCAGCGAAGCGATGCCGAAGGACAGCAGCCACACCAGCGGCGCGCAGATCAGCGACAGCTGCATCGTGTTCTTCAGGCCCAGCACGAACATCTGGTTGCGCCAGATGTCGGCATAGTTTTTAAGCCCCACGAAGGCGTTGCGGTAGCTGCCGTCGGTCAGGCTGTAGTAGATGCCGCCGAAGAAGGGCACGATGTAGAACAGCATCAGCCCCAGTCCGCCGGGCAGCAGGAACAGCCATACAGATTTTTTGCGTGTAAACACTTTGTCCTCCCATGACCGGCGGGGGCGAGCCACGGCCCGCCCCCGCCGTAATGGAAATGATGGATTTAGGGGATTCCCCCTCTCAGTCACCTTCGGTGACAGCTCTCCCCCTCACGGGGGCGAGCCAAGCCTTGCCTCGCCCCCGTGAGGGGGAGAGGTGCCTGCGCAGCAGGCGGAGAGGGGGCTTTCTCAATTGCCCTCCAGCAGCATCATCTGCACCTTTTTATCGATGGCGGCCAGCATGTCCGGACCGCTGATCTGGCCCTCGCGATACTGGTTCATCAGCTCCCAGGCCTCGCCGCTGTCGTCGCTATACAGCCAGTTGACCTTGGCCAGGGACAGGTTTTCCGCGTGGGCGCGGTACCACTCGATCTCCCGGGGGGAGACATCCCAGCCGTAGGTGTCGAAGTACTCCAGGTTCTCCTCCATGTCGCGGATGCTCTCCTCGATCATCTGCCGGTCGGCGGGCTCGGCGGTCGCCAGGTCGGCCCTCAGGTCGTCCAGCATCTTCTGGGTGTCGGCCAGGTACTCCTCGTTCCACTGGCCCCGGATGGGCTCGCTCAGGCTGGGATCGACGCAGTAGCGCGTGGCGCTGGTCAGGTTGTCGGTAAGCTCGTCGATGAATTCCATCGCGGCCTCCGGGTTCTTGGTGAAGGGATTGACGAAGGCCACCGTGGCGTCCAGCACCAGATTCGCGGGCACATCGGGATCCACGCGCATCAGCACGGGCGTGTAGTCGCTGTAGAAATTGCCGATGGAGCAGCCGACGCTGGTTTGCAGCAGCACCAGCTCGTCGTCGCTGTACTCGATGTAGCCGCCCTGGTTCTCCTCGTCCTCCGAGGACTCCGCGCAGCCCAGGGCCACGAAATCGATCTGCTCCAGCTTGGCCAGCAGGCCGCGCAGCAGCTCGGTGTTGTAGCCCATGGCGGGATCGTTGGCGTTAATATAGCGGGAATAATCCTCGAAGATGCTGTTGAACAGGTCGCTCCGGGCGTCATCGGCGTCATAGCCGCTGTAGAACAGCTTCACCTTGGCGCCATCCAGCTTGTCCGGCAGGCCGGCCAGGAAGTCCAGGAAGTCGCCCCAGTCCTCCGGCACGTCCGCCATCGACAGGCCCAGGGCCTCCAGCGCCTTTGCGTTGATGCCCAGGGTCGAGCTGTTCAGGACCACCGGCAGCGCCACCAGGTGGCCGTCCACGGACAGGCACTCCCGCAGCGCGGGATACATGCGCTCCGCCAGCTCCATGGCCTTCTGGCTGCCGTCCAGCTCCATCAGGTAGCCGCGGTTGTACAGCGCGTCATAGACGGTGGTGGCGGCGCTCATGACGTAGACGTCGATGCTGTCGTCCCGGTTCATCATCTTCTCGATCAGGTTGACCGATTCGTTGTAATCCCGGGAGAGCACCACGCCCACGTCGCCGTGGGTGTTCACGAAGCGATAATAGGCTTTGGAGACGCTGTCGCTCCAGCTGCCGTCGTTGATCTTCAGCCGGGTCTTGGCCTTCTGGGCGGGGTCCAGGTTGCGGATCACCGCGCCCTCGGAGCAGTAGGCGTAATACCCGCCCTCAAGCACGAAGGCAGTGGAGGCGCCGTAGACGTCCAGAGGCATGTCGGTCACGCCCTCGCCGACCTTGCCGGCGGCCAGGTCCACGGGGCAGATCTCGCCGCCCTTGGTGCAGTAGACGGTGTCGCTCCCGGCGTCGTAGGCCAGGCCGTTCAACGGGCTGTGCTCGTCCACGGTGATCTCGGCCAGGGTCTGGATGCTCTCGTCCGCCGGATCGTAGATCATCAGGCGGGCGGTATCGGGCTTCTCATAGTTGTACTGCTCCACCAGCAGCGCGCCGTCCCGGTAGGGCGTCATGGAATAGGCGTCCTTCAGCTCGGAGACCTCCTCCACGTCGCCGGTGGAGAGGTCGATGGTGGACAGCTTGTAATCTCCCTGAGGATCATAGTAGCGGATGAAGGCCTTGCCCGCCGCGCCGAGGATATTCTCCGGGCGCACGGGATAGGAGTTGTTGTCGTAATATTCCACCAGGTCGCTCCAGTCGACGTCGCACACGTCCTCGAAGTGGACCATTCCGTCCTCCCCCAGGGTCAGCGACACCAGCTTGGCACCGTCGAACTCGGTGTTCTCGCTGTAACGGGTGGTGAGGTTGAGGGCGTACAGGCTGTCTCCGGAGGCGAAGGGCATCGTGGAAACGTCGTAGCTCACCTCTTCGTCCTGGGACTCGGGGATGTCATAGGTGTACTCGACCAGGTCCGCGTCGCCCAGGCGATAGCTGTACAGGCTGCCGTAGGCGACCATATACAGCGTGTCGCCCACGGTGAAGCTGTAGTTGAAATACAGGGTATTGTCATCGTTATGGCCCAGTATGGCGTCGCCCTCGGCGGCCATCGCGGGCACGCAGCACAGCGCCATCACCAGCGCCAGCAGCAGGCATAGCTTTTTCATGGCATTGCTCTCCATCATTCATAATTTATCGGCAGGGCTTTGCAGGCTCAATGGCCCTCGCCCACGACCTCGTATTCCTCGTCATCGGCGGCGTCCTCCGCAGGCGCTTCCTCGACAGGAGCCTCTTCGACGTGATCCTCCTCCTCCGTGGCCTCGTCCGTCATACCGCCGTCCATCGTGTACACGTTGACGGACATACCCAGGCGCACGGTCTCGTCCGGGGTGAAATCCACATAGGCCAGGTATTCGGAATCGGCGGTGCGCTCGGTCTTCTCCTCCCCCACCCGGGAGATGGCGGAGACCACGCCCTCCATCTGCTGCGTGCCGTCCATGTCCCACTCGAACTCGATCAGCACCTTGTCGCCCTCGTGGATCTCGTTCAGGTCCAGCTCGGAGACCAGCATCTCGATCTGCATGGCGTCCTGGGGATAGACGGTGATGATCCTGCCGCCCTTCTCCACGGCGCTGCCCTGGGCCGCCTCCACGGAGGCCACGATGCCGTCCATGGGCGAATAGATGGTGTTGTCCACGGCGTACAGGCCGTCCAGCACGCCCTCCACGGTCTCGAACAGCACCTCGCCACGCTCCACGCGGTCGCCCACCTGGACGTGCAGCTTCAGCACGCTGCCGCTGCCCTTCACGGCCACGGCGGCGTTCTGCTGGATGGTGCCCCGGCCGATGCGGCCGTTGTTGCTGTGGGCGCTGTCGCGGTAGATGCCCACGGTCTCGCCCATGTAGAACTCGCCGCCGGTCACCTCCAGCTTGTAGGGGGTGTTGCCGGATTCGTCCGCCTCGGAGACGTTGGTGACCACCGCGGTGCCCACGTGGGTGCCGTCCTTGGTGCAGGACAGGTACACCCGCTCGCCGATGTGCACGTACTTGGTGTCGCTGCTGTTGTAGGCCTTCTCGGTGGTGGCGGTGACCACATACTTGTTGATGGGCTCCAGGTACATCACGCCGCCGTAGCGCTCGGTGATGTCCTCGGTCTGGTCGCCCTCCTTGGCGAAAATGCCGCTGACGATGCCGTCCATCTCGGCATAGACCGACGTGGTCTTGATGACGGCCACGACGTCGCCCACGTGGACGGAATCACCCTTGCGCAGCCCGATCTCATCGATCAGCCCGCCGAAGGGGGCGCTGACCGACAGGGTCTTGCCGGAGATCACGGTGCCCTGGAAGGACACCTGCGCCAGCGCCGGCACGCCCAGCGCCAGCGCCAGCAGCGCGGCCAGCGCGACGGTTAGATGCTTTCGATTCCTCATGGATGCAGCCTCCCTGTGCCTTTCGTTGGTGTACTGTGGGGTCATGACCGCGCCTTATTCGGCCCGGTACGCGCCGAAGGGCTGCTTCAGCATGTCCTCCGGGCCCAGATAGACGTCGTAGAAGTACATGATGCTGTTGGTGGAGCTGCTCAGCTCGTAGGCCATGTTCTCCACCTCGGTGCGAATGGACAGGTCGCACTCCTGGGAATAGTCGCTGTCCGACATGGCCGAGACGTAGCCCGGGTTCAGGTTCACCTTCATCGTGAGCCGGTAATCGAACTTCCGGGTGGACACGCCCAGCATCTTCAGCTCGGTGTACTTGGTGCCGCCGGTGAAGCCCTCCGTGGGGAAAGCGGCGATGTCGTCGCCCACCTTCAGCGCCACGTACTTGATGCCGCTGTTGGCCAGCGTGCGGTAGACCTCGCCGTTGAAGCGCCATTCATAGGTGAATTCGTCGCCCAGATTGGGGTCCAGCTCCGCGCTGAGCATCAGCGTGTCGGGGGTATCGTCGTCCTCTTCGGGACGGGCGTCCGCGTCGTCCTCCTCGTCCCGGGGCGCGGGGGTCCAGCGCTCCAGGCTGGCGGTGAAGGGCTGGACCTGTCCCACCGGCGCATCGGGCTCCTGGGCCGATTCCAGCGTCAGCGTCAGCTCCATGGGCTCGCCGCCCACGATCAGCTGCTCCATGGGCGTCTCGGGCAGCTCCAGCACCACGGCCTCGTAGTTTGGGCTCTCCTCGCCGTCGCCGCTGGCGTGTGTCTTGGCCGGCGTGCCGTCGCCGCCGCCACCGCCGCCACCGCCGCCACCGCCGCCGTTGTCGTCCGGCTCCTCCAGCTTGTCCACGGTGACCTTCCGTTCCACCGCGGCGATGTTGCCCGCCGCGTCGCGGACCAGTATCGAGCCCTCGGGGAAGGTTTTTTTCTTCTTATAGGTGTGCGCGTAGGTGTCCTCGCCGGTGAGGTCGTGCCACTTCTTGCCGCCGTCCACGGACACCTGGCTGACGCCGCTGATGCTGTCGGTGGCGTTGACCACCAGCCTGTAGTCGGCATCCTCGGCCTGGGTGGCCGCGACGATCTCCGGCTTGGTGCAATCCAGCCAGAGCGTATAGCTCTCCGACGCGCTGATGATGTCGCCGATCTCGTCCAGCATTGCGAAGCGCAGCGTGTAGACGCCCTCCTGCTGGGGCACGTAGGTGTTCCCGGACATGGGGATGATGCGCTCGTCGTAGATGATGGCGGCATAGCTCCAGGCCATGCCCTCCGGGATGCCGGAGAGGGTGAAGCTGGGCATGACGTTGCTCCAGGCCGCCTGCACGAGGCCCTCCGCCTGCACGGTCAGCACCGGCGCGGGCGTGGGCGCGGGCGTCGGCTCCGCGGTGGCGTCGGGCGCGGGCTCCGGCGTGACCTCCGGGGCGGGCTCCTCGGCCGGCTCCGGCGCGACCCAGAACCACAGGTCGGCCTTGTCCTCCGGGGCGCTCTGGGCCAGGTCCTTCAGCTCGATCAGCGCCGGGTTCTCCACGCTGCCCGGGTCGTCCCGGGACACCCGCACGACGTACTTGCCGTCCGCGAAGGCGGCCTCGTCGGGCAGCAGCGTCAGCCCGGAGAGGGACTTGAGCAGTATATCCTTGACCTGCACGGGCTTCTTCGCCCTTATGTACAGCTTTTCATCGCCATTGAGCAGCGCCAGCGTGTCCTGCAGGGTGCCGCCCAGCTTCGCGCCGTCCCGCTCGAACCAGGCCTCGGCGTCCTCGGGCAGCTCGGCGGGCTGCTCCGTCTGGGGCTGCTCCGCTTGGGGTTGTTCCGTTTGGGGCTGTTCCGCCTGGGGCTGCTCTGCCTGGGGCTGCTCCGTTTGAGGCTGTTCGGCCTGGGGCTGCTCAGTCTGCGGTTGTTCGGCCTGGGGCTGTTCCGCCTGAGGCTGTTCGGCCTGGGGTTGTTCGGCCTGGGGCTGCTCCGTTTGAGGCTGCTCCGCCTGGGGTTGTTCGGCTTGGGGCTGTTCTGCCTGAGGCTGTTCCGATTGCGGCTGCTCCTGCTGGGGCTCAGCCTGGGCCTCGACCTGCTTCGCGGCTTCCTCGGCCTGCCTGGCGGCCTCTTCAGCTTCGGCGGCTTTGCGGGCCTCCTCCGCTTCGGCGGCCTTGCGGGCTTCCTCAGCCTCGGCTGCTTTACGCGCCTCCTCCGCCTCCGCGGCCTTGCGGGCCTCCTCGGCTTCGGCGGCTTTACGTGCCTCCTCAGCCTCCGCGGCCTTGCGGGCCTCCTCGGCCTGAGCTTCGGAATCGTCCACGGCCTCGACGGCGGGCGGCTCACCCTCCGCCGGAGGCGCGGCCTCGCCCTCCGCCATCGCCAGCGTGCCGTTCAGGCACAGGCAAAGTGCCAGGAAATAGATCAGTTTTTTCATCGCTCGGTGTTCCTTTCGAGAGATACGCACGATCGCGCGGTTTTTTCATTCAATACATTTATTAGACACAGTAAATCGCGAAAAAGATGCGTATTTTCCAAATTTAATGATAACGTAACAACCCATGGGCTATCAAGCGCAATCATGTGCAATTATGGGTACAAAATCATGACGAACAGAGCCGCCGCCCTCGTTTCCGAGAGGCGGCGGCTCCAGCTTGAATATTCGGTTGTCCCAAAGCGCCTTAGGCGTTCTGGATCGCGGCCTGCGCGGCGGCCAGGCGGGCGATCGGCACGCGGAACGGAGAGCAGGACACGTAGTCCAGGCCGATCCTGTGGCAGAACTCGATGGACGACGGATCGCCGCCATGCTCGCCGCAGATGCCCAGGTGGATGTCCGGGCGGGTCTTGCGGCCGGCCTCGGCAGCCATCTTCACCAGCGCGCCAACGCCGGTCTGGTCCAGCTTGGCGAAGGGATCGAACTCGTAGATCTTGTGCTCGTAGTAGGCCCCCAGGAACTTCGCCGCGTCGTCACGGGAGAAGCCGAAGGTCATCTGGGTCAGGTCGTTGGTACCGAAGGAGAAGAACTCGGCCTCGGTGGCGATGTCGCCGGCGGTGACGGCCGCGCGCGGGATCTCGATCATGGTGCCCACGTGATACTTCATGTTCACGCCGGCCTCCTTGATGAGCCTGTCGGCGGTGGCGACCACCACGTCCTTGACGAACTTCAGCTCCTTCACCTCGCCCACCAGCGGAATCATGATCTCGGGCACGATGTTGTACTCGGGATGCTTGCGGTTCACGTTGATGGCGGCGGAGATGACGGCCTCGGTCTGCATCTCGGCGATCTCGGGATAGGTGACGGCCAGGCGGCAGCCGCGATGGCCCATCATCGGGTTGAACTCATGCAGCCCGTCGATGGTCTGCCTGAGGTGGTCCACATCGATGCCCATCTCGTTGGCCAGCTCGACGATGTCCTCTTCCTTGGTGGGAACGAACTCGTGCAGCGGCGGATCCAGATAGCGCACGGTCATGGGACGGCCCTGCAGGACCTCGTACATGGCCTCGAAGTCGCCCTGCTGATAGGGCTTGACCTTCGCCAGCGCCTTCTTGCGGCTCTCCACGTCCTCGGCCACGATCATCTCGCGCATGGCCTTGATGCGGTCGCCCTCGAAGAACATGTGCTCGGTGCGGCACAGGCCGATGCCCTC
>ONHI01000086.1 GCA_900317565.1 uncultured Eubacteriales bacterium
GCCCGCGGCGTTCTCCTCGGAGGCGGCGAGTTTGGTCTGCAGGTCCGCGGCGTTCGCCTCGGAGGCGTCGAGCCTGGTCTGCAAGCCCGCGGCGTTCGCTTCGGAGGCGTCGAGCCTGGTCTGCAAGCCCGCGGCGCTCTCCTCGGAGGCGGTGAGCTTGCTCTGCAGGCCCGCCACGTTTTCCTCGGAGGCGTCGAGCTTGGTCTGCAGGTCCGCGGCGCTCTCCTCGGAGGCGGTGAGCCTGGTCTGCAAGCCCGCGGCGCTCTCCTCGGAGGCGGCCAGCTGCGCCTGCAGCTCGGCGGCGCCCTCCACCGACGCGGTGAGCTGCGCCTGTAGCTCGGCGGCGTCGCTCTGGGCAGCCTCCAGCGCGCCCTGCAGCCGCTCGATCTCGGAGGCGTCGGCCTTGCCCTGGGTGGTGAGGGCCTCGATCTCGTCGTTCAGGCTGCTGACGGTGGCTTCGTGCTCGGCCAGCTGGGCGGTGAGTTGGTCGATGCTGGCGGTGACCAGGCCGGTCTCGATGGCGGCCAGGGCGTTCTTCTTTCCGGCGAGGGTGAGCTCCTCATCCCCGATGACGGCGGCGATCTCGGCCTCCGTCGTCCCGGCGTCCGCGGCCTCAGGCAGCTTTTCGATCATGTCCCGCACCTGTCCGGCGGCCTCGTCCAGCTCCGCGGCCTGCACGGCCTCCGTCAGGCCCGTGCCGATATCGGCGATGGCCTGGACCTTCTCCGGCGCGGCCAGGGTGTCGTCGGCCAGTATGGCGTCCAGCTGCTCCCGGACGGGCTGGGCGATGTCCGCCGGCGCGGCCTCCAGCCGGTTGGCGACCAGGGCCACCTGCACGTCCAGCACCTTGGCCTCGCTCTCAGCCACGGCGGCGTTCAGATCGTCGATGGTGGCCTGCTGCTCAGTGACGGCGGTGTTCAGATCGGCGATGTCCTTGTCCTTTCCGGCGATCGTCGCCTCCATCTCCGTGGTCCTGGCCTCGGCGGCGGCGTCCCTTTCACCGATGGTGTTTTCCAGCTCGGCCACGGAGCCCTGCAGCGCGGTGACCTCCTCGGCGGCCTCGGAGACCGCGGTCTCAAGCGCCTGTATGGCCCTGTTCTTTTCGCTGGTGGAGGCGATCAGGCCGGTGATGGCCGTGTCCTTCGCCGTGGCGGTCTCCTCCAGCTCGGCGATGGCGGCCTCCTTTTCCTCGATGGCGGCCTGCTGCGCCTCTATGGAAGCCTCCCTTTCGGCCACGGTCTGCTCCAGCTGGGCGACCTGCGCCTCGGAGGCGGTGAGCTGTTCGCTGGCGGCGTCCAGGTCGCCCTGCAGCTTCTCCGCCGAGGCGGCGAGCTCCGTATTCTGCGCGTTCGCCTCGTCCAGGCTGGCCTGCAGCGAGGCCGTGTTTTCCTGCTCCGCGGTCAGCGCCGCGGACGTGGTCGCCAGCGTATCCTTCGTGGCATTCAGCTTGTTGTTGAAGATCAGGATGGCGACGATGGCGAGGATCAGCAGTGCCAGCAGCGCGATCTGCCAAATGCGGTTTTTATCCATCACGAGTCCCTCCGTGCATGTCGGTCCCAAGAGTGCGCGTCGTTTGCTGAAAAACAAATTATCCTGTATATATTATAACATAGAAAGTATCCACAATACAAGGTGTTAAGAAAATATTATAGGCACCAGATTAACGGCGGGCCGCCGGGACCGGCGGACGGTTGCGCCCGGGGCCGTTTTGTGGTAAGCTATACACATGACTTTTCGTCGGGGGATGTTGGAGCATGGACAGGGACGCCGTGGCGCTCAGGGCGCTGCTGCTGGAGAAGGTGCTGTCGCTGGGCGCGGACTGCGCGGGCGTGGCCAGCGTGGAGAGCCTGCGCGACGGCCCCTCGGAGCGGCTGTTTCCCAACATGAAGGACCACAGCCGGGACCACTTCGCCCAGGAGATCACCACCGGGCTGCCCCACGGCAGCGTGTTCTGGGAGCCGGACGCGCGCTCGGCGATCGTGTTCGCCGTGGCCCATCCCGCGAACCGGCCGGAGCTGGACTGGTGGTGCGGGGAGATCGATCCGCCCGGGAACAAGCGGCTGCTGGCCGTCTCCCGGGAATTCAAGCGCTGGATGGCGGAGGCCTTCCCGGAGATCAACGTCTATCCCAAGCGCTACCACGTGGAGCGCGGCGGGCTGTACCTGAAGGAGGCGGCGATCCAGGCGGGGCTGGGCTGCATCGGGCGGAACAACCTGCTGGTGACGCCGGAATTCGGCCCCCGGGTGCGGCTGCGGGCCATGACGCTGAGCGTCGGGCTGCCGCCCACCGGGCCCATCGACTTCGATCCCTGCGCGGGCTGCGACGCGCCCTGCCTGAGCCACTGTCCCCAGGGGGCGTTCTCGGAGCAGGTCTATACGCCCGAGGAGACGGGGCTCCAGCGCCTTCCCGGGCGGGACGGCCGTTACTACCGGGCCGCCTGCGCCGAACAGATGGCGAAGAACGAGGAGGAGGCCGCGGAGGGCATGATGCCCGAGGTCTGCGACCATCCGGAGAAGATCATCAAATACTGCCGGAACTGCGAGCTGTTTTGCAGGGTCGGCAGGGATTGAGGGGGAGAGGGATACCATGGAAGCGATTGCGAATTTCCTGTACTGGCTGGACGACCTGCTGTGGGGCAACGCCATGACGGTGGTCGTCGTGGGCACGGGCATACTGCTGTCCCTGCGCTTCGGCTTCGCCTATCAGCGCAGGATCGGCTTCAACTTCAAGAACACCTTCGCCAAGATGTTCGACAAGGGCGAGGGCGAGGGCACGATCTCCGGCTTCCAGGCCGCGTGCACGGCCCTGGCGAATACCATCGGCACGGGCAACATCTCCGGCGTGGCCACCGCCATCGTGTCCGGCGGGCCGGGCGCGCTGATCTGGATGTGGATATCGGCCTTCTTCGGCATGTCCACCAAGGCCTGCGAGATCATCATCGGCCAGCGCTACCGCGAGCACTATCAAAAGTCCATGGACGAATACGTCTGCGACCGCTCCTTCGTGATGAAGAACGCCTTCGGCTGGAAGAAGGGCGCGGTGGTGCTGGCGTTCTTCTGCTTCATATTCGGGCCGTGGACCTGCTGCGTGCAGACCGAGGCCGTGACCAGCTCGCTGAACCAGGCCTTCGGCATCCCCAGCATCGTCTCCGTGGCGGTGCTGGGCGTCACCTGCCTGGTGACCATCTGGGGCGGCTTGAAGCGCATCTCCGCGGTGATGTCCAAGGCCGTGCCCATCATGGCGGTGCTCTACGTCATCATGGGCCTGGGTGTGGTCATCATCAACTTCCGCGCCATCCCCTCCGTGATCGCCCTGATCGTGAAGAGCGCCTTCAGCCCGGCGGCGGCGGCGGGCGGCTTCGCCGGGGCCACGGTGCGCGACGCCATACAGTACGGCGTGGCCCGGGGCATGTATTCCAACGACGCCGGCACGGGCTACGGCATGATCGCCCACGCCAGCGCCAAGACGGACCACCCGGTGCGCCAGTCCCTGTGGGGCTGGGGCGAGGTGTTCCTGGACACCATGATCGTGTGCTCCATCACGGCCTTCACCATCATCATGACCGGCTCCTACATGGAATCCGACGCCACCTCCGGCGCGCTGACCACCTTCGCCTTCACCAGCGCCTACGGCAGGATCGGCGGCCAGCTGACGGCCATCGCCATCGCCGTGTTCGCCTGGACGACCATCATCGGCATGTACTACACCTGCGAAAAGTCCGTGAACTACGCCTTCGGGGACACCGAGACCAACAAGCGGATGATGCCGCTGTACATGATCTACTACATGCTGCCCTGCGTGGTGTTCTACAACCTCCAGGCGGACGTGCTCTGGGCCTTCACCGACATCATATCGGCGGCCTACGTGGTGATCACGCTGTTCTTCATCTACGCGAAGCACAGGGAGATATTCGCGCTGTTCGACGATTTCTGGAAGCGGTTCATCCCCGCGAAGCGCCGGGGCGAGAACCCGCCGAACGTGAGCTTCGACTGCGCCAGGGACAGGAAATAGGATGTGAGATGGCCGGGGATCGCTTCGGGGTGGTCCCCGGCCTCGCGCTGTCGGTGTTTGATCTCACCCTTTTCTAATCTTTCTCTAATCCAAATTCCTTGCCATTTCATTTTCGGGCCGTATAATGAGCCCATCAAAACGAACGGAGGACAAAACAATGACGCATTACGAGATGGCAGAGAAGCTTTCCGAGAAGATGAACGTGAGCCTGGAGGAGGCCACCGCGGCGCTGGAGGCCAGCGAGTGGGAGCTGCTGGACGCGGCGCTGCTGCTGGAGAAGAAGCACGGCGCGGTCAACCAGAGGGCCTATTCCACCGAGGAGAAGGCGGCGGAGGAGCCCAGCGCCCGGGAGAAGGCGAAGGCGCGCCGCCGCGGCGCGGTGGAGGGCCTGGGCGAGCTGGTGCGCAGCATCTTCAACCTGGGCAACCGCAACCACTTCGAGGTCCGCAAGGGCGATGAGCCGGTGCTGGAGATGCCGGTGCTGGTGCTGGTGCTGCTGATGCTGTTCGCCTTCTGGGTGTGCGTGCCGCTGCTGGTGATCGGGCTGTTCGCGGGCTACCGCTACAGCTTCTCCGGCGCGGAGCTGGGCCGGGAGAGCGTGAACAACGCCATGGACAAGGCCGCCGAGATGGCCGAGAAGGTCAAGGAGGAGGTCACCGGCGAGCATTGACAGCCGCGGCCCGATCGTATATAGTAATAGCATACAGATCACCCCAAGGCGCGGCCCTGCCGCGCCTTGGGCACATGGGAGGGGCGCGCGGTGGCGGAGCGTATATTGATCGTCGAGGACGAGGAAAAGCTGGCCCGGTTCGTGGAGCTGGAGCTGACCCACGAGGGCTACGCGGTGGAGAAGGCCTTTGACGGCCGGTCGGGGCTGGAGAAGCTGGAGAGCGGGGCATACGACCTGGCGCTGCTGGACATCATGCTGCCCGGGCTGAACGGGCTGGAGGTGCTGCGCCGGGCCCGCCGCACGGTGGACACCCCCGTCATCATGCTCACCGCCCGGGATTCGGTGATGGACAAGGTCACGGGCCTGGACATGGGCGCGGAGGATTACATCACCAAGCCCTTCGAGATCGAGGAGCTGCTGGCCCGCATCCGCGCGGCGCTGCGCAAGACCCAGCGCCGCCAGGCCGCCTCCCACGTGCTCGCCTTGGGCAAGCTGACCCTGGACGCGGACCGCTATACCGCCGCCTGGGACGGGCAGGCCATCGAGCTGACCCACCGGGAGTTCGAGCTTTTGAAGGTGCTGATGGAGAACAAGGGCATCGTCATGAGCCGCGCCACGCTGATGGAGCGGGTCTGGGGCTACGATTACATGGGCGAGACCAACATCGTGGACGTCTACGTGCGCTATCTGCGCGGCAAGATCGACGACGTGTACGGCGTCAAGCTCATACAGACCGTCCGCGGGGTGGGGTATGTTTTGAGGGACTAGTCCCTCAAAACATAACCCCGCGACCAGACAGGGAGGTATTATCATGAACAGCAACCGCAGGGTCAATTCCATCGCGCGGCGCATCCAGCGCTCGTGGCAGTGGAAGCGCTTGCGCCAGCTGGTATTCATCGACCTGCTGGCGCTGCTGGCGTGCCTTGCGGCGTGGCTGTACGCGGGGGAGACGGCGGTGACGGGCGCGTTCGCGGGCTGGGACATCCCCCGGTCGATGGTGCTGGATGAGGCGGCGCTGAGCGGCGCGGCGGGCGCGCGGGAGGCGCTGTACGCGCTGCGCTACAGCTTCACCTGGCAGGGCGAGGTCCACGAGCTGGCGCTGGCGGGCTTCTGGCGGCTGGTGGGGCTGTTCGGCGGGCCGGTGCTGGGCGTCGAGGGCGTGCTGTGGGTGCTGGGCTTCTTCGCCAGCGCCCGGGGCGCGCGGCGGCTGCTGAAGCCGCTGGACCGCATCGCCGAGACCGCCCAGCGGCTGACGGACGAGAACAACCTGCGCCGCGCCGCCGAGCGGGAGCAGGCCCGCCGGGGACTGGACGAGGAGAAGTTCCACAGCCTGGAGCACGCCATCGAGCAGATCGACATCGGCGACAGGCTGTCCACCGGGGACAAGGACCTGCAGGGCCTGGAGGACGCCATCAACGACCTGCTGGGCCGCATGCACGCGGCCTATCGTCAGCAGGCCCAGTTCGTGTCCGACGCCTCCCACGAGCTGCGCACGCCCATCGCGGTGATCCAGGGCTATGTGAAGATGCTGGACCGCTGGGGCAAGGACGACGAGACGGTGCTGGAGGAGTCCATCGCCGCCATCAAGACCGAGACGGAGCACATGAAGACGCTGGTGGAGCAGCTGCTGTTCCTCGCCCGGGGCGACAGCGGCCGCCAGCAGATGAACCCGGAGGCCATGGACCTGGCCGCGCTGATGGGCGAGGTGCTGGAGGAATACCGGATGATCGACCAGGCCCACGAATGGCGGCAGGGCAGGCTGGAGCCGGCCATGGTGAACGCCGACCCGGCGCTGATCAAGCAGGCCGCCCGGGTGCTGGTGGACAACGCGGCGCGCTATACCCCCGAGGGCGGCTCCATACGGCTGTCCGCGGGCCGGGAGGGCGAGTGCGCCTGGTTCGAGGTGCAGGACGGCGGCATCGGCATCAGCGCCGAGGACGTGCCCCGGATCTTCGACCGCTTCTTCCGCGCGGACCCCGCTCGCGCCCGCCAGAATGGCGGCACCGGCCTGGGGCTGTCCATCGCCCGCTGGATCGTCGAGCGCCACGGCGGCCACTTCGAGGTGGTCAGCCGGCCGGAGCTGGGCACCCGGATACGGGTGGTGCTGCCGCTGCTGAGCGACCGGGCCCAGCCCGAGCGCACTGCCGACGCGGCCCGATAGAATTTACACGGGCGTAATTGACATTTCCTCGTTAAAATAGTATAACTATCTCGGATCGCATGATCCGGTCTTCGGGGCAGGGTGAAATTCCCGACCGGCGGTAAAGTCCGCGAGCCGCGCTGCGGCATGAACCGGTGCAATTCCGGTACCGACAGTACAGTCTGGATGGTAGAAGACATAGGCAACGCGCCTGTCGAGTAATGTCCGCGCCCCGGGACGAATCCCGCGGGCGCGTCGTATTTTTGGAGGTGCTTTGAAATGACAACCGTCTCCCGAACCCGCAAGCTGGCCGGCACCGCGATGCTGGCGGCCGTCTCCGTGGTGCTCAGCTTCCTGTCCTTCCCGGTGCCGCTGATGCCCAGCTTCATCAAGCTGGACTTCGCGGAGCTGCCCGCGCTGATCGCGTCCTTCGCCTACGGGCCCATCGCCGGCGTGGCCGTGTGCCTGGTGAAGAACCTCATCAGCCTGATGAAGACCTCCAGCGGCGGCATCGGCACGCTGTGCAACTTCCTGCTGGGCGTGGCCTTCGTGGTGCCCGCGGGCGTGGTCTACATGAAAAAGCGCACCCGGGCGGGCGCGCTGCTGGGCTCCGTGACCGGCGCGCTGGTCATGGCCGTGCTGAGCATATTCTTCAACTACTACATCGTCTATCCGATGTACACCGCCTTCATGCCCATGGAGGCCATCATCGGCATGTACCAAGCCATCAATCCCAGGGTCAGGAACCTGTGGGACGCGCTGATCTGGTTCAACACCCCCTTCACCTTCATCAAGGGGCTGTGCAGCGTGGTGATCGCCTTCATCGTGTACAAGCCCATGTCGCCGTTCCTGAAGGGAAAGACCTGAGCGCCCCACGCAAAAACCCCGTCCATCAGGACGGGGTTTTTGCGTGGTCAATATTCGCTTATTCCGCGGCGGCAACGGCGGTGATGTGGGGATTGGCGCCGTTGTACCAGTACAGGAAGCCCTCCAGGTCGACGACGTCGCCGACGTTCAGCGCCTTCACGGCCTCATACACGTCGGTGCCGGGGCCGCAGAGATAGGACTCCACGGTGAAGTTGTAGGTGGCGCCGTCCTTGGAGACGTTGAAGTACAGGTCGTTGCCGTCCTCGCCGGAGCCGTCCCAGTTGTACAGGAAGGCGTACTCGGTCTCGTCGCCCTCGATGGTGGAGGGCTCGACGGTCATGCCCTTGAAGGCGACCAGCTGGTTCATCTTCTCGGCCAGCTCGTCCTTGCCCAGCAGCTCGGTGACGTCCACGGGCTCGGCGATGTAGCCCTCGCCCTCCAGGATCTCGAAGGCGGAGATGTCAGCCAGCTCGACCTCGCCGGACCACTCGCTCTTGAAGCCGGTGGCCTTGAACTTGGTGCCGGGCACCAGCTTCTCGGCGTCTTCCTCGGAGCAGGGCACTTCATACAGGAAATACGCGCCGTCCTCGTCGGCGGCATAGATGGTCACCTTGCCGTCCCACCAGGACTGATGGGCCTGCACGGAAGCCTCGATGGTCACCTCGGTGTCCAGCTCGGCGGCGGCGTAGTCGGCGTAGGAAACGGCCTCCTCGGCCACGGCGAAGGCGCACAGGGCCAGCGCCAGGGTCAGAACCAGAACAGCAGCCAGAATCTTCTTCATGATGTTTTCCTCCTTGTATATGGTGGCGCCGGACCGACCGCGGCCCGGCCCAAAGGACAATTTAATTATACTCCAAAACGGGGATAATTCAATGAAACGGGTGGGATTTAACAGAAAATCAGCTTTTTCCGGGAGCAATGTCATTGATGCAAGTTAGCAGATTCTTGACGCTTCGCTAGGCCTACGGCCGCGACTCCGGCTGCGCCTCCGCTCAGAATGACGATATCGATTCGTTCGTCATCCTGAGCGGAGCGAAGGATCTGCTAACTTGATCACAATGCCCCTTTCCGGGGACTGGACAACGGGGCCGATGCGTGATACCATATTTGGAAAGACCAACCAGGGAGGCCTGTCCATGCTCCGTCGAATCGCAATCCTCGCCGCGCTGCTCATGCTGCCGGCGCTCTCCGCCGCGCTGGGGGAGGCCGCACCGCCGGAGGACGTGCAGGCCGGCGCGGAGGACGCGGCCCCCGCCGAGGTGGGGGAGGCGGACCTGCTGGACCCCGGGCTGTACGCCGAGGGCGGCGCGCCGAAGACCACGCCCAGGCCAACGCCCACGCCGGGGGAGGCGAAGCCCTCGCCCACGCCGAAGGGGCCGGAGTGGTTCAGCTCCGTGAACTATCCGGAGAGCCGGGTCTTCTTTGAAAAGGAGATCTGGGGCATCATGACAGGGTCCTGGGGGCTGACTGACTTCCAGGCGGCGGGCCTGATGGGCTGCCTGCGGGCGGAGAGCTCACTGAGCCCCTACGACGTGCAGGGCGTGGAGGGCGTGGACGGCCGGGGCCGCTATCGCTACAGCGCCGGGGACAGCGTGGGCTTCGGGCTGGCCCAGTGGACCAGCTCCGGGCGCAAGACGGCGCTGCTGGCCATGGCCGAGCGCCACGGCGACGCCCTGCTGGTGTGGGATTTTGACCTACAGATGCAATTCATGCGCCAGGAGCTGGACCTGAAGGCCCTGCGGGCCATGACCAGTATGTACCAGGTGGTGGAATGGGCGACGCTGGAGTACGAGCGCCCGAACCAGAGCTATTCCAACTCCTGGCCGGGCACCCGGTACGAATACGCGCTGGAGATCTACCGCAACCGCACCGGGCAGGGCTACCTCGAGCCGGCCCAGCGGTTCGTGCTGACCGACGGCGGCGCGGGCCTGATCGGGCGGGACGGCATACGGCTGCGCCCCGGCGAGGACGCGGCGCTCACCCTGAACGCGAACTACTACTGGCGGCTGGAGCTGCTGGATGAGACCGCGGCGGGCTGGCTGGAGGTGCTCGGCGAGGACCCCGACGCCCCCGAGGGCCTCGCGCCCTGCGCTTGCGGCTACGCCCGGGACGGCGACAGGCGGCTCGTCCTGCGGGCCGCGCAGGTGCCCCTGCCCGGGGGAAGCTATGAAGCCACGCTGCGCTTCGAGGTCTATCGCGGCGCCCACGGCGTGGTGTCCATGCCCGTCACGCTCACCCATCCCGCCCCCTGGCCCTTCGGGGATTGGGTTGAGCGCGTGGACGCGAGGGTGATACGAACGCGGATGAGCGAGGCGTTAGGACGTGTTTCCAATATGCGCTTCGGAAATTCAGAAAACATGCCCTGGTCGGAGTGACAACGATCGGCTGTATCCTGCGTGTCATTGCGAGGAGCGAAGCGACGTGGCAATCCGGTCCCCATGCGCTCTCCCCATTTTCCGCCGCGTTCCAGATTGTCACGCCCGGGGCCTTGCGCGTGGGCCGGGGAAGGGTTATGATAAAAATGGAATTATGTCGATAAGGAGGCAACGCCATGGACAACGGCTTCGGTGAAACGCTGCGCCGGCTGCGCACGGAGGCGGGGCTGACCCAGTCCCAGGTGGCGCAGCAGCTGTACGTCACCCGCTCCGCCGTGGCCCGGTGGGAGTCGGGCACCCGGCTGCCGGACGCCGCGATGGTGTCGCGGCTGGCGGCCTGCCTGGGCGTGGAGGCGGACCGGCTGCTGAACCCCGTGACGCGGGAGGGCGGCGCGGTCAATGTGATCGTGGTGGACGACGAGCGCATCGTGCTCGCCCACGAGCTGCCCGTGATCCGCCAGGCGCTGCCCGCGGCGAAGATCTCCGGTTTCCAGCGGCCCTCGGAGGCGCTGGAATACGCCCGGTCCAATCCGGTGGCGCTGGCCTTCCTGGACATCGAGATGGGCCGCACCAGCGGGCTGGAGCTGTGCCGCAGGCTGATCGAGCTCAACCCGCGCACCAACGTGGTCTTCCTGACCGCCTACCGGGAGTATTCCTACGACGCCTGGGGGACCGGAGCGAGCGGCTTTCTGCTGAAGCCGCTGATAGAGGACGACGTGCGCGGCGTGCTGGGACGACTGCGCTATCCGATTTTTCCGGGGGGGGGGGGGTTAAGGATTCATGAGCGGATGGATGGAGCTGCCGAACCTGGTTATGGCGGCAGCGGCGCTGCTGCTGATGGTGATGGGCCTTGGCCTGGCGATCCTCACGCCCGCGCCTGATGCCTGGAGCCGACGCTATTTCGTGGTGTTTTTCTCCGTGCTGGTGCTTGCCACCGGCGCGGTGCTGTCCGATCAGATCTTCGGCATGATGCCGGGGCGGGCTGCGGAAGAGAAGCTGTCGATCTATCTGGAATCGCTGCTGGCCTCGGTGCTGCTGCCGATGCTGACGGTCTATCTGCTGCGCAGCTGCGGGGAGGACGCGCGGCACAGCGTATTGATGTTCGTCACGCTGGCGCTGTGGCTTTGCTATTTCATACTGCTGAACGTCACCCAGTTCACCCGGTTCATCTATTACATCACGCCGGACAACAAATACTACCGCGGCCCATGGTATCCGTTGCTGCTTGCGCCGCCCATCGCGATCATGGCGGTCAACCTGGTGGGCCTGATCCGCAGGCGGCGCAAGCTGTCCCGCAGGCAGAAGGCGGCGTTCCTGATCTACATGGTGGTGCCGATGGCGGCCATGCTGGTGCAGAGCGTGGTCTACGGAATGTACTTCATAGGCATCGGCATGGCGGTGGCGGCGCTGTTCATGTACGCGATGATGCTTACCGACCAGCTCGACCGCTACGCCGCCCAGCAGCGGGAGATCGCCCGCCAGCGGGCCAGCATCATGGTGCTGCAAATGCGGCCCCACTTCATCTACAACACCATGACCAGCATCTATTATCTGTGCGCCCAGGACCCGGAAAAGGCCCAGCAGGTGACGCTGGACTTCACCAGCTACCTGCGCAAGAATTTCACCGCCATCGCCCGGGAGGACACCATCCCCTTTGAGGAGGAGCTGGAGCACACCCGCGCCTACCTGGCGGTGGAGCAGGTGCGCTTCGAGGGCGGGCTGTTCGTGCGCTTCGATACGCCCCACACCCGCTTCCGGCTGCCGCCGCTGACGCTGCAGCCCGTCGTGGAGAACGCCGTCAAGCACGGCCTCGACCCGGAGCTGGAGCCGCTGCGCATTACCATCAGCACCCGGCTCACCGCCCGGGGCAGCGAGATCGTCGTGGAGGACAGCGGCCCCGGCTTCGGCCCCGCCGACCGGGACGCCCCCAGCGTCGCCCTCGCCAACATCCGCGAGCGCCTGAAGCTGATGTGCCGGGGGACCCTCACCGTCGAGGCCGGCGAAAACGGCGGCACCAGGGTGCGGATACTGGTGCCGGAGACAAAGGAATAGCATGAAAGCGGCTGCCGGGCAGCCAATGTCATTAAGTTAGTAGATCCTTCGCTGCGCTCAGGATGACGAACGAATCGATATCGTCATTCTGAGCGGAGGCGAAGCCGGAGTCGATTGCGTAGGCCGCCAGCAGCACCCACACGCACCCGAGGCCGATGAGCAGCGCGCGGGAGCCCGCGGGCAGGGGCCCGAGGTCGCCGCCGGAGGTCATGCCGCTGCGGCCGGAGGACTGGTTGAGGCGGTAGAGGGAGGCGGTGTCGTCGTACAGCTTGGCGATGAAGGCGTCGTCCACGGTCTGCTTGCGGCGCACGGACTTCGTGACGCTCTCGATCAGCTGTCCGGCGGCGTCGCGCAGCGAGGCCGAGCCGTTGAACACCGGCGTGGTGAAGGTGTTGGCGGTGTTGTCCAGCAGCAGCTTCGCCGCGGCCAGCTTCACCGGGTAGTGCAAATCGTCCCCGGCGTCGCTGTTCAGGTAGGCCTGATAGTCCGCCTCGCCCTGGGCCTTGCCGGTCACGGGCACATAGCCCTCGGTCTGGGAATAGGCGATCTGCACGTCGTTGGTCAGCAGGTACTGGGTGAACAGCCAGCTGGCCAGCACCTCCTGGGGATCGGCCTTGTTGAACACGCACAGGCTCGGGCCCTGGGAGATCATCTTCGGGTTCTCCGGGTCAAACTGGGGCACGGGCCGCACCGCGGTCTCGAACTGCACGATGTTCTCCGGGCTGATGTCCAGAAGCGGCGCGTCGCTGCCCATCCAGGTGGCGCCGGCGGTGCTGTCCACCGCGAAGATGCACTGGCCCGCGTTCAGGAAATTGGCGGGATAGCTGCTGATCTTGAAGGTGGAGAACGCGCCGCTCTTCGCGTGCTTCGCGATCTCCAGCAGCAGCTCCTTGGTGGTGTCGCCCAGGATCAGCACCTCGCCCGCGTCGGTGGAATAGGGGGCGTCCAGCTGGCGCAGCATCTGGATCATCATGTTGTCGGTGCTCTTATAGATGAAGGGGATCATCACCTTCTGGCCGTTCACGGCATACACCCCGTCGGCGTCCTGCTTCGTGGCGGCCTCGGCCACCTCCCACACGAAATCCCAGGTCAGCACCTCCGGCAGCTGGTAGCCCAGCGCCTCGACATAGGTCTTGTTGATGTACATCGCCTCGGTGGAGCGCATGAAGGGCAGCGCGTAGACCGTGGCGGCCTCGCCCTCGCCGATCTTGCATTCCTCCAGGAACTCGGGGATGATCTCATCCCGGGTGGGGCCGTCGAAGGGCAGCTCGCTGCCGCCCAGGCCGTAGCGCCCGTCGTCCATCAGGCTCTCCAGCGGCACCACCACGTTGTCGCCGGTCATGTAGGTGGCGATGTGGTCCGGGTAGGTCACGCACACGTTGGGCGTGGTGTCCGTGGAGATGTTGGTGATCACGTCGTTGTAGATGCGGCCGTAGTCGGTGTACAGCTTCATGTTCACCGTGATGTTGGGATACAGCGCCTCGAAGTCCGATATCGCCTTCTTGTAGATGTTCGTCTGGGTCTTGTTGGTGTCGTTCTTCGCCCAGAAGGTGATCTCGAACTGCCGGGACGTGTCGAACGCCGAGGGCACCTCAAACCCCGTGCGCCCCTTGCTGCCGTGGCAGGCGGTGAGGGTCAGCGCGAGGAGGACGAGGAGGGCGAGCAGCACACTCCACACGCCACACTCGCCTTTGCGCTCTCCACGCTTCACTCTCCACGCTTCACTCTTCATCATCATCATCCCTTGATCCCTCCCCTCGATACGCCGGCCATGACCTTGTTGCGGAACACGAGGAACAGCACGATCAGCGGCACGGAGATGACCACGACGGCGGCCATCATGGCGGGCACGTTTTCACGGCCGAAGCCGTTCTCGCGGATCTCCTGTATGCCGGTGGACACCAGGAAATAGGCGGGATCGTCGGTGACGAGGCGGGGCCAGACGTAGCTGTTCCAGCACTCGATGACCTTCAGTATGACGATGGTGATGATGGTGGGCTTGCAGATGGGCATCATCACCCGGGTGAGGTATTTCAGGTCGCTGGTGCCGTCCACCTTGGCGGCGTTGTACAGCTCGTCGGGAATCTGGGCGAAGTTCTCCCGCAGCAGGTAGATGTAGAACACGCTGGTCACCGAGGGCAGGATCAGGCCGGCGAAGCTGTTGCGCAGGCCCCAGCCGGTGATGGTCTGGTAATTGGTGATGATGACCAGCTCGTTGGGGATCATCATCAGCGCCAGGAACAGCGAGAACACCAGGTTCTTGCCCTTGAACTCCAGCCGCGCGAAGGCGAAGGCCGCCGGCACGATCACCAGCATCATCAGCCCCGTGGTGACCACGGTGAATATGATGGAATTCAGGAAATACCGGGCCAGCGGCACCTCCGAAAAGGCGCTGACGTAGTTTTGCAGCGTGGGCGTGGCCGTGAAGAACGCGGGCACGTATTCGCCGTTGTAGGCGCTGTAGCTCTTGACCGAGGTCAGCAGCATCCAATAGTAGGGGAACAGCACCATCAGCGCCCAGAAGGTCAGCAGGATGTAGGTGACGGTGCGCACCGTCGCCCTGCGGGCGCGGGAGGCGCGCTCGATGCGATCGAAATTATTGCTCATGTCGCGTACCTCCTCGTCAGTAATGCACGTTCTTCTTGCTGATCGAAAGGTTGATCAGCGTGATCGTGAACACCACGGCGAACAGTATGATCGCCGCCGCCGAGGCGTAGGACGGATAGCCGCCGCTGTCGCCGTAGAGCATGTCGTAGACGTAGCCCACGATGGTGTTCATCTCCGCGGCGTTCAGGTTCGTGCCGAACAGGGCCACCGCGTCGCTGTAGGCCTTG
>ONHI01000127.1 GCA_900317565.1 uncultured Eubacteriales bacterium
TGGCCGTGACCGAGGCGATGGGGTAGCCGCTGGCCTTGCTGGCCAGGGCAGAGGAGCGGCTGACGCGGGGATTGACCTCGATCAGGTAGTATTCGCTGGTTTCGGGATGCAGCGCGAACTGCACGTTGCAGCCGCCCTCGATCTTCAGCTCCCTGATGATCTTGATGGCGGAATCGTTCAGCATCTTCAAATCGTGGTCGTTCAGGGACAGGATGGGGGCCACCACGATGGAATCGCCGGTGTGCACGCCCACGGGATCCACGTTCTCCATGCCGCAGATGGTGATGGCGTGGTCGTTGGAGTCCCGCATGACCTCGAACTCGATCTCCTTGAAGCCCTTGACGCTCTTCTCCACCAGCACCTGATGCACCGGGGAGAGCTTGAAGCCGTTGGTGCCGACCTCGATCAGCTCTTCCTCGTTGTAGGCGAAGCCGCCGCCGGTGCCGCCCAGGGTGAACGCGGGGCGCAGCACCACGGGATAGCCGATCTCCTTCGCGGCCTCCTTTGCCTCGTCCAGAGAATAGGTAATTTTCGACGGGATGACCGGCTCGCCGATTGACTGGCACATCTCCTTGAACAGCTCCCGGTCCTCGGCCCGCTCGATGGAGGTGAACGGCGTGCCCAACAGCTCCACCCGGCACTCCCGCAGCACGCCCTTCTTCTCCAGCTGCATGGCCAGGTTCAGGCCGGTCTGCCCGCCGATGCCGGGCACGATGGCGTCCGGGCGCTCGTAGCGCAGGATCCTGGCGATGTATTCCAGGGTCAGCGGCTCCATGTACACCTTGTCGGCGATGGACGTGTCCGTCATGATGGTGGCGGGGTTGGAGTTGCAGAGGATGACCTCGTAGCCCTCCTCCTTCAGCGCCAGACACGCCTGGGTGCCCGCGTAGTCAAATTCCGCCGCCTGGCCGATCACGATGGGGCCGGAGCCGATGATGAGAACCTTCCTGATGTCCGTGCGCTTTGCCATGATGATACCTCCGTAATGTGTTCGATTCAGCTGCGATATAACAACAAACCTTGTGTTCTTCGGGACCATTGTTGGAATATGCGTACCGGTCAAAGCCGATGATTGCAAACCCGTTTTTCTGATAAAATGAAACAGCCTTGAAGTTGAAGCTCTGTGTTTCAAGCACCACCATCCTCGCACCGGAGTTCACGGCATCAACCATGATTCTGTCCAGAAGCAGCGTTCCCACCCCGTGTTTACGGTCTGATTCATTGAAAACACAGATATTGGCGATTCGAAAGCGGTTATTCCACTTCTCAAGAAAACCTTCGACAAATCCTGCCATCCTGTCGCCTTCGAACGCACCATAGGCAATCGGGTCTTCCAGCCAGTCTGAAAGTATACTGTCCTGAATCGACATTCTCAAATCGGTTTCTGCGTCGACCCAATACATGTCAAATCCGTTATCCCCGGGCTCAATAGATAAATATCGATCCGAATGAATCTCAGCGGTGTATTTCCTCCCCTTGTACTCGCTGTAATCGAGTTGGCTGATTTTCATTCCCATCACTCCATTGAAAATGATTCCTGTGGGAGCTGCTCGTTGACAGATCCCGGCTTGCTTATGCCCTGCGCCAGACGGTGTTGCCCCTGTACAGCGTCTCCACGCAACGTCCGAAAACCTTCCACCCCGCAAAGGGCGTGGCGCGGCCCTGCGAGAGGAAATCGTTCGGGTCGATGGCGTATTCGGCGGAGAGGTCCCAGAGGGCGAGGTTGGCGTCCGCGCCGACCCGGAGGCCGGAATCCAGCCCGAAGCGCCTCGCCGGGGCGTCCGACATCAGCGAGACCAGCCTTTCAAGGGGGATGACGCCCTTCTTCACCAGGTACGTGTACAGCAGCGGGAAGGCGGTCTCCAGCCCCACGATGCCCATGGCGCTGCCCCTGAGGCCCTTCGCCTTTTCCTCGGCGGCGTGGGGGGCGTGGTCGGTGGCGATCATGTCGATGGTGCCGTCCTGAAGACCCTCGATCAGCGCGGCCTTATCCTCCGCGGAGCGCACCGGCGGGTTCATCTTGAACCGGCCCTCGTCCTGTAAATCCATGTCCGTCAGCAGCAGGTAGTGGGGGGCCGTCTCGCAGGATATGTTCACGCCCTCTGCCTTGGCCCTGCGGATGATCTCGACGCTCTCCTTGGTGGAGATGTGGCACACGTGATAGCCGCAGCCGGTCTCCCGCGCCAATTCGATGTCCCGGGCGATCTGGCCCCATTCGCTCTCGGAGCAGATGCCGGGGAGATCGTGGGCCTTCGCGTATTCGCCGTCGTGGATGCAGCCGCCGTGCAGCAGGCTGTTGTCCTCGCAGTGGGCGGCGATCAGCCTGCCCAGGGACCTGGCCTTCACCATGGCAGCCTTCATCATATCGGGGCTCTGCACGCCGTGGCCGTCGTCGGAGAAGGCGACGACGTCCGGCGCGAGGGCCTCCATGTCGGAGAGCGCCTCGCCGGCCTCGCCCACGGTGATGGTGCCGTAGGGCAGCACCTCGATCACCGCGTCCCGGACGATGATGTCCCGCTGGATATGCAGATGCTCCGGGCTGTCCGGCGCGGGCTGCAGATTCGGCATGGCGCATACCCGTGTGTAGCCGCCCCGGGCCGCCGCCCGGGTGCCCGTGGCGATGGTCTCCTTATAGGAAAAGCCCGGCTCTCGCAGATGTACATGCACATCTGTGAAGCCGGGCATGGCATACAGTGGATTGTCAACAAGGGGAGCCTTGGCGGGGGAAATGGAAACAATTTTGCCGTCGTCGATCGCGATGTCCGACGGGGAAAACCTTCCGTTCGCAAAGGCCATGACGCCGCTGATGATTCGCAAAGGGTGCCTCCCGTTCCTCGGCGCGGGGGCAAAAAATCCTGCCTTCCGGCAGGATGACGCACATCAATCGCGCCGCGCGTGGCGGTGCAGCCTCGTATGCATAATCTTGCCGGCATCCCGTACCGAATTAAAGATTACTTTTATTGGGGTAATTCTAATCCTTCGGGACGGGAATGTCAATTATGGGTATGTGAATCACCAAATTTTAGCAAGCTGTTTCCCCGTTACCGCCATTTGAACGTGGCCAGACCGTAGATATAGATGAACAGTATGACCACCGGGACGAAATACCGGAACAGCGGCTTCATCCAGGACTTGACCTTCAGGCCCTTGCCCTGGTTGGCCTCGGCCACGAAGTTGTCCCAGCCCCAGCCGAAGGGGTTGCAGCAGAACAGCACGTACACCAGCGAGCCTATGGGCAGTATGTTGGTGGACACGATGAAATCCCAGAAATCCAGCCAGGCGGAATCCGCGTGGAAGGGATGGAAGTGGAACACGCTGTAGCCCAGCGCGGTGGTCAGCGCCAGCAGGAACACGCCCACGCCGCAGACCAGGCTGCCCTTGCGGCGGTTCCAGCCGGTCAGCTCGCGCACCATGGCCAGTATGTTCTCGCACACCGCCAGCACCGTGGACATGGCGGCGAACACCATGAACAGGAAGAACAGCGTGCCCCACCAGCGGCCCCCGGCCATGTTGTTGAACACGGCGGCCATGGTGTCGAACAGCAGGCTGGGCCCCTGGGTGACCTCCAGGTTGTAGGAGAAGCAGGCCGGGAACATGATCAGGCCCGCGATCAGCGCCACGAAGGTGTCCAGCACGATCACGTGGCTGGCCTCGCCCATCAGGGAACGCTCCTTGCCGATGTAGCTGCCGAAGATCGCCATGCTGCCCATGCCGACGGACAGCGTGAAGAAGGCCTGGTTCATCGCGCCCACGACGACCTCGCCGTTGATCTTGGAAAAGTCGGGCACCAGATAGAAGGACAGGCCGGCCTTCGCCCCGGGCAGCCGCAGGCTGTGCACCGCCAGCACCAGCAGCAGCACCAGCAGCGCGCACATCATCACCTTGGTCACCCGCTCCAGGCCGTTTTGCAGGTTGAAGCTGAGTATCGCGAAGGCGGCGACCACGGTGATCAGCAGGAAGGTCACGTTCACCCCGGGATTGGTGATCATCGGCACGAAGCCCAGATCGCCGGTCTGGCCGGTGGCGAAGCGATAGAAATAGTAGATGATCCAGCCGGTCACCACGCAGTAGAAGGACATCAGCGCGATGTTGCCCAGCAGCGAGGCGTAGCCCCAGATGCCCCACTTGGTCCCGGGCTTTTCCAGCTTCTGGAACAGCCGCACCGGGCTGGCCTGGGCCGCGCGCCCGGTGGCGAATTCCATCACCATGACCGGCAGCCCCAGCAGCACGAGGCACAGTATGTACACCACCACGAAGCCGCCGCCGCCGAACTGGCCGCACATCCACGGGAATTTCCAGACGTTGCCGCAGCCGATGGCGCAGCCCGCCGAGAGCATGATGAAGCCCAGGCGGCTGCCCAGGCGTTCCCTGTCGTGCATAATCTTCTTCCCCCAATCAATTTGGTTCGAGCATTATTCCTCTTCCTCCGCCCAGGCCCTGCTGCGCTCGACGGCCCTGTGCCACTTGCGCAGCAGCTTCTCCCGGGCGCGCTCGTCCATCGCGGGATGGAATTCCCGGTCGATGGCCTGGAGGTTTTTGAGATCCGCGTCGCTCCAGACGCCCACGGCCCGCCCGGCCAGCATGGCCGCCCCCATGGCGGTGGTCTCGATCACCCGGGGCCGCAGCACATCGGCGCCCAGAATATCCGCCTGGAACTGCATCAGGAAGTTGTTGGCGCTGGCGCCGCCGTCCACCCGGAGCATGGCGGTGCGCATGCCGGCGTCGTTCTCCATGGCGGCGATCACGTCCGAGGACTGGTACACGATGGATTCCAGCGCGGCCCGGACGATGTGGGCGCGGTTCGCGCCGCGGGTCAGGCCCACGATGGTGCCCCGGCTGTACATGTCCCAGTGGGGCGCGCCCAGGCCGGTGAAGGCCGGCACGAAGAACACGCCGTTGTTGTCCGGCACCGAGGTGGCCACGGCCTCGGTCTCGGCGGCGGCGGAGATGAGCTTGATCTCGTCCCGCAGCCACTGGACCACCGCGCCGCCCACGAACACGCTGCCCTCCAGGGCGTAGCTGGGCTTGCCGTCCACGCGCCAGCCGATGGTGGTGATCAGGTTGTGGGTGGAGTGGACCGGGCTGTTGCCGGTGTTCATCAGCACGAAGCAGCCGGTGCCGTAGGTGTTCTTGACCATGCCCGGCGCGAAGCAGCCCTGGCCGAACAGCGCCGCGTGCTGGTCGCCGGCCAGCGCCGCCACGGGGATCTCCCGGCCCAGTATGCGCTTGTCCAGCATGCCCACCACCGCGCTGCTGTCCACCACCCGGGGCAGCAGGGCCTCGGGGATGTCCATCGCCCGCAGCAGCGTATCGTCCCAGCGCTGCTCGAAGATGTTGTAGAGCATCGTGCGGGCGGCGTTGGTGGCGTCGGTGACGTGGGCGTGCTCCGCGGTCAGGTTCCAGGCCAGGAAGCAGTCCACCGTGCCGAAGCACAGCTGGCCCCGCGCAGCCCGCTCCCGGGAGCCGGGGATGCTGTCCAGCATCCACTGCAGCTTGGTGCCGGAGAAATAGGCGTCGGGCACCAGGCCGGTGTGATCCCGCAGCACGTTGCCCAGGCCGTCCTGCTTCAGCCGCTCCACCAGCGGCGCGGTGCGGCGGCACTGCCACACGATGGCATTGCACAGCGGCTTGCCGGTGGCCCTGTCCCACAGCAGCGTGGTCTCGCGCTGGTTGGTGATGCCGATGGCGGCGATATCCGCCGGATCGATCCCGGCCTTCTCCACCGCCAGCTTCAGCGAGCTGATCTGGCTGTCCAATATGTCCTGGGGCCGGTGCTCCACCCAGCCGGGGTGGGGGTAGATCTGCGGGAATTCGATGTTGTGCGAAGCGACGATCCGCGCCTGGCTGTCGAACACCACGGCGCGGGAGCTGGTCGTGCCCTGGTCCAGGGCGACGATGTACTTCATGCGGTTCACTCCCTGTCGATTTTTTGCTGCTTCCCTATAAAAGACGGACTGTCAGGCTGACAGTCCGTCCAAATGTACAATCATGCGCTCAGCCCACGCTCACGGTCTCCTGCTGCTCGGCGGGCTGCTCCGGGGCGGGCTGCTCGGTTGCCGGCTGTTCGGCGGGCTGCTCCGGGGCGGGCTGCTCGGCGGGCTGTTCGACTGCCGGCTGTTCGGCGGGCTGCTCGACCACGGGCTGCTCGACGACCGGCTGCTCAGCGGGCTGCTCGATCACGGGCTGCTCCACGACGGGCGCGGGATTGGCGTTGGCCTCGACGTTCAGGCGCTGCTTCATGCCCTCGCTGGGCAGGAACACGCTGACCATCTTGTCGGGCAGGCGGCGGGCGAAGTTCTCCAGCGACAGCACGCCAAACACGTTCAGCACGTTCAGCACGACCACCACGAACAGCAGCAGCATGACCGCGGTGAGGAAGCCCTTCAGGATGCCCAGCAGCACGTGGCCGAAGGAAGCGCCGTCCTCGTCGTCATAGTCATCGTAATCGTCGTCGTAGTCGTCGTCATCCTCGTCGTCGTAATCGTCGTACTCGTCGTATTCGTCCTCGTCGTCCTCGTCATAGCGCTGGCGGCGACGGCGGCGGGAGCGCTTGCGGTCCTCCTCGTCGTCTTCGTCGTCCTCGTCTTCATCCTCGTCGTCTTCGTCCTCGTCCTCATCCTCGTCGCGGGACTTGCGGCGACGCCCGAACAGACCGCGGCGGGGCTTTTCGTCCTCTTCCTCGTCGTCCTCGTCCTCGTCTTCGTCGTCCTCGTCGTCTTCGTCTTCGTCCTCATCCTCGTCGCGGGACTTGCGGCGACGCCCGAACAGGCCGCGGCGGGGCTTTTCGTCCTCTTCCTCGTCCTCGTCGTCCTCGTCATCCCCGTCGTCGGACTTTTTGTCCTCCGCCAGCTCGTCCAGATCCAGCTTGGAGACGGGCTTGAATTCGCGGGTGGGCTCGTCCAGTATGGCGTCATAGTCGTCCTTGACGGTATCGATGTTCACGATGCCGCTGGCCACATCCTCGATGGCGTCGGCCTCCAGGGCCTGCTCCGCCTTCTGCTGGGCGGCCTCGACGGTCTGGGCGACCTGCTGAGCGGCTTCCTCAACCTGTTGTTCGGCGGCTTCGGCCGCGTCCGCGACTTCGGCCTCCGCCTGGCTGGCGGCAGCCTCCGCCTGCTCGGCGGCTTCCCGCGCGGCCTTCTCCGCGGCCTGGCGCAGCGCCAGCTCCCGGCGCTCGCGGCGGGACATGCCGGAGGTCTCCAGCGCGGCGGCCAGCTCGTTGGTCAGCTCCGAATTCACATTGTTCAGATCGCTCATTTCAGGTCCTCCTTCAATATCACCGGAAACGTCCGCCGGGCCCTCAAAAGCCCCGCCCTGAGAATCGTCCGCGGGACCGGCGTCCTCGCCGTCCCAGTCGTCCTCGTCCTCGTCATAATCCTCGTCGTCGTCGCCCTCGGCCTCATCCTCGTCGATGGGCACCACGAACAGCCGCAGGAACTTCTTGAAGCCGCTGGGCTTCCGGGGCGAATCGTCCTCGTCCTCGTCGTCCTCGTCGTCGAAGTCCTCGTCGCCCTCGTCCGGGGCGTCCCCGTCTGGATCGATGTCCCCGTCGGTTTCGACTGCCTCGGCCGCCGGGCGCTGGGGCGCGCCTTCGAATATGTCCTCCACGTCGGCGGGCTGGGCCGTCTCGGGAAGCTCGTCGATGACGGGCTCAACCGCGGGGGAGGCCGGCTCGGCGCCGTCCGCCTGCGGCTCGCCCTCGAAGTCCTCGTCCTCGTAGGGCGCCTCGTCCTCATAGAGCTCGTCCTCATCCTCGTCCCCGGCGTCGCCGCCGCGCCCGAAGCGCTTGGACAGCTTGCCGCGGATGCCCTTGAAGGCGTGGATGAAGGGGTCGAAGGGGTTCGGGTTGTCCTGCCCGGCGTCCTCCGCGCTGGCCGCGTCAAAGTCGCCGTCGTCCAGGACCTCGTCCTCGAAGGCGTCGTCCGCCAGCGGCTCACCGTCCTCCGGCGCGGCATCCACGTCGTCCTCGACGTTCAGCCGCGCGACCTCCCCGGCGATCTCCCCGCCGATGTCCTCCGCGACCGCGTTGACCGCGGGCTCCGCGGCCGGTATATCCGCCTCCGTCACGGCTTCGGGCTCCGCCGCGACGGGCTGTTCATCCTCGACAGGCTCGTCCGTCTCGCCCCTTGCCTGGCGCTGGCTGTTTTTATATTCCTCGTGCCTTCGGCGCAGCTCGTAAAAATCCAGGGTGGGTTCCATATCCCGTCTGTTGCTCATAGCGTTACCGCCTCTCATCTATGCCTGTAAAAGTCGTCCGGGCATAACTATACACTTCTAATTATAGCTATAAACCCCCCGTGGCGCAAGAGGCCAGCCCGATATGCCCAAAAATATTTACGATCGGCCCCGGAAATGGTCATAGCCGTCGGATTTTGCATACAATTAAATCGAAATTCGACCCAGGAGGCGAAATCCCATGAGCAATCCCCGGGAATTGATGAACCGCATCCAGCGGCGCGGGGGCAGCCTGCCGCCCGCCCGCCGACAGGTCCGCGTGCCCGCGCCGGTGCCGGTGGGGCAGGCGACGTCCGCGCCGCCGCAGAACGCGCCGACCCCGCAGGCAATGCAGAGCGATCCGGTCCCCGCGCCGCAGCCCGCGCCGGCCCGTCC
>ONHI01000060.1 GCA_900317565.1 uncultured Eubacteriales bacterium
GAAGGTGGCAGGCTTTTCCGTGCCGAAGGCGGCCTGGTTCTCCTGCGCCAGAAGGGGATTCCCCTTCATCAGATCCTCCAGGTTCACGCCCACCTGCACCTTGCCCGCCGCCACCATCTGCCGGAAGATCTGCCGGGCGACGGCGGCGATCTGGATGCCCATATTCGCCTCGTTGATCGTGCAGATATATTCGAGCTCGCCGCCGTACTGCTCCGCGATATACCGGGCATACCGGGCGAAATCGGCGGGCGTGGTGTCTGCCTCCCAGCCGCCCTTGCGGATCAGCCAGACCGGGCTGGTGAAATGATGCAGCGTGACGACGGGCGCCACGCCGTTGTCCTTGCAGCAGCGGATCACATCCTGGTAATGGGCCGTCTCCTTCGCGTCAAATACGCCCTCTTCTGGCTCGATGCGGGCCCATTCGATGGAAAAGCGATAGGCGTTCAGCCCGGCCTTCGCCATCAGCCTGATATCCTCTTCATAGCGGTTGTAGTGATCGCAGGCAATGCCGCTGGGCTCCGCAAAGCTGGAATGGGCCATCTGCTCCTGGGCCCAGTTGTCGCTGTTTATATTGTTGCCCTCCACCTGATGGGCGGCAGTGGCCGCGCCCAGCAGGAAATCATTCTCAAACCGTGCCATGGCTCGTTCCTCCTCCGTCATGCGTTCAGGGAAGCGATCAGGTCCTTGAGCTGCTGCCGGGTGATGCGGCCATAGCTGACCAGCGCGCCCAGCTGAATGCCCATCATCATGCCCTGCATCATGCGCTCGCTGCCCTCGCCCATGCTGTCGGTCTGATCCACATGGCTCATGGCGGAGGATTGGATCATCCGACCGATGATCTCCTTCCCCCTGGGGTGCTTGAGCAGCTGGCCGATGGTGGTGTTTTCGGTGACGGTGAAGGGCAGCTCCACCGTGCCTTTCACTTGGATGGAACGGCTCAGGCGGATGTCCCTGCTGCTCTCGCCGATCTCGATCACGAATTCGCCGCTCTCCACAAAGAAATCATGGCACCGGGGCTCCCAATAGGCGAAGGCCCGCTTGTCCAAAGCGAAGCGAACGGTTTGGATCTCGCCTGGCTCGAGCGCCACCTTTTCAAAGGCCCGCAGCTCCCGCACAGGGCGGCGCACGGCGCTCTCCACATCGCGCACATAGAGCTGCGCGACGGCCTTTCCGGCGACTGATCCGGTGTTCTTCACATCCACGGATACGGTCACGGTCTCCTGATCGGTGACGTTCTCCTTGTCCACGGTCAGATCGGCGTATTCAAACCGTGCATAGCTCAGCCCGTGGCCGAAGCAGAAGTTGACGGGCATATCCTTTTTGTCGTAATAGCGGTAGCCCACAAAGATGCCCTCGGCGTAGGTGACGACGCCCTCCTCGCCGGGGAAGTTGAGGTAGGAAGGATTGTCCTGGAGGCGGATGGGCCAGGTCTCGGCCAGATGCCCGCTGGGGTTGACCCTGCCATACAGCAGGTCCACGGTGGCCGCGCCCACCTGTTCGCCGCCCAGATACACGCACAGCACAGCCGGTGTCCGTTCCAGCCACGGCAGCTCCACCGGGGAGCCGCCGTGCAGCACAACCACGGTGTGGGGATTCGCGGCGGCGACCGCGGCGATCAGCTCGTTCTGATTGTCCGGCAGGCGCATGTGCTCCCGGTCCGCGCCCTCGGTCTCAAAGGCGTCGGGCAGTCCGGCGAAGATCACGGCGACCTCCGCCCGCTTCGCCACCTCGACGGCCTCCTTCAGCAGGGCTGCGTCGGTGGCGTCGCTGTGGGCGTCGTAGCCCCGGGCGTACACGACGGCGTCGCCCGCGGATTCCAGCGCGCTGACGGCGTGGGGCACGTTGATATGGCTGGAGCCCGCGCCCTGGAATCGGGGCTTTTCGGCAAACTCGCCGATGAAGGCCACCGTCCGGCCCTCCTGGAGCGGCAGGAGCCCGCCCTCATTCTTCATCAGCACGGCGCATTCCCCCGCCAACTTCCGGGCCAGCCTGCGGCATGCGTCCCGGTCGATGGTCGCGTCGCTCCGGCGCTGGTCGACGCAATCCTTCACGAATGTCAGCAGTCGCAATACGGCCCTGTCCAGATCGGCCTCGGAGAGCGTGCCCTCCCTGACGGCCTCGACGATCTCCTCGCCGGTGGCGTTGGGTCCGCCCGGCATCTCCAGGTCCAGCCCCGCGGCGACGCCCTTGGCCCGATCCTTGATGGCGCCCCAGTCGGTGACCACGAAGGCGTCGGAGCTCCATTCGTCCCGCAGTATATCGGTCAGCAGCAGCTTGTTCTCGGCGCAGAATTCGCCGTTTATGGCGTTGTAGGCGCACATCAGGCTGCGGGTCTTGCCCTTCTTGACCACCCCTTCAAAGGCGGGCAGGTAGATCTCCCGCAGGGTGCGCTCGTCCAGGTTGGAGGAGCCGCTCATGCGCAGGGTCTCCTGGTCGTTGCAGGCGAAGTGCTTGGCGCAGGCGGCCACGCCCTCGCCCTGCAGCGCCTGAACATAGGCCGCGCCCATCTCGCCCGCCAGATGCGGGTCTTCGGAAAAATACTCAAAATTTCGTCCGCACAGCGGGCTGCGCTTGATGTTCAGGCCCGGACCCAGCAGCATGGCCACGTCCTCCGCCTGGCACTCCCGGCCCAGGGCCTCGCCCAGTTGCCGCATCACGTCCCGGTCAAAGGAGGAGGCCAGCGCCGCGGCGGTGGGATAGCACACCGTTTCGATGCTCTTGTTGATGCCCAGGTGGTCCCCCTCGCCCTCCTGCTTGCGCAGCCCGTGGGGGCCGTCGCACATCATCACCGAGGGCACGCCCAGGCGATCGATGGCCTTGGTGCGCCAGAAATCACGGCCGGAGCAAAACGCGGCCTTCTCTTCCAGGGTCATTTGAGACAGTATAGCTTTCGGATCCATCTTTTTCCTCCCCCGCTCACCAATGAGACGCATTTCTCAGTTCCTTGCGATAATCCTTATAGCAGAAGACCAGCGCGGCCACCGCGGACAGCACGGTGGTGACCGTGGCGGCAAATATGATGCCGTACATCCTGAACAGCGCGTTCATCAAAAACACCATGGGAATATAGACGATGCCCTTTTCCAGAAGGGATACGATGATGGCCTGGGTGGATTTGCCCGAGGCCTGGAGGTAGGTCGTGCAGATCTGATAGAAGCCGAAGAAGGGGCCGATGACGATGGAGGCCAGCAGGCAGACCCGGCCAATGCCCAGCACGTTCGGGTCGTCCAGGAACGCATTCAGCAGCTGATCCCGGAAGATCAGGCACAGCGCGAACAGCACCGTGCCCGCCACCACGGCCAGGCCGGTGGTTTTCATCAGGATCTCCGTCAGGCGCCTGTGATTTCTGGCGCTGTAATTGTAGGAGATGGCGGGCTGCATGCCCATGCACACACCCATCACCGTCATGGAGATCATCTGCCCGATGCGCCCGGCCACGCTCTGCCCCGCCACGGCGACGGAGCCGTATTGCATCATCAGGTTGTTCACAACGGTGCTGGATACGCTGCCCAGCACCGTGGCGCAGCTCATGGGCAGGCCCAGGCTGAGCACGGTCCAGACGACGTCCTTTCTCATGGAAAGATCCCTGGGTGATATGGAATAGATCTTCCCCTTGGCATGCAGGAACCAGGCGTAGTAGCACAGGCTGACCACGTTGGCCGCCACGGTGGCGATGGCCGCGCCGGAGACGCCCATGCCGAACACGGAGATCAGCAGCGGGTCCAGGGCGATGTTCAACACCGTGCCCAGCATGTTGCCGATCATGGAATCGGTGGTGGAACCGTCGGCCCGGATCAGGGCGGGCACCACGTTGGTGAGCATGATGACCGGCGCGCCTATGGCGATCACCCGCAGGTATTCGGCGGTGAAGGCCCGGGTTTCCGCATTCGCGCCCAGCAGCTTGCAGATCGGCCCCATGAGCGGGAGGACGATCACCGCAAAGACGACGCCGATCGCGATGGCGCCCCAGACGGCAAAGGCGCTGATGTTTTTGATCCTGCCGTACTCGCCCTTCCCCAGGGCCAGGGAGATGGCGGTGCAGCCGCCGTTGCCCAGCAGCACGCCCAGGCCGGACAGTATGGAAAACAAAGGGGACGCCAGGGTCACGGCGGCCACCTTGTTGGCGTCGCCGGTCTGGCCGATAAAGAAAACGTCCGCCATGTGATAGAGCACCATCACCAGCATGATCAGTATGGCGGGGACGCACAGCCTTCTCGCCAATGTCCAGAAATCGCCGGAGCGCAGCATCTCCTCATTGGCCGTCGCGCCGGATGAAGCCTGTTTTTGCCGCATGTGGTTTTCCTCCTTGCATCTGAAGTGAGATACGGATTCCCATTGAACAACTCTTATTGTACGCGAACGCCTCCCGGCTGTCTTTTTGATTTCCGATGCTTTTTTACACAAATCCGACATGCGCGTCTTCCAGCTCACAATGTCGGTTTTCTGTCATTACGGGTCGGAAATCGGGAAGAAATCGCCCGGGGCGGACTGGTACAATACAGTCAACAATCCGAAAAAGGGGGAAGGGATTATGCAGATATTCAATCCGGACAGCCGCTACTCGCGGTTTATCTACAGGCTGCTCGATTATGTAAAGCTCGGTTTGCTGTTCCTGCTGTTCTCCATTCCCGGCTTTACCGCCGGAGCCGCTGCCGCCGCCGCGATGACGGTGGGCATGCGGATCGAGCGGAAGGAAGCCCCCGCCATCTTTCAACCCTTCTGGCAGGCGTTCATGGACAATTTTCGCCAAGGCACCGCGCTGACGCTGCTGTTCATGCTGGCGATCGGATTCCTGGCCGCGGATTGGTACATCCTGATGCAGATGGAAGGGACGCTTCCGGTCCGACTGCTGTGCGCGCTGGTCTTCGTACTGGCGCTGCTGATCGCCACGCTGATGCTGTGGGTCTTCCCCACGCTGGCCCGCTTCGAGCTGACCAACCGGCAGATCATCCACAACGCGGTCATTCACATGCTCTCCCGGTTCCCCCAGACGCTGCTGGCCCTGGCCGCCGCCGTGGGCGGCTTCATACTGGCGGCGCTGTTTCCGCAGGTGATGCCTGTCATCACATTCTTCGTGCCCGCCTTTGTGGTCTGGTATATGTCCGGAACCTGTGTCAAGCGCTTCCGCAAATTCGACGGAAGCCTGGAGAATGAGACCGTTGAGATCGCCCCGCTCAACCTGTAACGCAATTTATGGAAGGAAGGTACATCTCCCATGAATAAAGCCATCTATGATCCCAAACAGGACCCCCGCTTCCAGCATCCCGTCATCGATCAGGATGAATGGAGGGAGCGTTTTCTGCCCGGCGGAGAAACCATCCCCTATCGGTACATGCACGGATACTTCGACGGGACGTCCGTGAAATTCGCCTTCTGCTTTCCGCCGGCCGAGCGCTACGAAAACCGCTTCCAGCAGTACCTGTCCCCCTTCCCCGGGCCAGACGAGGAGGTCGCCTCCATCGGCCATACCGGTACCGAGGACCGGATCGGCTTTGCTCTCAAGTGCGGGGCGTATTATGTGGAAACCAACATGGGCTCCCATTCCCAGTTCGGCGGCAACCGGGACGACAAGCTCACCTGGCAGTCCTCCGCTGCGGCGGCGGAATACTCCCGGGAGAAGGCCATGGAGATCTACGACACCGCCCAGCGGCCCTACGGTTACGTGTACGGCGGCTCCGGCGGCGGCTACAAGTCCATGGCCTGCATCGAGAACACCGGCGCCTGGGACGGCGCGGCGCCCTTCGTGATCGGCTCGCCCGTCTCCCTGCCCAACACCATCACCATGCATGTGCAGGGCCAGCGGGTGCTGCGCAACGCCTTTGGGAAGATACTGGACGCGCTGGACGCCGGCGGCAGCGGCGACCCTTACGCGGAGCTGACCCGGGATGAGGCCGACATGCTGCGGGAGCTGACGAGGATGGGCTTCCCGCCCCTGGCCTGGTACATGGAGGCCAAGGGCGTCATCGACGCCGGTTCCCTGCCCGTGCTTCTGCCCGGCATGCGCATGCGCGACCCGGAGTATTTCGCGGATTTCTGGACGAAGCCCGGCTACGCGGGGTCCGATCCCGAAAGCGACGCCTGCAAGGACCGCATCGTGTTCCACGCGAAGGTGAAAGCCGTCCATCGGGCGGACAAGGCCGGGGAGCGCAGCACCGAGGACGGCCTGAACGGCGTGGACGACGCCTGGAAGAAGCAGCTGGCCAGCGGCAACGGCGCTTATCTGGAGCTGGACGCCCTGCCTGAGGGCGATAACCTGTACCTGGAAGGCCTCTCCATGATCTTTCAGGACGGCGAGGCGAAGGGCGCCACGCTGTTGATGGATAAGATGATGCGCTACAAGGACGCGCCGGGCGGCATCGTCACCATCGGCATGTGCTACGGCATGAGCGATCTGGACGAGACCCTGGCGAAGGTCCGGCCCGGAGACGGGATCCTGCTGGACAACTCCGATTACATCGCGGCCCAGAGCTATTACCGTCACCAGGTGCCGGAGGACCTATCCTTCCACGCCTGGGATCAGTTCCGAAATGCGGACGGCACGCCCAAAACGCCCCAGCGCCCTCCCTTCCCCGTGCCCTTTACCGGCGTGGGCGTCGAGCAGGACGGCGAGATCCAGGGCAAGGTCATCAACATACAGGCCCTGATGGACGAATCCACCTGCCCCTGGTGCGCCGACTGGTGGCGCAATAAGATCATCGAGGCCAAGGGAAGCGACGCCGACCACCGCACCTACTTCATGGAGCGCTGCATGCACGGCGACGTGGCCGCCATCGGCAATTACATGGTCGTCAACTACGTCGGCGCGCTGCGCCAGGCGCTGATCGACCTGAGCAACTGGGTGGAGAAGGGCATCGAGCCGCTGGAGCGCACCGCCTACACGCTGGGCGAGGACGGCCAGATCCACACCGAGGCCGACGTGAGCAGGCGCTTCGGCATACAGGCCATCCCCACGCTGCTGGCCAACGGCCAGAAGTGCGCCCGTGTCAGGGTCGGCGAGTGCGTGCGCTTTACGGTGGATGTGGAGGTGCCGGAGGACGCCGGCGACGTGACGGAGATGCTGTTCGCCCAGCAGGAAAAGCAGCTCGCGGCCATGGAGACCGAGACCAACGGCGTCGCCCGGCTGATGCTGGGAAAGGAGATGTGGGACGGCGCGCTGCGCTTTGAAAGGGGCGTTCGGTGCAAGGTGCGCACCGCGCACGCCGAAACCGTCGGTTCCTTCGACAGGCCCGGCACCTACTTTGCCACCGTGCGCATCGCCACGCAGCGCAACGGCGACGCCTCCGATCCCTTCACCCAGGTGCTGAACCTGGATCGGGCGCGGATCATCGTGGAATAGGGATTTCGTGAAAGGCCGGAGCTCCGGTCTTTCACTATTTATGTAGGACGGAGGCCGTGCCGGATTTGTCGGAAATGCCGTATTTTGTGTCGGATAAGTTAAAGCGATTTTTCCGGCAATTGGCTATCATGAATAGCATCAGGGAATGCGTTCCCCTCTGTTGAGTTCAATCAGGAAAGGAGATCAAGCCCATGTCCATTCGTGCAAAGTGGATTGCTTTGATGGTCGCCGTGGTCGTCATGCTGGTCGGCATGCAGCTGTATTATGGCAACATCGGCGGGACCACCGCCCAGAGCGCCACTCCGGAGACCACCTTTGACTGGTGGATCTATTCTGGCACATTCTCGGAATACTACGACAACTACGCTGAGAACCCGGCGATTCAGTACACCCTGAGGCAGGGCTGGGGGCCGGAGGAAAAGGGCATTGCCCTGAGCTTCCTGCAGCCGCCGCCCGGCTCGGAGGCCGACAACTACGCCACCATGATCGCCTCCGGCGACCTGCCGGACATCATCGACGCGGTCATCTGCGATCCGCCGCGCATCATGGTGGAGCGGGGCTATGCCATCGAGCTGACCGACTATGTGGAAGCCTACATGCCCAACTATAGGGAATTGGTGCACTCCAACAACGAGATCTACATCAATACCGTCACGGTGGACGACGAGGGCAAGGAGCACTACTACAACCTGGCCACCATTCACGAGGGCTATGACACCGTGTTCCAGGGCTATATGTACCGCCGCGACTGGATCGTCAAATACGGCGTCAATCCCCAGACTGGCGCGCCCTTCACCGGCGGCTATACCGATCCGGACGACCAGGACAGCTGGGTAGACGACGTGGTGTTCCCCTCCGGTGGCCCCGATCCCGTGTACGTCTCCGACTGGGAGTGGATGTTCGACATCTTCACCAAGGCCCAGGCGGACCTGGGCATCGCGGACAAGTACTGCCTGAGCATGTACTATCCCGGCTTCACCTGGTCCGGCGGCCTTCTGTCCTGCTTCGGCGGCGGCGTGAACGTGTGGTATCAGGACGCGGAGGCGAAGGTGCACTTCGGCGGCTATGAGGAGCCCTTCAAGACCTACCTGGAGTGCCTGAACAGCTGGTATCAGAAGGGCTGGCTGGACCACGATTTCAACCAGCGCACCTCCGACGCCTTCTTCCAGATCGATTCCACCTCCGTGCGCCAGGGCATGATCGGCATGTGGTGCGGCCAGCAGTCCGAGCTGGGCGGTCGGCTGGACATGCACGACGGCGGCTTCACCGAGGGCATCTACGTGGCCGGCACGGCCTATCCCATCAACGACGTCTACGGCCCGGAGAGCTGCCGGAACGTGGTGCCCGACTGCCTGATGGGCAGCGGCCTGACCAGCGGCGGCATACTGATCACCCCCAAGGCCGCCGAAAAGGACCTGGCCGCGCTATGCAGCTACCTGGATTCCTTCTACACCACCGAGGGCGCGCTGATCAAGACCCTTGGGCTCAGCGCCGAGCAGGTGGCGGAATTCTCCGAGAACACCTTCTATGCCGACAACGGCCTGCCCAACGGCGCGTACCACATCGGCGAGGACGGGCGCTATCGCAAGGACGACGTGCTGGTCAACGACAGCGGCCAGCTGAACACCGCCGTGGGCTTCAACAAGGCCCCCGGCCTGCATCTGATCGACAGCGTGGACCTGGGCTATGCCGACACCTATCAGGCCTCGCTGGACAAATGGATGCAGTATCCCAACACGGGCTTCTTCTGGGGCAGCCGCACCACCGAGGCCTTCAGCCAGGAGGACACCAAGACGATCACGGATATCCAGTCCAAGGCGCTGGAATACATGAACAAGAACTGCGCCAACTTCATCATTGGCAAATCCAACTTCCAGAAGGATTGGGACAAGTGGTGCACGGTGCTCAAGAAGTACCGGGTGGACAACATCTCCGAGCTCTTGCAGACCTACGTCGATAACTATCCGTTCCGATAAGCGACAGGAGGCGTGACACATGGCAAAGAAACAATCCTATGAGCTGGCCGCTTCCGCCCGCAGGAGCTGGAAGATGGAGCTCAAGCGCGACTGGATGGTATACCTGCTGTTCGTTCCCATCATCGTGTATGAGATCGTGCTGCACTACCTGCCCATGTTCGGCATCGTGATGGCCTTTGAGGACTACAACGTGATCGACGGCTATTTCCACTCCCCCTGGGTGGGCCTGAAGCACTTTATCGATCTGTTCTCCGGCGAGGATTTTCTCCAGGCCATCCGAAATACCGTCGTCATCGGCGTGATGCGGGCCACCATAGGCTTCGTGGCCCCCATCATATTCGCCCTGATGCTGAGCCTGATCGATTCCAAGAAGTTCAAGCGCACGGCCCAGACCATGTCCTACATGCCCAACTTCGTGGCGGCGGTCATCGTCTGCTCGCTGTTCACCCAGTTCCTGGCCAAGGACGGCCCGCTGACGCTGCTGCTGAGCCGCGTGTTCGGGGCGGAGAACCAGAACTGGTTCGCCAACGACAAGGCCCCGGTGTTCTGGATCATCTATCTGATCATGGGCATCTGGCAGGGCGTCGGCTGGGGCTCCATCATGTATGTGGCGGCCATCTCCCAGGTCAGCGGCGATCTGCACGAGGCCGCGGCGCTGGACGGCGCGACCCGACTGCAGCGGCTGTTCAAGATCACCCTGCCCAGCATAATGCCCATGATCCTGATGATGTTCGTCATCAACGTGGGCACGGCGCTGGTCTCGGGCTATGACAACATACTGCTGCTGTACATGCCCAGCACCTACAACGTGGCCGATACCGTGTACACCTACACCTATCGCCAGGCCTTCGGCGCCGGCAACAGCAATTATTCGCTGTCCGCCGCGTCCGGCCTGTTCCAGTCCATCGTTTCCACGATCCTTCTGGTGGCCTCCAACGCCCTGTCGCGCAAGACCGCCGGAAGCAGCCTGTTCTGAGAGGAGGGATCACCGTGGCAAGGAAGCATAAGAAAAGGGAAGAATGGGAAAACAACATGGTGGAAACCAAATCCGCAGCCGACCGGATCGTGGATGTGGTCGTGTATGCCTGCGTGGCGCTGGTGGCCTTTTGCAGCGTGATCCCCATGTGGCATGTGCTGATGTCCTCCTTCTCGGACGGCAAGTCCCTGCTGGCCCACGTGGGCCTGGTGCTGTGGCCGGTGGGCGGCTTCACCCTTGAAGGCTATCAGATGATCTTCAAGAACTCCAGCATCATCCAGGGCTACATCAACACCGTCGTCTACACCGTCAGCTTCACGGTCATCGGCTTTTTGCTCTCCTCGGTGACGGGCTACGCCCTGAGCCGGGACACCAAGCTGAAGAAGCCGGTCACCATGGCGCTGATGATCACCATGCTCTTCGGCGGCGGCATGGTGCCCACGTACATGGTCATCCGCTCGCTGGGCTGGGTCGGCACCCCCTGGGCGCTGGTCATCCCCGGCTGCACCAATTCCATGTACTGCATCATGATGATGAACGCCTTCAACAGCATCCCCAAGGACATGTACGAGGCCGCGGAGATCGACGGCGCGGGCCATCTCTCCACGCTGTTCGAGATCACGCTGCCCCAGGCCATGAACATGGGCTCGGTCATCATACTGAACTTGGCCATCGGCCAGTGGAACTCCTGGCTGCAGGCGTCCATCTACGTGCCCAACAAGAAGGTGCTCTGGCCGTTGCAGCTGGTGATCCGCCAGATCACCTCCGAAAACGCCGATTTTCTGAATTCCTCCAACCCCAACTACAGCCGCTATCTGATCCAGTTCGCGGTCATCATCGCGGCCATCGCCCCCATCATCATCGCCTTCCCCTTCTTCCAGGACAAGATGGAAAAGGGCGTGCTCCAGGGCGGCGTCAAGGGTTAACCGGCAACAGGGAAAAAACAGTCCGTTTGATCGCGGGCTGTTTTTTCTTTGCATAACGGTAATGTTTGTTGTATAATGGATACCGTAAGGATCGCCGGGACGCCGGCTTGATTCCGCTTTCAAAAGGAACTTCCGCATTTGGTTTCAGAAGGGCCTCATTGCGAGGAGGATGTCCGCGTGAAAAAACACTCATCCCTCTATTATTGGTTCTGGTATCGGCCGCTGTTTCGCCGCCTGCGGCTCCGGCTCATGACCATGGTCGTGGCTCTGGTGCTGCCGGTATGCCTGGCAGGCATTGTGATTTCCATCGTAAGCGCCAATCAGGGCGCGAAGCTCAACTACGCCATCGGCAACAACGGCCTGGGGATGTTCGCCAATTCCGTGGCACAGCGCTGTCATTATGAGGACATTGACCTGCTTTCGGATTTCCCCACGACCTTCGCCGGGGAGGTTTCTCCCTTGGTGGATGTAGCGGCGGCCGATCAGGGGCGTGTATATGTTTCAACGAACGGCCAGGAGGCCTGGCAGGTGCTGTCGCCGGAGGGCGAGACGGTGCCGGCGGGAAACTTCGACGCGCTGCGCGAAAATCGGGAGAGTTACTACTGGGAGAATGAAGAGGGAACGCTGCGGATCCTGGTCACCTTTCCCTACAGCTTCTCCATGCGCCATCTGCCGCCCTGGTTTTCGATCGCGACGGGCATCGCGGCGGTCACGCTGCTCCTGTGCCTCGTCCTCTACCAGCGGCTGCGGATGGATATCGTCGCGCCGATGGCGCTGATGGAAGAGGCGACCCGGGCCTTCACCGCGGACAGGACCTATCGCATCCCGCCCCAATCCCAGCGGGTGAGCGACGACTTCCTCCATCTGTACGACAGCTTCAACGCCATGGCGGCGGAGGTACAGGCCTCCTATGAGAAGGACATCCGCATACTGGAGACCGAGATGGACAACCTGCGCCTGCAGGTGAACCCCCACATGCTGCTCAATTCCTACAACACGATCTACGCGCTGGCGGAGTCGAAGAATTATCCCGTGATCCAGGATTACGCCCTGTGCCTGGTGGACTATTTCCGCTATGTGCTGCGCCGGGGCCAGCAGCTGGTGACCGTGCGGCAGGAGCTGGAGTTTGTGGACAACTTCATCCGCATCCAGCGCATCCGCTTCCCCGGCCGGTTCTCCTACGTATACCAGGCGGAGGACGAATGCCTGAACGCGCAGATCCCGCCGCTGCTGATCGAAAATTTTGTGGAAAACGCCATCAAATACGCCCTGGAGCCCAGTCAGGCCATCGAGATCATGGTATCGGTGCGGAAGGATCTCAACTGGCGCGGAAGGGATGCCCTGCACATCGCCATCACCGATACGGGCAGCGGCATCAAGCCGCAGGTGCTGGAAAAGCTGAAGACCCACGAGCCCTACATCGATGAAAGCGGGAAGAAGCACATCGGCATCTACAATTGTCTGCGCCGCATCGAGCTGTTTTATGGAGAGGAAGGCGAGGTCGACTTCGCCAGCGGAGAGGGAAAGGGAACGCAGGTATACATGGTGGTACCCTTCCTGACATCGGACAACGAAGACGAGGGACGCAAATGAACATTCTGATCGTGGACGATGAGCAATTCGCCATCCAGGGCATGCTGGACGGCGTCAACTGGGAATTGCTGGGCTTCGACAAGGTCTTGACGGCCTGCGGCTATGAAGAGGCCGTGGGCATCGTGAAAAAGACCTACGTGGATATCCTCGTCAGCGATATTGAAATGCCGGGTGAGAGCGGCCTTAAGCTGATCGAGTACATGAATGAGCACAATCCGAACGCCGAATGCATCATACTGACCTGCCACGACGAGTTTGACTACGCCCAGACCGCCGTGCGGCTGAACTGCATGGAATATGTGCTCAAGCCCATCCGCTATCAAAAGCTGACGGAGATACTGCTTCGCGCCAAGGAAAAGGTCAATCAGCGGCGGCAGAATGAGCACATCCGCCAATATGGGCAGCAGTATATCGATTCCCTGGCCAGGGAAACGAAGGGAGAAACGGTAAACGCCCTGGAAACCGCCATGCAGTACATCGACGGGCACCTGGCGGAGGAGCTTTCCGTGCGCGATCTGGCCGCGCTCTGCTATGTGAGCGCGGATCACCTGACCCGGCTGTTCAAGAAGAAGCTGGGCACGACCGTTTCGGAATACATCCAGGAAAAGCGCATCCGCCTGGCGGGAGAGCTGCTGCGGCGGGAGGATCTGACCATCTCCATGGTGGCCAATACGGTGGGCTTCGGCAATTATTCCTACTTCACCGAGCAGTTCAAGAAGCATTACGGCATGACGCCCCGGGAGTATCAGAAGCAGCACCGAAAATAAGGCGCATGTCGGATTAGCGGGGTTTTTCATCGGATTTCATACAGCTTTTTTCCCTCGCGGATGGCATAATAATACCATCAGCACGGATGAGGATTCCGTGTAACAAAACAACCCATCCGCAAGATGGCAAGGAGGAAAAGCACGATGAAAAAGATGATCGCCCTGCTGCTCTGCCTGGTTCTGTCTCTGTCCATGGCCGGTTTCGCCCTGGCCGAAGCCGAATTGCCCGAGCTGGCCAACACCTATTATTCCTACGGCTACGACGTGGGCTTCTGGATGGATTACTTCATCCACTTCTACGACGAGGTGCCCGGCCTGGGCCGCGTGTTCTACGCGGGCTTCTGCCTGAACCAGATCACCTTCTCCGGCACCTACGAGGTGCTGCCCGAGGCGCGGGATTACGCCTGCTGGCCGGATCGCGCCGCGGCTGAGGCCGCCGAGGACGGTGCGGAGATCCCCACCGGCAGCGCGCCCTACACCGTCGTGTTCTATGATTTCGACGGCAACGAGATCGACCGTTGCGCCATGGACGAGGAGCACATCTACAACGATATGGCGAACCTGACCGGCGTGGGCGGCGAGAATTCCATACTGACCCTGGACACCGATCCCGAGAATTCCGCCTTTGCCGCCGATTACGCCGCCGAGCAGGCCGTGACGCTGCTCTCCCTGGTCAACCCCGAGGACGACACCGCCACGCTGGACCTGCGCGTCAACGGCAAGTATGACGACCTGGTGGTGCTGTTCGTGGAGGGCACCTACAGCATGAACGAGGACCAGAGCGAGATCGTGCTGACCCCCGATTCCGACAGCGATCCCGGCGCGACCCTGACCCTGAACGAGGACGGCACCTACAACTACGTCTCCACCGACGGCGACGAGGTCACCCTGGCGATCGTCAAGGGCGCGGAAGTGGCCTATGCCCTGAAGGGCGAGATCCCGGTGCCCGGCATGGAGGACACCATGGCCGACTTCGTGTGCGACCTGTACGACGACGGCACCGTCGCGCTGTACGCCGACTTCATGGGCAACCGCATGGACGTGGACCAGGGCACCTATGAGATCGACATGGAGACCTATTCCTTCAACATCCACTTCGAGAACGCCGGCGATATCACCACCGAGGGCTATGCCGCCGACATGGTGCTGAACTACAAGATCGATAACGTGGATCCCTTCGGCCCCATCGAGCAGACCCTGAACTTCGTGACGGAATAATCCGCCACTTACAACGCAACCGGCGCAGAGCGCGGTTGGAACCGGCGCCGCCGCCCGCTATGGACGGCGGCGCTTTTCAAGACAGAGCGGAGGGAGCAAAAGTGTACGACGCCTTTTATCCCGGCCGGGAATGGCTGGATACCAACGGCAAACCCATACAGGCCCACGGAGGAAGCCTGCTGACCGTGGCAGGAATCCACTACTGGTACGGCGAAAACAAAGAGAGGACGGACGGCAAGAACGGCGTCTGGCACTGGGGCGTGCGCTGCTATCGCTCCACGGACCTGTACAACTGGGAGGACTGCGGGCTGATCATACCGCCGGACGAGGCGGACGAAGCCTCGCCCCTGCACCCCTCCAGCATGATGGACCGGCCCCACATACTGTACAACCGTCGGACGCAAAAATTCGTGTGCTGGCTGAAGATCATGGAGAAAAATGGCGAGCAGACCGAGACGGTGCTGACCGCGGACGCCATACTTGGGCCGTATACCATCGTCCGCAGGGGGCTGCGCCCGCTGGGCATGAGCGCCAGGGATTTCGATCTGGCCGCCGCGCCGGACGGGAAGGGCTATTATTTCTTTGAACGGGTGCACTCCGAGACCATCATTGCCGACCTGACGGAGGATTATACCGGCGTGACGGGCTATTATTCCACCCACTTTCCCCAGCCTCAGCCGCCCTTTGTCCGGGAAGCGACCGCCCATTTTGTACGCCGCGGCAGGCACTATCTGGTGACCTCCGGCACCACGGGCTATCTGCCCAATCCCTCCCAGATCGCCGTGGCCGACACCTGGCACGGGCCCTACCGGGTGCTGGGCGATCCGCATCCCGGGGATGAAAGCCGGACCTCGTTCCACTCCCAGATCACCTCCGTGTTCAGGGCGCCGGGCAAAAAGGACCTGTACATCGCCCTGGCGGACCGGTGGGCCCCGGCATACATGCACCTGCGCTATCAGGATTATGGCGAATGGTTCCGCCTGCGGTTTGCGGAGGAAAGGACGCCGGAGAAAGAGGCCCGGATGATGGAACTGCAAAAGCTGCTGCCGCCGGACAGCGGCATGGACACCTCAAAGGCGCGCTACGTGTGGCTGCCCTTCCGCTTTGAGGGTGATATGGGCATACTGGACTGGCGCGATCGATGGACGCTGGACGAATTTGAGTGAGGAGGCACAAAAGTTTGAAACTATAGACTGACATCGGGAGCCCAACGAGGGCATAGCAAACAGGCCATCGAGGATGGCCAAGAGTGAATGGGAAGTCAGGCGGAGGC
>ONHI01000035.1 GCA_900317565.1 uncultured Eubacteriales bacterium
TGAAATAATACGCCGTGGCCACCTCCGGGGCGCCCGCCATCATGGTCTTCTTCATGGCCTCGGTGTTGTCCACATCCGGCTGGCACCATTCGCCGAAGTGGAAGCCCTGGTCCACCAGGCACTCCTTCCAGGGATTATCCATGTTCTGGGGGCGGGTCTCCCTGGCGCGGCTTCCGCAGAACTCCAGCCAGCGGCGCATCATGTCGTAGTTTTCTTCCAGGATGGCCTTATCCCCGTAGGCTTCATAGAGCGCCCAGGGCACCAGCACGCAGGCGTCGCCCCAGCCCGCGGAGCCCTGGAGCATGTTGGAGATCATGCTTCCGCTGTTGTTGACCGGCGCGATGTTCTGGACGAGCCCGTCCTCACGCTGGGCCAGGCGGCACTCGCCCAGCCACTTGCGCAGCACAGGATAACAGTCCATGAGATAGACCGCCGTCGGCGCGAAAACGCCCGCGTCGCCCGTCCAGCCGGCCCGCTCCCGGGTGGGACAGTCGGTGGGAATGTCGCAGAAGTTGGAGCGCATGCTCCACAGGGCATTCTGGAACAGCCGGTTCACGTCCGCGTTCCCACACTCGAAGAAGCCGGTTTGAAGCATGCGGGAATAGACGGCAACGGCGGTGAAGGAGGCGCCTGCCAGGTCGATGTCCGTCTCCACCCTGGCGTAGCGGAAGCCGAAGACGCAGAATTGAGGCTTGTAGACATTCAAGCCGTCCTTGCAGGTGTATTCGAGCTTTTGCGGGATGCCGCCGTGCCTGCTGCGCTCGCCGGGATCAAAGTTGGCCTGGGTGAAGTTGCCGTTTTCGTCCAGCGTTTCCCCGTGCCACAAGGTGATCCTCTGCCCGGCCTTCGCCGTCAGTCTCAGCTCGGTGTAGCCCGCCAGGTTCTGCCCGAAGTCGATCACCGTCTCGCCATTGGGCGTGCGGATCAGCTTCCCGGGAAAGCGCTCCTGCTCCAATATGGGCACGCTCTCCGTGGGCGCCAGGTTGTCATAGCCGAAGTCCCGCACCGCGACGCCGTGCCAGCCGTTCAGCTCCTCCAGACGGGCGTCATAGCGCTCGCCCTGCTGGAGGTCGTTTTCCCGGATGGGCCCCTGCTGGGTGGCCTCCCAGTCCTCGTCGCTGCACAGCACGGCTTCGCCGTCCGCCTCCAGCTGGCACAGCAGGGAGATGTCCTCCCCGTAATAATTCCACAGACCGTCAATGCCCACGCTGCCGCGATACCAGCCATCCCCCAGGGCGACGACGATCTCGTTGTCGCCGTCATGCAGCAGCCCGGACACGTCGTAACACTGCACGGTCAGGCGCTTGTGATAATCCCCGGTTCCGGGAGCCAGCACGAAATCGCCCACCCGCCGACCGTTGATCCAGGCGACATACAACCCGTGGCAGGTGATATACAGCCAGGCTTTTTCCGTGGTGTTCACCGTAAAGCGGCGGCGCAGGTAAGAAGCGGGCCGCTTCGCTTCCGCGTCGTGCGACGGCTCCAGACCGTGCGACGGCTCCGGGTCGATCCATTTCGCCCGCCAGGTCTCAGGAAGCAATCTCATTTCAAAACCTCCCGTTCAGCCATTTTGCGCTCAGCTCCAGGCTCTTGATGGGGTCGTTGTCGATCCAGTTTTTGTGGCTTTCCAGCACCACCGCCCCGATGCCGTTCTCCACGGCGATCGCGCGCAGGCCGTCCAGATCCATGTTGCCGGTTCCCAGCTCCATGCTGTCGCATTTCAGGATGGGCGTCATGGCGGGGCTGCTTTGACGGGCTCCCCGGTCGGTGACATGCCACAGCTTCATGCGCTTGCCCAGGCGGCGCATCCATTCCTTTGCGTCCGCGCCGCCATCGGTGAACCAATAGCTGTCGAACTCAAAGTTCACATGCTCCGGATCGGTATCGGAGATCAGTATGTCGTAGGCGCGCAGCCCCGGCTTCACCGGCAGCAGCTCCACGTTGTGGTTGTGGTACAGGAGGGACAGGCCCGCCTTGCGAAGTCCCTCCCCCGCCTTGTTGAGTCGGTCCGCCAGCTCCCGCACGGCCTTCTCATCGCTGTAATCAAACCGATACATGCCGGTGATGACAAGCTTGTCCGTGCCCAGTTCCCGGGCTTCCGCAGCCACGGCATCGGCTTCCCGCTCCAGGCTGCCCAGGTCGGCATGCAGGCTGACGACGGACAGGCCCGCATCCTCCACGAGGCCCTTCCAGTCCAGCTTGCCGCCCTTGCCCGTGGGCATGCCGGCCGCCTTTGTCATCATCCGCACCATGAGGGAGGTGGGATGGATCATGAACCGATTGAGCTCCAGGCCGTCGTAGCCGGCGGCCTGGATGCGCTGCAAGGTGGCGCGGGTAGCCGCTTCGCTGCCCGTCACCGTTCCCAGCATGATCTGCTGTACTGCCTTCTTCATTTGCGTATCCCCTGCAATATACGGTTGATCTGCTTGATGCTCTCCGCGTCGGCTCCACCCTGCTTCAATAGGCTCATGAGCGTCATGCGGCCCATCATCCGCTGGAGCGCGGGATTGTCCTTCACCGCGTCGGCCACGTCGCCGCGCTCGGAAGCACCCTTGGCCATCATGGCGTCCACCACCGCGCCGGCCTGCGGGTTGGCGCGAATCTCGCCCAGCGTATCCCCGATGGAGAAGCAGGCGGGATCGATCTCGTCCGCGTCAAACCAGTTGGTCACGGATGCCGCGGCCTTGTTGAAGACATAGCTTTCATCCGGCGCGTCCACCCGGCGAACGCACATGACATCGCTCGCCTCGCCCGCCTCGGCCTGGACCAGATGCTCGCCCAGCAGCGGAACGCGGAAGCGGAACACGGTCTGTCCATCCTGTTCGCCAACGAGTGCCCCATCCACATAGAGCTTCACGTGGGGCTGGTTGGAATAGACCTTGATCTCGGTCTCATCCTCGCAGCGGTTGACGTAGCGCTTGCCGCACAGGTGAACGAAGGGCTCACTTTTATTCCAGGCGGCCTTGTACAGATAGAAGGCGTCCTTGCGCAGACTGCGGTCGAACGTCACCAGGCCCTTCTGGTTCTCGCCGTGCTTGCCGCCCTCGTCCCGACCATCGGCGGCGAAGTCGAACAGATTCCACACGTGGGTGGCCCACAGATACGGCCGCGCCTCGATCATGTGCAGCATGTGCTCGTGGTACAGCGCCTGGTATTCCTCGGTGTAGTCGCCCTTCTCCGGGCGGGAGGAATGAAAGGCGGGATTGGCGTCCGCGCCGTATTCGGAAAAGCCGATCACGCGGTCGGGATACTTTGCGTGGTACTCGTCGAAGAATTCATCCGTCTGCGAAAGCTCGCCCAGATACCAGCCGAAATACAGGTTGTAGCTGTTGATGTCCGGGATCTCCAGGATTGGGCTGTCCGTCTCCAGCATGAACACGTCGGCCATGGTGGTCAGCCGGGTGCCGTCCATCCGGTGGCACAGGTCGTTCAGCAGCCGATGGTTCTCAAGCAGGTCGTCGTTCACGGCGCTGGCGGCGGTGATCTCGTTGCTCAGGCCCCACACGGCGATGCTGGGATGGTTATAGCACTGGGTGATCAGCTCCCGCATCTGCGAAAGGGTGTTCTCCCGGCCGTTCTTCATGTGCATGGTGATGTAGGGGATCTCTGCCCACACCACGATGCCGTTTTCATCGCACAGGTCGTAGAATTCCTGGGCGTGCTGGTAGTGGGCCAGGCGCAGGGTGTTGGCGCCGATCTCCTGTATGATCGCCATGTCCGCCCTGTGATCTTCAAGGGAAAGGGCGTTCCCCTTGCCCTTCAGGTCCTGATGACGGCTGACGCCCCGCAGCGGATAGCTGCGCCCGTTGAGGAAGAAGCCTTTTTCGGGATCAATTCTGAATTCCCGGCAGCCGAAGCGGGCGCTGACCTCATCGCCGCTGTCCAGCCTCGCCGTGGCCGTGTACAGCCAGGGGTCGTCCACGCCGTCCCACAGGCGCACGTTCCGGATGACAAAGGCCGCCTCGGCGTGTCCATCCTCGGAGGGCACCGTCTTCGTCTCGCCGTTCACGGTGACGGACACCCGGTCCGCGTTCTGCCAGGTCTCCACGGTGACGGAAGCGGTCTTCTTTTCCAGGTCAACGACGGGCGTCACCTTGATGCCGGGCGTGCCGTCTGCTACCAGTTCAAAGTGTTCCTTCGGCACGGAGATGAGCCTGACCTCCCGGTACAGGCCGCCGTAGAAGGTGAAGTCTGCCTTCTGCGGATAGACCCGGTCGCTGTCCTCGTTGCTGACGGCGATCGCCAGCACGTTTTCCCCGGCCCGATATTCCGTCAATTCGACGCGGAAGGCGGAATATCCTCCCTCGTGATGGGCCAGGTGTTTTCCGTTGAACCACACGTCCGCTGTCATGGCCGCGCCGTTGATTTCCAGGAACACGGCCTCGCCTGCCAGTTCCTTTGCGGTCAAAGCGCGCACATACCAGCAGGTTCCCCGGTGGTAATCGTTGCCGCCGTCCTGCCCGTCCACGGCGTTCCACGTGTGGGGCAGTACGACCGCCTCTCCATGTGCGGCATCTGTAACGGCAAGCTCAGCGGTCATGTCCCCCTTCAGGAAGCGCCAGCCGTCCTTCAAAACCTCGATATTACGCATTCTGAGGATCCCCCTTGTGCAGTTCTTCGGCAAACAGCTTGCCCTGGGCCTCCGCCTTCTTGTCGGCGATGCGCTGCTGCACATTCACCATCTCCTCCTTGGTCAGCTTGCAGCGGCGCATGGCTATGAGCGTGCAGATGAAGCCCAGGATGGCCAGGCCGTAGCGCAGGAACATGGTCATCCAGAAAACGCCGGCAGTGGCGGGATCATCGGGCTGCGGCATGGTGGCGGTATAACCGATCAACGCCACACAGCCGGTTGCGATGGCCGCGGAGAAGGAGGACACGATCTTGTCGACCAGGCTGTAGGTGCCGGTCACGACGGCGGGGATGTACTTCCCGCCCCGATCCAGCTCATAGTCGATGATGTCTGCCATGAAGCCGGTGTTGGCGGTGGTCACGCACATGGAGAAGCCGTTGACCAGGAAGGTCAGTACGACGAATACGATCATCGTGACGCCCATATGGGAAATGGTCTGCGTGCCGACGGTATTCCTGGTGATGATAAAGAACAGGATCATGGCCAGATTTGCAAAGATGCTGTTGCGCGTCCAGGTGACGATGCTCTCCTTGTGGCCGTGCTTGCCCGCATAGCGCGCGCCCAGGGCGGCGAACAGTATGGACGGCAGCATGCCGATCATGCTCAGCGTGGTGGCCAGGCCCATGTCGCCGATCAGTATGCCATTGAGCATGGTGCTGACGATGGATGCCGAGGAGGCCTGCTGGGCGATCTTATCCGAGGCAGCGGAGATGATGTAGCTCTGCAGGGGCTTGTTGTGCTTCAGCACGTCCAGCATGTCGCTGAGCTTGAGCCGTTCGTTCTTGATGCCCTTGAAGCTTTCGGGCTTGTCGTATTCCGCAATGCCGATGCAAACCAGCACGACGCCGATAAAGGCGATGGTGACGCACAGCCAGGCCGTGATGTTCAAAAACTCCTGGTTGAAGCTGCCGCCGAAGGCGGGGAGCAGCTTGGTATAGACGACGATGTTCAGCGCCATGGGCGTCAGGTAGTTCAGCACCGTCTGCCAGACGCCCACAGTGGGCCGCTGCTTGGGATCGTTGGTCATCAGCGCCGGCAGCGTCTGGGCCGTCATGTTCACGATGGTGTAGCCGATGACGTACAGCAGGTAGAAGCCCAGGAAGGTGGGAATGCCGTGTCCCTTGCTGGAGAAGAAGTTGAACATGCACAAAAGGCCCGCGCTCTGGATGGCCCAGCCGATCAGCATCAGGGGACGGACCTTGCCCCAGCGGGTGTTGAAGCGATCGTACACAAAGGCCAGCAGCGGGTCGGTGATGGCGTCGAAGATGCGGGTAAAGGTCAACAGGCCGCCGACCACCAGCGTGGCGATCCCGTAGCCGATGGACGCGGAATAGCTGGCAAGGCCGATCAGGAAGTATACGGCCATGCCGTTGAAGGCGTTGAAGGCGACCAATATGATCTGCCACAGCTTGGCCCGGCGATACTGAACGCCGCACTGGTCGATGGTGGATACCTTTTCCCTTGTCATGATGAATCTCTTCCTTTCGCGTTTCTTTTCGCGCCTGTGCGCGCCTGTTAATTGGATTATAACAATACGCAATTGTGCGCGTAAAGCCAAAAAATCCGCGAAAGTTACAATTTTTCGGGTTGTTTATTGAATACCGATGTCGTTGCGACCGGCCGATTTGGTTGATGTGTGCAATTCGATATGATATACTATGTACAGGGTTATTTACAAAGGAGGCGCAGGACCATGCGGCACGGCATCACCCGGGGCGAGCAGAATCTGTTGCTGCTGGAATCCATGATCCCAAGCAATGAGCGGCTGTATGTCTGGTGCTATGACGCTGCCGGGAATTATCTCTCCGCGTCCTGTCCGGACGACATCAGGGAGCCGCTGGACGAGGCCTTCCGGAACCTGAACGCCATGCCAAAGGCGCTCCAATACGCGGCGCAAGCAGACAGCGATAAGCCCTTGATCATCGGTTCCTCCATCGGCCTGCGCTGGGCGGTGGTCTTTGAATCCGAGCGCAGCCGCGAGCTCCTGTTTGTGGTCGGACCTGTGACCTATGCCCAGCCGAACCTGAAGCAGATACGCGACAGTCTGTATGGTCAGAACGCAGCGCTCGAGCGCTTCGGATGGATCGACGGCTTCCTCGAGGTGCTGGGACGCGTACCGGTCATGTCTATCGCGGTCTTTTCGCGCTACGTCGTCATGATCCACAACACACTGACCGGCCAGCAGCTGGGTCTGGAGGACCTGAGCAGCGGACAGGTTGCCAGCGGAGAAATTGCGGAGAACGTCGCCGGAAGCCGGGATCGCATAGGCGTATACCGTGCCGAGAAAGCCATGCTTCAAATGGTGCGCGACGGCAATATCCACTATCAGTCCGCCTTTCAATACAGCTCCCAGCTGAGCCCCGGCGTGCCCGTCACGGGCCGGGAACCCCTCAGGCAGGAGAAGATCAGCATCATCGTATTTACCACGCTGGTCAGCCGCGCCGCCATGGAGGGCGGTCTGTCCCCCGAGGTCGCCTATTCCCTGGGCGATTCCTACATTCAGGCCGTGGAAAACAGCCGGGATGCCGGGGAATTGTCCGCGTTGGCACAGGCTATGTACCATGATTTCATCTACCGGGTCCACCACGTGCGCGCCAATCCCAATTATTCCCACGCGATCCAGAAGTGCTGCGATTACATCGAGCTCAGCCTGGATCGCAGGATTCGGACCGCCGATCTGGCATCGTTGGTGGGGTACACCGAGTATTACCTGACGGAGAAATTCAAGAAGGAAACCGGCAAGACCGTCTCAAGCTATATCCGCGAGGCCAAGGTCGCCCGTGCCAGGCTGCTCCTGGAATCCACCCAGCTTTCCGTCGCGGAAATATCCGACCGGTTGGCTTTCAACACCCCCAACTACTTTATTCAGTGCTTCAAAAGCATCGTGGGTGTGACGCCTTCGCAATTCAGGAAAGAATGCAAGGGTTAGAGTGGGTTTCTACAGACCGACTGTGCTGCTTCGTTTGGATTTTTTTTGCATTTCCAGTTTTTTCGTCAGGGACAACTTTTTTGCCCCTCGCAGGGACATCGGGGTTGCCCCTTGACATGGTACTGACTACAGGCAGAAATGATATACTATTATCCCTTTAGACCTTCCTCTGCCTTTCACCCGTTATGAATCCCTGCACGGCAAACAGCGCGACCCCGTAAGGCATGATCCCCGGAAGCGCCATTGCCATCTCCTGTATGAACCTACATTGCGGGATATTTGAGGTTCTCTGGACGATCATATCACACTTTCACCTTCCAGCTGGCGGCCTCGCGGCGCTCGCCGACGAAGGTCTTATAGATGCCCTCCTCGGCCATCAGCTGGTCATGGGTGCCCCGCTGGACGATCCTGCCGTGGTCGACCACCAATATCTGGTCCGCGTGCTCCACGGTCTTCAGCCGGTGGGCGATCATGATGACGGTCTTCTCCCGGGTCAGCGCCTCGATGGCCTTGGTCAGCTCGTTCTCGTTCTCCGGGTCCACGTTGGCGGTGGCCTCGTCCAGGAAGATCACCGGAGCGTCCTTCATCATGGCCCGGGCGATGGAGATGCGCTGGCGCTCACCGCCGGACAGGTTCGCGCCGCCCTCTCCGATCACGGTGTCATAGCCCTCGGGCAGCGCCGTGATGAAGTCGTGGCAGCAGGCCTTTTTCGCTGCGGCGATCACGTCCTCCATGGGCGCGTCGGGCGTCCCGAAGCGTATGTTGTTGGCGATGGTGTCGCGGAACAGGTAGACGTTCTGGAACACGAAGGAGAAATTCTGCATCAGGCTGTCCATGTCGTATTCCCGCACGTCGCGCCCGCCCAGCTGAACCGTCCCGGCGTCGGCGTCCCAGAACCGGGCCAGCAGGTTCACCAGCGTGGTCTTGCCGCCGCCGGAGGGGCCGACGATGGCGGTGGTGGTCCTTTCGGGGATGGTCAACGATATGCCATCTATAACCTTTTTCCTGTCATACGAGAATGCAATATCATTTGCTGCGATATCCCGGCTTTCAGGTTGAATCTCTTCCCCGGAGATGTCCATCTGCGGCGCGTCCAGTATCTCCTGGGCCCGGTCTACGCTCATGTCCACCACGCGCAAGAGCGCGGAATAGTTGCCTGCGGTCTCGAGGCTCGCGTAGACGATGAACGAGGAAATGACCATCAGGATCGCCGTCAGCGCGTCCATGCGTCCCGCCACGAACAGCGCGCAGGAGATCGCCGTCATGGCCACGCCGGTCAGCTTGGCGATGAAGGTCTGGGCCGTCATGCGGGGGATCAGCGTCATCTCCATGTCTGTGTTGATCTTCACGTTCTCCGCGATGGCGGCGTTCAGCTCGCCGGACTTCTGGCCCGTCAGGTGGTAGGCCTTGACCTCGGCCATGCCCTGGAGGTATTCCAGCACCTTCTCCACCAGCTTCTCGTCGGCGGCGATCTTCGTGCCCGCCAGCTTCCCGGCGGCGGTTCGCAGGCTGCCGTTCATCAGCAGGAACACGCCGAAGCCCGCCAGCAGCACCAGCGCCACCCGCCAGTCGAAGACGGCCAGCATGGCGATGATGAGCAGCGTGGTCAGCAGTCCCTGCGCCACCATCATCACCACGCGGGTGGCCACGTTCTCCAGGCTCTCCATCACGTTGGTGGTCACGGAGGTGATCTGCCCCAGGCTGTTTTCGTTGAAGTACCCCATGGGCAGATAGCGCATGTGCTCGGCGATCTCTATGCGCTTCATGGCGCAGGTGTCGTAGCCCGCCTCGGTCTGGAGCATCGTGGCCTTGGCCTTCGCCAGCCCGGAGCCCAGGATGCTCAGCAGCATGATGCCCAGGCTCAGGAGGATGTCCTGCGTGGTGACGCCGCCGTTGCCGCCCAGCGAAACCGGCAGCAGCGCCCGCATCATCACGGCGATGGCGGGTATTTTGAGGGCCTCGAACAGCGCGATCAGCACGCCCAGCCAGATGGAGGTCACGAACTTTTTGCGGTTGGTTGCACCGCAGAAGTCGAAGAAGCGCCGGATGACCTTAACCATTGTCCTTCACCTCCATATGGGCTTGCCACATCTTTTCATACAGGCCGTGATGGGATAGCAGCTCCGCGTGGGTGCCGCTGTCCTCGATAGCACCGTTGTTCACGACATAGATCCTGTCTGCGTCGGTGACGGTGCTCAGCCTGTGGGCGATGACGATCAGCGTCTTGCCCGCGGTCAGCTTCGACACCGAGCGCTGTATGACCGCCTCGTTCTCCGGGTCGGTGTAGGCGGTGGCCTCGTCGAGAATGACGATGGGCGCGGCCTTGAGCATGGCCCGGGCGATGGAGATGCGCTGGCGCTCGCCGCCGGACAGATGTCCGCCTGAGGAGCCGACAAGGGTGTCATATCCGTGCTCCAGGCCCATGATGAAGTCGTGGCAGCCGCTGTCCTTCGCGGCCTGTTCGACCTCCGCGTCCGTTGCACCGGGGCGGCCCAGGCGGATGTTCTCCCGCACGGTCATGTTGAACAGATAGTTGTCCTGGCTGACGAAGGCCACCCGGTCGGCATAGGCCTCCTGGGAGATTTGCCGAATGTCCTTGCCGCCCAGCGAAATGCTGCCGCCGTTCACATCCCACAGGGCCGCGATCAGCCGGGCGATGGTGCTCTTGCCGCTGCCGGAGGGTCCCACCAGCGCCACGAAGCTGCCCTCGGGCACCGCCATGCTGACGCCATGCAAAATCTCCTTGTCGGCATAGGAGAAATGGACGTTATTAAGCGTGAGATTGCTACCCGAAGGCGCGTCGCCTGTGGCGGGCCGCTCCTGCTCAGGCGCGTCCAGTATCGCCTGCACCTCGCCGAAGATGGTGCCCATGGTGCGGATGTCGTCGGAATAGCTCATCAAGGTGATCAGCGGGGTGATCAGGCCCACGGAGAGTATGATAACCGTGACGAAATCCTGCCCGGACAGCGTGCCGCCCTTCACCAGCAGCCCGCCGATGGGCAGCACGGACACCATCGTGGCCGGCATGACCACCATGGCGAAGGTAAAGGGGAGGATGGACGCCCGCATCCAGCCGATGAACGCGCCCGCCGCTGCGTGGGCGTCCTTCACGAAGCGCTCATAGCTGGACTTGGTCTTGCCGAACACCTTGATGACCTGTATGCCGTTGATGTACTCCACGGCGGTGTTGTTCAGCGCCTTGGTGTTGTCGATGGTGGCCTGGTAGAAGCCCGCGCTGGTGGCCATCATCCAGATGTAGAAGAACATGCCCAGCGGCACGGTGGCCAGGCTCGCCAGCCCCATGCGCCAGTCAATGGTGAATATGTACACGGTGATGATGATCGGGATCAGCAGGTTCGCCGTGAACTCCGGCACAATGTGGGCCAGCGTGGTCTCGATTGAATCGATGCGCTCGATCAGTGTGTTCTTCAGCGCGCCGCTGGACTGCTGAAGCACCGCGCCCAGGGGCATGCGGGTCAGCTTTTCCGTGCAGCGCTTCCTGATCTCGCCCAGCACGGCGAAGGTCGCCCGGTGGCTGGTGGCCGTGGAAAAGGCGTGGCACAGCACCCGCCCCAGCCAGAAGAGCGCGATCAGCCCGGCCTGCGTCAGGTAATACGGCAGGTCCCTCTCCCCCGCCATCAGCCCCTTCACGATGCCCGCCACCGCGAAGTACGGCGCGACGGAGAACGCCACGCCCAGCACGGCCAGTATTACGCTGAGCGCGAACTGTCCCCGGTGCGGCCCAGCCTGCCCCAGCGCCCAGGCGATGGGCGAGGGTGATTTCTTTTTTGCTTCCATATACAAACCTCCGCGGCAAAAGTTAGATTACACTAATAATCTATATTTCATCTCATCAAAAGTCAAGTTAAATTCATATAACTCTCTTGCAGTTGCAGTATAACCGATTATAAATTACAGCTAACCATGATCGTATTTCGACAGCCTCCGGAAGTCCAGGCTCGCCCATGGTGGGTACTGGCGGCACGACTATCGCTGTCAGCTGGAGGAGATCGGCAGGATCATGCCGGACCGGTCTGTCGCCAACTGGCTGTTCCCCCGCTTGCCCGGCGGCGACGTGAAGATGTACAAGCGGAAAGAAATCGAGTGCATGGTGCGCCGGGCCGGTTTCCGGAGCGTCCGGTATCGGAAGATATCGCCGTTTTCGTTCCAGTGTGTGGCAAGGAAATAACCTTCGGCAGAGCTGTATGGCAACGGCTTCCTCAAAACAAGGTGAATATCCATGCGGTGACGGCGCTGCCCAGGACGATCATTGCGCACTGCCGCGCCTGCTGCCTGCGGTTGTAGCCAAAGTCCTGCCAGCCCGCGCAGCCCTCAGTCTCCGGGAAGTAGCGCTGGAAGAAATGGGTCTTTGTCAGCAAAAACCAGTCCAGGGCGATTATGTCAAACGCCTTGATGACCGCGCCGATGGTGAAGAATCGAAGGAAAAACTGCCCGAATGTGAAGCCGCGCTTCAAGCCGTCGATCCCGCCGATGACGAACAGCGCCAGATACCCCGCCACAAACAGCGCAAGGATGATCCAGCCCAGCGCCCGCTTCGGCGACGTGGGCAGGCTCTCGAGACGTGGCCTGAGCTTCTCCTGCACGTCCTCCGGGAAGTTCTTTGCCAGAAGTCTTGTGGGCAGCGTGATCGTCACGCCCCAGATGCCCAGGAACAGCAGGACACAGCCCGCCGCAGACAGTATCGCAGTCATCGCTGATCTCCTCCTCACTTTCTCTCCAGATCCAAGTATAATCAGGCCTCACTTACTCCATTATATTCCCCCGCCCCCAGAGTTCAACGTATGTTTGTTAAAACTAACATAATCCCATTGAGTTTTCACGATCGCGGCGGTAAAATACAACTAAACAACATTTGCGGCCTGCGGCGGACAGCGGCGCGAGGATGCTGCGGCCGCCAAATCAATACAAGGATGGGATGGCAAATGACTTTTCACGAATACGGACAGGGCAACGGCGACGTGGTCGTCCTGATCCACCCTTCCCTGGTGATGTGGGACTACTTTGAATATGTCATCCCACTGATGGAGGATTGCTGTCACCTCGTCATTCCTGCCCTGCCCGGCTATGACCCCGATGACAAGTCGAACTTTACCAGCGTGGAACAGATCGCGTCGGACCTCGCAGACTGGCTGATCGCGCGGGGATACGGTGAAATCGCCTGCATCTACGGTTGTTCGATGGGCGGTTCCATCGTCACCCGCTTCCTCGCCGACAAAAGGGTGAAGGTGCGCAGCGCGGTCGTCGACGGCGGCATCACCCCCTATCCGCTGCCGTGGATCGTGACGCGGTTCATTGCCCTCAAGGACTTCCTGCTGATCTGCATGGGCAAGGCCGGCGGGCTTAAGCTGCTGGAAAAGGCCTTCGCGACGGATGATTATTCAGATGAAGACCTGCAATACGTCGCGACGGTGCTCAAACATACCAGCGCAAAGACGATATGGCGCACCTTCGAGTCCTGCAACAACTTCGCAATGCCGAATCCCGTCACGACGCATTGCGATCACATCGAATACTGGTGCACGGGGGCGGAACAGAAGGCGCGGAAGGCCGACATCGCCTGGTTTAAAGCACACCTGCCCCAGACCATCTTCAGGATAATTGAGGACGTCGGCCACGGCGGGCTGGCAGCCTTGAAGCCGGAGCTGATGGCAAGCGAACTGACCCGGGTGATGCGCGACAGCTTCTGCGTGGAAGAGGGGGCATCCAGATGAATCCGCTGAACAGGCAATGGTTTTACAGAGGCTTCCGGAAGACGCTGCACGCTTGCCTTTCCCCCGACATGGTTGCTGGGTTGTGGGCGAAGGCAGGCGACGAATACGCTCGCATTCTGTCGGAAAACCCGGGAATTCAAGCCCACAAGGGTGCCATGGTGCTTCCCGCTGTCGCCCTGTATCGCGTACTGTATGCCGCCGGCGTGGATGCAGAGGCCCTGCTGAACGCCTATGGCGACCGCATGGGGCAGCGTTTTGCCAAGGTTGTCCATGGTCTCACAACCTTCCCCGGCGTTTCCCGGCTGATCTGGCGGCACGTCGACGGCATCATGGACAGGATGAGCGGCGAAGCACTGGGCTATCGGCGCCGCATCGTTTCCCAGCCGCCCGAGATGTATGGCGTGGACATTCTCTCCTGCCCCTACCACGAGCTGGCGAAGTCGCTTGGCGCGGAGAAAGCGGTCCTCTGCATCTGTCACATGGACAAGGCCTACATGAAGGGCTTCCACCACATTCGCTACGAGAGAACGACCGCCGTCTCGGAAGGCGCGGCATGCTGCGATTATCGGCTGAGGTATGATGCGGAGAAGGAATAAAAAGCAGAATGCGACAAGCCGGGGCGGTCGGTAAGCTTCTTCATTTTCTTCTTGCGATGCCAAATGAATGCGCGGCCTTGCGCGCCTGTTGCCGCCGACCCAGGGTATCCAGCATGCCTTCCGGCGGGTTCTGCGGCCATTGGACCGTCGGATGCCGGATCAAAACCCACAACAGCACAGCGAAGGGAGCCCGCGGTCATTTCACGGGCTCCCTTCGCATTTAAATTGATCAGGCGGCAGGCTCCTCCTCTCCCTGATCCGAGCTCTCGTACATGGTTTCAGTTGTGCCAATATTCTCGGTCAGCGCCTCGCCGTCCAGGGCGACGCTGGCCTCGCAGCTTTCGATCACGGAATTCTCCGCGCGGCCCGCCACCGCGCCGGGAGTGATGGCGCCGGTGATCTCGCCGTTGACGGCGCAGTTTGTGATCTTAAAGGCAGTCTCCTCGCCGTAGTAGTACAGGCCGGTGCCGATGAGGCCGCCCACGTGGGTCGCGCCGGGGATGCTCATCTTCACGGTGACGGCGCAGTTGTCGATGATGCCGGGGTACTCGGCGGTCTGAACGCCCTCGGTCTCCAGGGCAATGTCGCCCACGGAGTGGGTGCCGCTGAAGCCGCACAGGCCGCCGATGGCGTGGCCGCCCTTTTCTGAGATGATCTCCACCTCAGCGGTGCAGCCCGTCACGCGGTCCATCATCTCCAGGCATCCCGCGATGCCGCCCAGGCCCACGGGCTCGTTGCCTTCGGCGATGACCGTGCCCTTCGCGTTGCAGTTGTCCATGGTGCCACCGAAGCTGCCGCCGATGATCAGGCCGCCGCACTCGCCGATGTCGCACTGTATGATGCGCCCATCGGAGAAGTCGTTATCACCCAGCACGTGGATGGTAGCGTCCTCCACGGTGCAGTTCCACGTGGTGCCGGTGGAGCCGCCGCAGATGCCGCCGGTGGCATTCACGCCCGCGATGTCGTTTTTGCCGGTCAGGGTGACATCGTGCACCGCACCCATGTTGTAACCCACGATGCCGCCGATGGCCATGGAGTAGGTGTCCTCACAGCGGATCTGGACGTTTTCAACCGTCAGGTTCTTCACCTCGCCCAGGTTCATGCCGACCACGCCCACGCCGCAGACGGGATAATCGGAGTTGAAGGTCACGTTGGAGATGGTGTGGCCCTGGCCGTCGAAGGTGCCGAAGAACATGCAGCTGTAGTTGCTCATGTCCTCAAGGTCCATGTGGCCGATGGGCTGCCAGTCGATGCCGGCAAGGTCGATGTCGTTCGTCAGGATGAAGAAATGTCCCGGATAGCCCTGGGCGCTGCCGTCGTTCACGGTGGTGGAGAGCGCCAGCAGTTGTTCGGCGGTGGCGATCTGCCAGGGATCGTCCTCGGTGCCCCCGCCACCGGCGAAGATCGACGCTTCGGCGGTGGCCACGGCGCACATGGCCAGCATCAGGCAAAGTGCAAGCAGCATGGAAGTCAGCTTTTTCATGGGATTCCCTCCTGTGATGAAGTTTTGTATGTCAACGCCAAATGGCGCGAACACCAAAATTAGGATTAACTAACTACCGACCTCAATAAAAGCCGGAAAACCCGGCTTTGGTTATATTCCCAACAGGTCCGCCCATCCTCGCGTGAAGAAGCGGCGCAGCTGACTGACGTAGTTCATGGCGTCGACCTTCGACATGTCGTGGCGCACGATCTCGAACAGCCCCGAATAGTAGGCGTTTGACAGCATGTGAAGCAGCATCGGTGTCAGGCGTCCGAGCTCCAGAGCATCGTTTCCGGTGACCTCAAGGAACCTGCGGGTATAGGTCACTTCAATGTCGATCATGCGGTTCAGCATGTCCTCGTAGCAGCCGATGTCCGTGCAGCGCGCCAGCAGGCGGAACACGTCCCAGTGAGCATAGATGAAGTCTACCAGCTGTTCCCAGATCTCCGGCCTGTAGGTGAACACCGTTTCGCGCTGCTCCCCTGCGGGTCTGTCGGCGAAGGCTTCATTGCCCTCCCGCATCCACAGGATCAGTTCATCGATGGTCGTATCCACCAGCACGTGGAACAGTCCTTCCTTGCCCTTGAAACGGGTGTAGATGGAGCCCGTGGTGGTCTCTGCCTTCGCGGCAATGACGCGCAGAGACGCCTCCTGGTAGCCCATCTCCATGAACTCCGCCATAGCGCACTCCAGCAGCCTGTCCGAACGACCCTCTACGCGCTTGGCCATAGGCTCACTCCAAATCCATAACAGCGTTTCATAACGATGTTATTATAATTGAACCCTGGGCATCTGTCAATCCCACGTCTGAAAATTAACACGGCCGCGGGATCGTGCGCATCCCGCGGCCGAAGGCATCGTGCCGTTCATCGTCCATATCATTTACAGCAGAAAGTACAGTCCCGCAAACATGATCGCCCCCGCCCAGTTACCCGCGCCGCCCACGCGCAGCGGAAACAGCGCCAGCATCAACGGCAGTATATTGAACACACAGGCCCAACGAGGCAGCGGCGTCAGGCCGGTGACCACCGCGACAAACAATGTCACGCCGAAGACCAGAAAGCCCAGGTAGCAGACGACCATCGTGATCGACGTCTTTTTGAAGAACTCGTTGATGATGTCCAGCGCCTCCTGGGTGCGGCCCAGGCGCACGTACAGCCACTCCGGCACGCCGCAGAACACGTGGTGGGCCATGCCAAAGGTGGCGACCACCACACAGCTCACCCGCATCAGCGCAGCGCAGGTTGCCGAGTAGGCGCTCATCCAGTCGCACAGGGCCAGGTAACCGAAGGTAAAAAGGCACATGGCCAGGCAGCCCAGCAGCATGGACAGCAGCGGGTTCCTCAGCGGAAGCCCCTTGAAGGCGGCGGACAGCTTGTGGTTGTCCCCCATGTCCTCGAAGCGGAAGCGCCCACTGGGCAGGTAGATCAGCAGGCAGTCGCAGACGCCGCACAGCAGGTGCCCGACGATGGCGACCAGAAACAGGGCCTTCATTTCACATTTCTCCTTCAATCGCTTTCCGCGTCCGGATCAACATGACGGCAAACCACACGATCATGCTCTCGCTCATCAGGCCGTTGGTGAATCCCAGCCGGAACGCGCTTACCGGCGCCAGCAGGGAAATGCCCTTCAACACGCCGTAGAGGATCAGCACATTCGTTAAGGCCATCCACCTCGGGAAAACCGTATTGCCGCTGATTTGCAGCCAGAACCAGTAAACGAACACCGGTAGCATGAACGCCTCGCTGACGGGCACCAGCCATGCAAGGGGCGCGTACAGTCCCTCGCAGATGGCTGTCGCGTCTCCGGCAAAGTCGTTGCGATTCAACCAGGCAAACAGCGTCAGGATCATGATGTAGAACAAATGCAGCGCGATCCAGGGGGTAAGACCAAAAGCATTCAGGTAATGATAGACCTTTCGCTGCCTTTCACCGGTAATGAATCCCTGCACGGCGAACAGCGCGATCCCGTAGAGCAGGATCCCCGGAAATGCCAGCGCCATCGCCAGATTGAAGCGCCACTGCGGCATCGCGGCGACGCCCTCTGTCAGCCACGACAGCGTTCCATGATATGTGGGGTTGCCGTACATCATCAGCCAGTCTCCGCCGCCATAGCACAGGCACCCCAGCATGCCGCAAATCAGCGCAATTCTCATCCTTTTCGTCTTCATATACTCGCCTCACAATCACCGCTTTTCTCCCGCCTGAGCATGCCCGTCCACCGCGCTTTCACCATAGCTCTTCTTCAAATCACGATTCTCGATGTACCTGTTTTCCTCCGAATCGCCGGTTTGGGAGCTTCGCAATAGAGTGTGTTTCTAAATGCCGAAAATGCGCTTCAGACATTTTAGAAACACACTCTAGAACCGAGTGCAGATCCATGCCGCCAGCGCGGAAGCCCCGGGGAATATGAGCAGCAGCTTCAGAAGCTGGCTCTTGAGGTTGAACCCGTACTTCCTGCCGTTGAGCGCCGGCTCCGTTTTAGGGTAGTAGTGCTGGAAGAAGCGGAATTTGCAGAGGAGAAACCAGTCGAAGAAGATCATGTCGTAGGCCTTGTAGATCGTGAAGATCGACACGAACCGCAGGAAGAACCCCATGAACGAATAGCCGCTCCGAAAGCCGTCCCATATGGAAACCACGCCCACGCCCAGGATCATCAATGCGCCAATGACCATCAGCACCCATCCCACGGCCCTGGCGCCATGGAACAGTTCCTCATTTCTCGGCTTTACCAGCGCCAGGGCATCTTTCGGCGCCGACGAGAAAAATCGCTCGTCCTGAACAAAGGCCACCGCCGAAATCAACAGAATGGTGATCGCCGCACAGAATACGATCGCCAGGAATACCGTTAACAGCATGGTGTCTCCCTCCCCTGATCGTCAATCAATGTGCAAATGGTTCACAGGGTGTATTCCCTGTCGCCCACATACCGCTTCCAGCCGAGCAGCAGCGACGCAAACATGACGATGGCGCCAAGGCTCATATTCGACGTCCCGATCCCGTTGATCAGCGCTGTGTTGCCAAGCCGTCGCGCCCCGTTGAACACGGCCTTTCCGAGCAGTAGATTGAACACACAGTACCATTTCGGAAATGGCGTGCGTCCCTTGAAGAACGCGACGAACTGCACGATACTCGCGCCTATGAAGAACACCGCAAAGACGGCCGCAGCCGGCAGCAGGAAGTACAGCAGGTATTTAAGCGCAATGTCATGGCCGACGGCCTGTCCCGCCGCCCCGGCCACGGATTTGTAGATCCACATGAACGCGCCGCAGGGCAGGTGCACCGCGCCGCCGGCGACGGCGAGATAGACGTACATCGACAGCCTGTAGAATCTGCCGCCCCGGGGCATCTTCTCCCGGATCAGGGGCCAGATCGTCATGAGGCCGCAGTATTCAAGGCATATCCCCACAAACCCGATCAGGCCGCCCAGGATCGGCCGCCAGGCCGGCATGTCCAGCGCGATGGCGAAGTAGCCGTCGATCATGTTCGCCCCGTCCGGGAACCTCGCAGCGCCGATCAGAAGGTCGCCGATCAGCGTCAGCAGCGCGCCGAACAGGCCGATTTTCAGGTATGTCTCCGCTTTTTGTCTGCTCATGGTTTTCTCCTCCTGCGGAATCAATGCATGCTTACAGTATCAACGCCATGATGCCTGCCAATGCCGCGGAAAGCACCGCCATGCCGACCGTTCCCATGATCCATTTCTGACGCTTATCCTTCGCGGTGATGTACGGCCTCAGGTCCTCGGTGCCAGGGATGATCCAGGCGTTGGTATGCCCGACCCAGTATTCGTCGATCAGAAGTCGGTCGATCAGATTCATTATAGCAGTCGCGCCACTGCCTTTGGCAGGCGCGACCAGCCCGCGCGAATCCTACGGATTCCAGCGCGGCGCTGCCGGCGCTTGCCCTGAGGGCAGCAGCGCCGGTGCGTAGATGAACAGTATCACAAACCCCTGCCGGAAGCCGGGCAGGAATCCCCGCGCGCCGTTGATTGCGTAGACGCAAACGAGTACATAGGCCATATACGCCGGAAGGCAGAGGCTCCTGAAGCGCGCGCTCCGCTTCCGAATGGCTTCCCTGGTCGTCATGCCAAGCTGTATGACGCGCTCCTGAACCTTTTTATCGTAAAGATGCACCATCCCGACCGCGCCATTTCGGATACCGGCGGCGCAGATGAGCACCAGTAACGCGCCAAGACCAAGGCCTTCCACGATGAGTTTTATCATGTGCATTCACCGTTCACCTTCGTGGTTTTATCGTATTGTACGTTCCTCTTTCCCGACCAGCTTCATGGCGCACACCAAATACAGCAGCAGCCAGCCGAAGGACTCAAATCCGGAATCCAGGCCCTCCGCGATCAGGTTCATCAGCTGCCCGAGCAGGGCGATGATTAAGGGATTGCAGATCAGCGCGATCTTCCTGACCGGCAGCATGCCCTTGACGACCATGCCGATCCAGGCGACCGTCACAAAGCCGTCGCAGACGATGAAGCCTGCGATCAAGGGGACGGCGATGCTCTTCAATACCCGCAGCATCATGCCGACGGAGGCGGCCGCGTCGCCCGTCGCCGCCATCCCCGCGTTGTATACCACCGGCAGCATGCAGATGCCGATGTGGATGAACGCGAAGTAGAGTATTCCGCCCCAGTTGGCGATTCTGAACAGCTTATACAGCTTCTGATCCCGCAGGCCGTACTTTTTCTCCATCACCCTCAGCAGCTCCAGCACGGCGACGGCGAAGAACGGCACGGAGAGGAAGCCGAGGATGGAGGAGGCGGCATAGCGCCAATCCGGGACGACGCTGGCCGCGATCCCCATGGGAACGCTCGGATCGTTCGTCATGCTGAACGTGCCGTAGCCCAGCAGGAAGTCGCCGATGATCGCCAGTACCATGGCGAAGCAGCCAAGCAGTATCTTCTGTCTCGAGGTCATGTTTTTCATCCCCTCACATCCTCCCCATAAACGCTTCGATCTGCGCCACACAGGCCTCTGGTTCCGCCGCCATGTAGCCACAGTGCTGGTATCCCGGTCGGAGCACAAGCTCTGCGTTCGGCATGTACTTGGGAATCGTCTTCTTGGAATACATCCAGTCGAAGTCCTTCTCGCCGAAGTCCAGGTGCAGCTTCTTCTGTTCTTCATCCGTCAGCCTGCGCAGATCATAATGGCAGCAGGCGTGGCAGATGGCGTCTATATCACTTATCGTGATCCGCTCAAAATTCCGCGTCATCATCCTGGCAAAGTCATATCCGTACATCTTCACCAGGGACGGCGAGGCTTCCGCATGCGTCTTTGCCAGCTTTTTCTTCCGGCTTCGGAACATCCGCTTCATGAACCACTCCGCAAAGCGCGCGTTGCTGGCCAGCGCCACGCCGTCGAACCAGGCGCGCTCAACATGGAACGCAGGATCGAAGAACAGCCGATAACCGACCGCCACGCCGAGGGAGGCGCCGTAGACCAGCGCGATCTCCGTGCAGCCAATCTCAAGCAAAAAGGACCGCAGCGTTTGATATTCTTCATCCACGGAGCGATATCCGCCCGCCTGGCCGTGTCCGCCCTGATCCGGCGCGACGATGTGGTACGCACCCTTGAAATGCGGCTGCATCAAGTTATACAGATCCGTTCCCGAAACCATCATCGGAGCCAGGAGAACAACAGTCGGATCATCCCTGCGGCCGAATTCATTGATGAACATTCCAACTCTCCAGTTAAATTTATCTAATCTCAGTTTATGATATCGCCCATCATACAGCCGTCCATCCCCGGCCTTGCTGTATGATGGGCGATTAGTTATCACTTACTATTATAGCGCACTTCATCCTGCATTTCAAGGCTTTGCCATTGATTTAATATAACCTAACCCGACCAGAGGATTTAAAAAGGTTCCCGCGATGTTTCCCAGATTGCTCCCGCATGCTTTCCACACGGTTCCCGGGCTCTGTTTTTGGGAATAAAAAAGGCTCCGGAAGCGGTGCCTGAGCACGGTTTCCAGAGCTGGTTTTCTGTTCGGTTTTCATACGAGCAAAGGGAAAACTATTATGCCCCAAATAGGGAAAACGGAGTTGCCCCTTGACAACTCCTGTCATGGGGCAAAGTCATTTGTCCTCCAAGGGGCAAAATACTCTATCCTCTGCTTGTCCCGGTTCACGTCCCTTTTTTCACCCTCTATACTCCTCCATTTCCCTCCCCCTTCCCCCTGCAACCCCCATCCCCCACCCGGTTCCCAATTTTGGAATCCTCGTGGGCACACAGCGATTCCCGTCGTGGTTCCCGGCACGGTTTAAAGTGCTCCCCATGTCAAGGACAATTTTGATTAAGTAAGGGGAATCAGGAGACAGAGTGTGATATACTCTCCCTGCTCGGACGGAGGATAGGGCAACGCTGAGGAGCGACCTGAGCGCCGAACCGAGTCACGGGAGGGCGGCACAGCAGTGTCGCTCTTTTCGTGCGCAAGCGATAAACCTCGGGGGTCCGGGGGCAGAGCCCCCGGGGGTCGGGTTTAAGGCTTGGAGTAGACGGGCAGGGGATAGACGCCGGTGAAGGAATACCGGTAGTACTCCTTCGGGGTCAGCTTCAAGAGATCCCACTGTCCGCGGTCGTTGTTGTAGTAGTCCATCCAGTCATCGACCCGTGCGAGGACAGCCTCGAAGGTCTCGCACTTGGCGATGAAACCGGCGATCTCGTCCTTCATGTGGCCGAAGAAGCTCTCCTGTGGGGCGTTGTCCCAGCAGTTGCCGCGGCGGGACATGGACTGGACGAAGGCAGCGTCCTCCAACTTCTGGATGAAGGCGTAGCTGGTGTAGTGGCAGCCC
>ONHI01000144.1 GCA_900317565.1 uncultured Eubacteriales bacterium
GCCGTCCAGGGGCTGTTGAGCAGGAAGGTGCCGCCGTCCTTCAGCGCGGACACCATGTCATACTTGGTGACATAGGCCGGGTTGTGGCAGGCGATGAAGTCGGCGCTGTCGATCAGATAGGTGCTCTGGATCGGGTTGTCGCCGAAGCGCAGGTGGCTGATGGTGATGCCGCCGGACTTCTTGGAGTCGTAGGCGAAGTAGGCCTGCGCATACTTGTCGGTGTGGTCGCCGATGATCTTGATGCTGTTCTTGTTGGCGCCGACGGTGCCGTCAGAGCCAAGGCCGTAGAACATGCAGCTCACGGTGCCGGCGGGGGCCACGTCCAGGGTCTCGCCCAGCTCCAGAGAGGTGTGGGTCACATCGTCGTTGATGCCGACGGTGAAGTGGTTCTTCGGTTCGTCCTTGGCCAGGTTGTCGAAGATGGCCTTGACCATGGTGGGGTTGAACTCCTTGGAGCCCAGGCCGTAGCGGCCGCCCACGACCTTGATGCCGGTGCAGCCCGCCTCGAGCAGCGCGGAACAGACATCCAGGTACAGGGGCTCGCCCAGGGAGCCGGATTCCTTGGTGCGGTCCATCACGGCGATCTTCTTGCAGGTCTTCGGGATGGCGGCCAGGAAGTGCTTCATGCTGAAGGGACGATACAGGTGCACCTTGACCAGGCCGACCTTTTCGCCCTTCTTGTTCAGGTAGTTCACGGTCTCCTCGATGGCGTCGCAGCCGGAGCCCATGCAGATGATCACGCGATCGGCGTCCTCGGCGCCCACGTAATCAAACAGCTTGTACTTGCGGCCGGTCAGCTTGGCGACCTTCTCCATGACCTCCTCCACGATGGCGGGGGTGGCGTCGTAGTACTTGTTGGCAGCCTCGCGGCCCTGGAAGTAGATGTCCGGGTTCTGGGCGGTGCCGCGCTGATGCGGATGCTCGGGGTTCAGGCCGCCCTCGCGGAAGGCCTTCACCTTGTCCCAGTTCACCAGGCCCTTGATCTCCTCATAGCCGTTGGCGGGATCGATGGCGTCGATCTTCTGGATCTCATGGCTGGTGCGGAAGCCGTCGAAGAAGTGCAGGAAGGGCACGGAGGCCTCGATGGCGGCCAGATGGGCCACCAGGGCCATGTCGGTGGCTTCCTGGACGGAGTTGGACGCCAGCATGGCGAAGCCGGTCTGGCGGCAGGCCATGACGTCGGAATGATCGCCGAAGATGTTCAGCGCGTGATAGGCCAGGGCGCGCGCGGAAACGTGGAACACGCCCGGCATCAGCTCGCCGGAGATCTTGTACATGTTGGGGATCATCAGCAGCAGGCCCTGGGAAGCGGTGAACGTGGTGGTCATCGCGCCAGCGGCCAGGGAGCCGTGCACGGCGCCCGCCGCGCCCGCCTCGGACTGCATCTCCGCCACGCGGACCTTCTGGCCGTACAGATTCAGACGGCCATGGGCGGCCCACTCGTCGGCGACCTCAGCCATGGGGGAAGACGGAGTGATCGGATAGATAGCGGCCACGTCGCTGAACGCATATGCGACATGGCTGACGGCGGTATTGCCGTCAACGGTAAGTTTGATGCTCAACGGAATTACCTCCTTTTAGATTTCTGTTGAGTACAGGCATAAACCATCAATATTATTATACGGACTTGAGGGTACAAAGTCAAGCAAACATCTCATGACTTCGAAAATTCGGTAAAATATCCAAAATGCCCCGCTCGCGCATCAATATGCAAATAATCCGAATAATAATGCACATTTAACTTGCATATAAGCGGCCCGTGGCGTATAATCAATGTATATTTATAAATCCAATGGAGGATACCATGAAGCGCGTATTCATCGACGGCAGCGCGGGCACCACGGGCCTGCGCATTCGCCAGCGGCTAGCCGGGCGGCGGGACATCGAATTGACCGTGCTGCCCGAGGCGCTGCGCAAGGATACGGCGGCGCGGCGGGACGCGCTGAACGGCGCGGACATCGCCTTTTTGTGCCTGCCGGACGCCGCGGCCATCGAGGCGGTGGGGCTGGTGGACAACCCGGACACCGCCGTGATCGACACCTCCACCGCCCACCGCACGGCGGCGGGCTGGGTCTATGGCTTCGCGGAGCTGCCGGGCCAGCGGGAGCGCATCGCCCATTCGAAGCGCATCGCCAACCCCGGCTGCCACGCCAGCGGCTTCATCGCCCTCGTCGCGCCGCTGGTGCGCGCCGGGCTGCTGGGGCCGGACGCGCGGCTGAGCTGCTTTTCGCTGACGGGCTACTCCGGCGGCGGCAAGGGCATGATCGCGGACTATGAGTCCGACGCCCGCAGCCCGCTGCTGGACGCGCCGCGCCAGTACGGCCTGGGCCAGTCCCACAAGCACCTGCCGGAGATGGCGGCGCTGTGCGGGCTGGAGCATCCGCCGGTGTTCTGCCCCATCGTGGGGGACTTCTACAGCGGCATGGAGGTGACGGTGCCCCTGTTCGGCGCGCAGCTGGCGGGGAGCATCGACGACGTGCGCGCCGCCTACGCCGCGGCCTATCCCGGACCGGTGGTGCACTACGACGCGGCCGCCGACGAGAACGGCTTCCTGTCCGCCGGGGCGCTGTCCGGGCGGGACGACATGCAGATCAGCGTCTCCGGCAACCCGGAGCGGCTGCTGCTCACCGCCCGCTTCGACAACCTGGGCAAAGGCGCTTCCGGCGCGGCCATACAGAACATGAACATCCTCCTGGGCATGGACGAGACGGAGGGATTGGCAATTGGCTCCGATGAATGACGTTCAGATCGCGCCGATGCGCGAGGAGGACTACGACGACGTCCGGGCGCTGTGGATGACCATCCGCGGCTTCGGCATACGGGCGCTGGACGATTCCCGGGAGGACGTGGCCCGCTTCATCCGCCGCAACCCCACCACCAGCGTGGTGGCCCGGGCGGACGGGCGGATCGTGGGCTCGATACTGTGCGGCTCGGACGGCAGGCAGGGTGCGCTGTACCACGTGTGCGTGGCCCGGGCCTACCGGCGGCGGGGCATCGGCACCCGCATGGTGGGCTACTGCATGGAGCGCCTGCGGGAGATGGGCATCAACAAGGTCGCCCTGATCGCCTTCGCCAACAACGACGCCGGGAACGCCTTCTGGCGGCAGATCGGCTGGAAGCCCTGCGACGTGAATTACTATGAATTCGTACTGAACGCGGAGAACATCACGCGGTTTATAGGAGAAGACAATGAAGATTGATTTGATTCCGGGCGGCGTCACCGCCGCGAAGGGCTTCAAGGCTGCCTGCTGCGCGGCGGGCATCAAGTACAAGGACCGCACCGACATGGCCATGCTGCTCAGCGAAAGGCCCTGCGCCGTGGCGGGCACCTTCACCACCAACGTGGTCAAGGCCGCACCGGTGCTGTGGGACCGCAGGATCGTGAAGGAGGTCAAGGCCGCCCAGGCGGTGGTGGTCAACGCGGGCATCGCCAACGCGGCCACGGGACAGACGGGCATGGAGATGTGCGCCAAAACGGCGGATTTCGCCGGGAAGGCCCTGGGCATCCCCGCGGACTACGTGCTGCTGGGCTCCACCGGCGTGATCGGGCCCAACCTGCCCATCGACAGGATCACCGCGGGCGTGGCCGCCATGGCCGGCACGCTGTCGGACACCCCGGAGGCGGGCACGGCGGCCAGCCGCGCCATCATGACCACCGACACCGTCAACAAGGAGTGCGCCGTGTGCTTCGAGCTGCCCGCCGCCGACGGCGCGGGTACCGTGAAGGTCACCCTGGGCGGCATGAGCAAGGGCTCGGGCATGATCCACCCCAACATGTGCACCATGCTTGGCTACGTCACCACAGACTGCGCCGTCGACCCGGACGTGCTGCAGCAGGCCCTGGGCGAGGTGGTGCCGGATACCTTCAACATGATCTCCGTGGACGGCGACACCAGCACCAACGACACGCTGCTGGTGCTGGCCAACGGGCTGGCGGGCAACGCCCCCGTCGCCGCCGGAAGCGAGGGCTACGCGCTGCTGCGCGAGGCGCTGTTCACCGTCTGCCGGGACCTGGCCATCAAGATGGCCGGCGACGGCGAAGGCGCGACCCGCCTGGTGGAGATGCGGGTGACCGGCGCGGACACCAGGGAGAACGCCCGCAGGCTGGCGCGCTCGGTGGTGTCCTCCAGCCTGGTGAAGGCCATGATCTTCGGCAAGGACGCCAACTGTGGCCGGGTACTGTGCGCGCTGGGCTACGCCGGGGTGGAATTCGACCCCGCCGCGGTGGAGCTCTGGCTGCTGGGCGAGCGGGAGGACCTCTGCTTCTACAAGGACGGCTGCGTGCAGACCTTCGACGAGGACCTGGCGCTGGCGATACTCTCCGAAAAGCAGATCCGCTTCTGCTGCGACATGCACATGGGCGGCGAGGAGGCCACGGCCTGGGGCTGCGATCTGACCTACGACTATGTTAAGATCAACGGGGACTATAGAACCTGAGGCGCGAAGGGTGTATAATATGGAAAAGTATTTCTCCAACGCCGAGCGGGCGGAGGTGCTGACCCAGGCCCTGCCCTACATCCGGCAGTACAACGGCAAGATCGTGGTGATCAAGTACGGCGGCAACGCCATGGTGAACGAGCAGCTGAAGCAGCAGGTCATGGAGGACATCGTGCTGCTGTGGCTGATCGGCGTGAAGGTGGTGCTGGTGCACGGCGGCGGCCCGGAGATCAGCGAAACCATGGGCCGGCTGGGCAAGAAGCCCGCCTTCGTGGACGGCCTGCGGGTGACGGACCGGGAGACGGTGGACATCGTGCAGATGGTGCTGGCGGGCAAGATCAACAAGACGCTGGTGAATCTGCTGGAGATGCACGGCGGCCAGGCCATGGGCATATCCGGCATGGACGGGCGGCTGATCGAGGCCCGCATCAAGGACGAGCGGCTGGGCTTCGTGGGCGAGATCACCCACGTGAACATACAGCCGGTGACCGACCTGCTGGAGAAGGGCTACATCCCGGTGATCTCCACGCTGGGCTGCGACCGGCAGGGCAACGCCTACAACATCAACGGCGACACCGCCGCGGCCCGGGTGGCCGGGGCGCTGGAGGCGGAGCGCCTGATCCTGCTGTCCGACATCCCCGGGCTGCTGCGGGACAAGGACGATCCCGCCACGCTGATCCCGGCGCTGAGCATCGCCGAGGCGAACGCGCTGCGGCAGGAGGGCGTGATCTCCGGCGGCATGATCCCCAAGGTGGAGTGCTGCGTGGACGCCATCCGCCAGGGCGTGAAGAACGTCATCATCATGGACGGCCGCGTGCCCCACTCCATTCTGATGGAGATACTGACCGACGAAGGCGCGGGCACGATGATCAAGGGGAAATGACAGGGAACCGTATCAGGAGGTAATCGCATGACGGACATCATGGCTCTCGACAGGCAATACATCGCGGGCACCTACGCCCGCTTCCCGGTGGAGCTGGTGGCGGGCAAGGGCTCGCTGCTGACGGACGTGAACGGCAGGCAGTACATCGACATGGGCTCGGGCATCGCGGTGAACGGCTTCGGCGCGGGGGACGATCAGTGGATCGAGGCCGTCACGGCCCAGCTGGGCAGGATCCCCCACACCTCGAACCTCTATTACACCGAGCCGGGCGCGAAGCTGGCCCAGCTGCTGTGCGAGCGCACGGGCATGAAGAAGGTGTTCTTCGGCAATTCCGGCGCGGAGGCCAACGAGTGCGCCATCAAGGCGGCCCGCAAGTATTCCGCCCAGAAGAAGGGCCCGGACTGCTTCACCATCGTGACGCTGCAAAACAGCTTCCACGGCCGCACGCTGGCCACGCTGTCCGCCACGGGCCAGGACCACTATCACGAGCTGTACCAGCCGCTGGTGCCGGGCTTTGCGCACATCGCCCCCGGCGACATGGACGCGCTGGCCGCCATCGACGCGAAGACCCCCGTCGCGGGCATACTGATCGAGTGCGTGCAGGGCGAGGGCGGCGTGGTGCCGCTGGAGGCAGGCTTCGTGCAGGCGCTCTCCGACTACGCCGCGGCCCACGACATCCCGCTGATGGTGGACGAGGTGCAGACCGGCAACGGCCGCAGCGGCGCGCTGTACGCCTACATGACCTTCGGCATCCATCCGGACATCGTGTCCACCGCCAAGGGCCTGGGCGGCGGCCTGCCCATCGGCGCGTGCCTGCTGGGCGAGAAGGTGCAGGACGTGTTCGCCCCGGGCGACCACGGCTCCACCTTCGGCGGCAATCCCGCCGTGTGCGCCGGGGCGCTGAGCATACTCAGCCGCATCGACGACGCGCTGCTGGAGGGCGTGCGCCAGCGCAGCCAGTACATATTCGATCAGCTCACCGGCGCGGAGGGCGTCGAGGCCGTCACCGGGCTGGGCCTGATGATCGGCATCAAGACGAAAAAGCCCGCCCGCGAGGTCGTCAACGCCTGCATCGAAAAGGGCGTGCTGTGCCTCACCGCCAAGGACCGCGTCCGCCTCCTCCCTGCCCTCAACATCCCCATGGAGCTGCTGGAGCAGGCCGTGGCGGCGCTGAAGGAAGCGTGTAGGTAGTTTTGACAGGGGCTTATTTGAGAGATGCCGCCCGCGACGATCGTCGCGGGCGGCGTGCGTTTACGTTTCTGTTATGACGATATCTTTCGTATAGCATCCACCTGTCATGGGGAACGGGGGACGCGGTTTTTTGGCGGCTTGCCTACAGAACCAGGAACTTCGCCGGCTGCCCACATCGCGGTCAGCCTGGCTCGTTCAATGGTTCATGCCGGCAAGCCGCCGTATGAGAGGGGTGCCCTATCCCCCGCTTCGCGGGTACTTCTGCGGTGGGGAAGCAAGGGGAACGACCGGGGACCTCTTCCGCCCCCTGCGGGGGGCACCTCCCATGGGCCTAACCGGCCCGTCCTCACTGGAAAATGTCCACTGGACATTTTTCCGGGCGTTCGGACCCCCAGAGGGGAAGGCAGAAGGGGAACGACGGGCAATTGAAATCAAGCCTTCCCCTTTGGGGGCCGAAGGCCTAGCGAGTTATACGAGCGTCAGGTGAGCCGCCGCAAAGCGGCGGGTCGGATGAGGTTGAATCTGTACTGCATTCCTCGCCGTTCCAAAAGCCTCCCCACCGCAGTGGGGAGGTGGCCCGAAGGGCCGGTGGGGCGCCCCTCGGCTTGGCGGTTTGCCGGCGCAAACCATTTGGACAAGGCAGCGCGACCGCGACGTGGGCGCGCGCCACAGTTCTGGTTTGCAAGGCAGACCGCCAAGCCCGTCCCACGCTGCAGTTCTGGTTTGCAGGGCAAACCGCCAAGCCCGTCCCACGCACACAAAAAAGGATGCTTTTCACACGGCATTCCCGTGTGAAAAGCATCCCCTCCGTCTCATCCCTTCGCGGGCTTCCTTTCAAACCTGGCCCTGTACTGCGCCTCGGAGTGCTTCGTCTCCACCTCGCCGGCAGCGATCAGGGACTGCTTGGTCAGCAGCGGGCCGACCAGCTCGTACACCAGCACGCTGAACAGTACGATGTTGCGGATCATCGAACCCATCTCCGGGCCGAGGGCCTGGGCAGTGACCACCATGCCCAGCGCCACGCCGGCCTGGGGAAACAGCGTGATGCCCAAGTGCTTCTTCACCTTCTCCTCACAGCCCATCACGGTGGCGCTGCCCCACGCGCCGACGTACTTGCCCACGCAGCGCACCAGTATGTACACCATGCCGATCAGCAGTATCGAGGGATAGCGGAACACGCCCAGGTCCAGCTCCGCGCCGGAGAGCACGAAGAACACCGCGTACAGCGGGGCGGTCCACTGCTCGGAGCGGTTCATGATGTCCACGGAGTATTCGCTGAGGTTGCAGAACATGGTGCCCAGCATCATGCACACCAGCAGCGAGGAGAAGGTGATCTTCGCGCCGCCGCCCAGCGGGAATTCCAGCGAGGACAGCGCGATGGTCATGATCACGAAGGCAATGGTCAGCGACAGGCGGTTCTTGTTGGAGAAGAACAGCTTCTCCAGCAGCGTCAAGAGCGCGCCCATGGCCGCGCCCAGCGCCAGCGAGCACACGATCTCCAGCAGCGGGTTGACGATGACGGACACGACGTTCAGCGCGCCGCCGTCCATGGCCTGGGCGATGCCGAAGGACACTGCGAACACCACCAGGCCCACCGCGTCGTCCAGGGCGACGATGGGCAGCAGCAGGTCGGTCAGCGGGCCCTTGGCCTTGTACTGGCGCACGACCATCAGCGTGGCGGCAGGGGCGGTGGCGGCGGCGATGGCGCCCAGCGTGATGGCCACCGGCAGGGGCAGCACCTCCGGCCCCAGCACGAAGTGCAGGCCCACCAGGGCCAGGTCCACCAGAAGCGTGGCGGTGACCGCCTGCACGATGCCGATCACCGTGGCGGTCTTGCCGGTCTTCTTCAGCTGGGCCAGCCGGAATTCATTGCCGATATCGAAGGCGATGAAGCCCAGGGCCACCGTGGACAGCGCGCTCACCCGGTCCAGCGCCTCCATGGAGTCAAAGCCCAGCCCGGGCACGCCCAGCGCGCCCAGCACATAGGGCCCCACCAGCACGCCGGCGATCAAGAACGCCGTCACGTCCGGCAGCTTCAGGTTCATCTTCTTGAAAATACGGGTCATGATCAGGCCCGCGAACAGCGCAAACGCGGTCGGTAGCAGGGATGTCATACGGTCTCAGTGCCTTTCATTGCTATTTCTTCTCAGTTCCAACCGCTTATGATACGCCCGCCCCGCCCCGGCTTCAAGCGCGTTGCCGCGTGTTTTGCGGTCCGTTTGTGTTAAGCGGGTATGGAAAAAGCGCACAAAAAAAGGGCCGAAGCCCTTTTTTTGCAGCATGTATTATTTTCCGAACAGGCCCTTCAGCTTGCCCAGCAGGCCCGTGGCCTCCTTCAGATCGATGTTGCTCAGGTCCAGCTTGCCCTTCACGCCCTCGATGACCTGGTTGATCTGGTCGTCCGGCAGATCGATGCCAAAGGTCTTTTCCAGCAGCTCCACGGGGTTGCCCAGGAAGCTCTTGATCAGCTCCGGATTGCCCGTCAGCTTCGCCACGACGTCAGATATGATCTTCTGGATATCCATGATATTTTCCCCTTTCCGGCGCGTTTCGCGCTTTTTTCCTTTCATATTATAGCCTTTTTCCCACCGAAATGCAAGATTTTTTATCCCCGATCAACCATCGACCGGATTTAATACAGCGCTGTTATAATACCGGCAGCCTGGCGCGCCGCCCCGGCGCAATTCCCGATTTCCAAAAGGAGGGCCTTCCATGAAATCCCGCGATCCCCTTCTGCCCCGGCGCATCGCCCTGGCGCTGGCGGGCATGGCGCTGGCGGGCGTCAGCCTGGGCTTTTTCAAGCGGGCGCTGTTCGGCGTGGACCCCTACCAGTGCTTCGCCAACGGCCTGGCCAACGTGATCCCGATCCGCTTCGGCACGCTGTACATGCTCATCAACGCCGTGCAGCTGGCGGTGGTGTTCTTCCTGGACCGGCATTACATCGGCATATCCACCTTCATAAACCTGTTCCTGCTGGGCTACATGGCGGAATTTTCCGAGGCGGCGCTGCTGAAGTGGTTCGGCGAGCCCTCGCTGGCCCTGCGGCTGGCGTTCCTGGCCATCGGCGTGGTGGTGACCTGCATCGCCGCGGCGCTGTACTACACCGCGGACCTGGGCGTTTCCACCTACGACGCCATACCGCTGCACATCGCGGACCGCAAGCCGAAGCTGCTGGGCCGGGTGCTGCCCTTCCGGGCGGTGCGCATCATCTCCGATCTGATCTGCACCGGCATCGGCGTGGCTCTGGGCGCGCCGGTGGGCGTGGGCACCGTGATCACGGCGCTGTTCATGGGCCCGCTGATCACCTTCTTCCGGCGAACGATTTCCGAGCCGCTGCTGGCGCGGGGAAGGAAGGTCGCATGAACCAGTTCGCGCGCACGGAGATGCTGTTCGGCCCGGAGGCCATGGCCCGCCTGGCCGCCGCCCGGGTGGCCGTGTTCGGCGTGGGCGGCGTGGGCGGCTTCGCGGCAGAGGCCATCGCCCGCAGCGGCGTCGGCGCGCTGGACCTGTTCGACGACGACGACATCGCGCTGACCAACATGAACCGGCAGATCATCGCCACCCACGACACGCTGGGCCAGAGCAAGGTGGACGCCATGGCCGAACGCCTCAGGCGCATCGTGCCCGAGGCGCGGATCACGCCCCGGCGGATGTTCTACATGCCCGAGAACGCCGACGCGGTGGACCTGTCCGAATTCGATTACATCGTGGACGCGGTGGACACCGTGGCGGCCAAGCTGGAGCTGGCCGTGCGGGCCACGGCGCTGGGCGTGCCCATCATCAGCGCCATGGGCGCGGGCAACAAGCTGGACCCCACACAGATCACCGTGGGCGACATCTACGAGACCTCCGGCTGCCCGCTGGCCCGGGTGATGCGCCGGGAGCTGCGCAAGCGGGGCGTGCCGCGGCTGAAGGTGGCCTGGTCCCCGGAGCCGCCCCTCGTCCCCAGGGCCCTGCCCGACGGGGAGCCCGGGGCCCATCCCCGGCGCGCCGTCCCCGGCAGCACCGCCTTCGTGCCCTCCGCCATGGGCCTGGTGATCGCGGGCGTCGTGGTGCGGACGCTGGCGGGGCTGGAATAAATATAAATACTATATAAATACAATCGCGGCGTACTCCTGCTTGCCGTAGTGATGGGGATTCTTGAACACCTGGGCCTTCATGCAGCCCGGGTCCGCGGTCTCCACCTGCTTGATCTCAGCGCCCGTGGCGGAGTGGCTGACGATCACGGTATCGGTCTTCACCGCCGCCAGGATCGCCGCCGCGCCGCTCACGATGACGAACAGCAGCGCGGCTATGCGCTTTCCGTTCATATCAGGCCTCGCACAGCTGCCGCAGATAGGCGGCGTATTCGTCGGTCAGGCCCATGTCCCACAGCAGCGAGCAGGACAGGTACTTGTCCCGGATGTCCCGCGCGCCGACGAAGGCGTTCACCACGTCCTCCACGGGCACGTCAATGTCCGCGGGGGTCATGGGCATGCCGGTGGCGGCCATGGTATTGTACAGGTAATCGTAATCCGGCAGCTCCTGGTGGATGATCTCCAGGATCTCGTCCCAGTGGGCGATGATGTTGTCCAGCCGCCTGGCGTGCCGGACGGGATCGTTCTTGTGGGTCTTGTCCTCGATGGCGATGATCTGGTCGGCGGTCTTGCCGAATATGCGACGCACCTGCGCCTCCCAGTCCTGCCGGTCGAAGGCGCGCATGTGAGCCTCGGCCAGGGCGCGGTCCGGCGTGGTGCCGTCCGCCAGCAGCTTCCTGTAGATCTTCATGGCCAGTATCGTGCCCACGCCCACCTGTATGCCGTGCAGGTCGTAGGGCAGGCCGCGCTCCAGGGCCATCATCTCCCACATGTGGCTGAAATAGTGCTCCAGGCCGGAGGCCGGGCGGGAGATCTCCGCGTAGGCCATGCCGATGCCATGGAGGCAATGGCATCGGGATCGCGGCTGGTGATGCGGTCGGCGGCGGCCATCAGCTTGCGCAGCGCGGAGCGCATCAGCTCGGCGATGTCCTCGCAGTAGTATTCGCCGGTCACCAGATGGGATATGCGCCATTCGCAGATGGCGATGTACTTGGCCACCATGTCGCCCAGGCCCGCCCACAGCATGCGCATGGGGGCCTGCGCCAGGATCTCGGAATCCAGCAGTATGCCCTCGGGGCCGTGGTTGTACAGCGAGACCTTCACGTGGTTCAGCTCCATGGAGCTGGAATTGGAGGCGTAGCCGTCCATGGACGGCGCGGTGCCCACCACGGCGGTGGGGCGGCCCGTGGCGTGGGCGGCCACCTTGCACAGGTCGTTGATGACGCCGCTGCCCACGGCCAGGAACATGTCGCAGCTGGGATCGAAGTTCATGATGATGCCGCCGGTCTCCCACTCCGCCGGGGCCACGCGCACGCTGTCCGGGCGCTCCAGGGGCACCACGTAGACCACGTGGTCGATGCCGGCGCGGGTCAGGATCTCGTCCACCCGCTGGCCCGCCACGGCCCAGGTGTTGCCGTCGCAGACCACGAAGGGCTTTTTCTTCCCCATCGCCGCGATCATCTTCGGGACTTCCTCCACGATGCCGCGCCCGATGTTCAGGTATTTCAGCGCGCACACGTGCGTCTTGCCGCAGGAGCAGGCGTGGCCCTCGGGCCGCACCAGTTCGGAAAGGGACATCTTGCCAAAGTTGGGCATGGAATCGGCCTCCTTGCATATGCTGTGAAAGGGACATCTTGCCAAAGTTGGGCATGGAATCGGCCTCCTTGCATATGCTGTTATACAGGTATTATACCGTGATTGTCGGCGTGCTGCCCTCCGGAGCCCGCCGACCCGGAAAACGTTCCGTTTTCCTAATCATTATACCATGATTGTCGGCGTGCTGCCCTCCGGGGCCCGCCGATCCGGAAAACGTTCCGTTTTCCTAATCATTATACCATGATTGTCCCGGAAGGGCCAGAAAAAAATCATCGCCGCCGCGGATGGCCGCGGCGGCGATGATTTTTCCTATTTAGCCTTCGATCATGATGACCTTCTTTTCGGGGACCTTCTTGGCCTCCGCCTTGGGCACGCTCAGGCTCAGCACGCCGTTTTCAAACCGGGCGGTGATGTCCTGCTCCGTCAGGTTGTCGCCCACGTAGAAGCTGCGCTGCAACGAGCCGGCGTAGCGCTCCTGGCGAATGACCTTGCCCTTCTTGTCGGTCTCGTCCTTGTTCACGCCCTTGGCCGCACCCACGGTCAGATAACCGTTCTCTCGTGCTCGCGAACGTCCGTCTTCATCTCGCGGGCGGCGTTCTTGCCGTACAGCCTGCGATCCATGTTCCGGAACTCCCGGGGCATCGGGAAATCATCGAAAAAATCATCGAACAAATTCTCAGCAAAAATACTCGGCATCAACATAACTCATACCTCCTTTGACCCTCACTCCCGTTATTCCCCGTTTCCCGGGGCGCTATGCGGGACATCCGGTCCACTATGTTGCCACCTGAGCATCGGGACCCGGCCCGCTTCCTTCGGACCCCCTGTCCCTCTGTTCGACTATAATTATACTCATTTTGTTAGCACTGTCAATAGGCGAGTGCTAATTTGCAGGTGAACAATTCGTGAACAAATCTGAATTGCAGGATTCACGCCATGCATAAAGGGATGCAGGCCTTTCAGCCCGCATCCCTTTACAGCTCACAGCGGCCGCTTCTCCACGACGCCCGCGCGGCGGGGATAGCGCTCCGGCGTGGGGGCGATCTTCCCGATCCACGCGGCGCGATGGTCCCAGTCCCTGCCGGGGATGGCCAGCGGCCGGGTGCGCTCCAGCCTGCCGCCCAGCGCCGCCAGCGCGCCTTCCGCCCCGGCCAGCTCCTCGTCCAGCCCGGGGCCCTTCAGCGCCAGCATGTGCCCGCCCACCCGGGTCAGGGGCAGCAGGAACTCGCACAGCACGTTCATCGGCGCGACCGCCCGGGCCACGGCCAGGTCGAAGTGCTCCCGCAGCTCGGGCCGCCGCGCGGCGTCCTCCGCCCGCAGGTGCAGCGCCTCGGCGTTCAGCCCCAGCGCGTCGATCACGCCCCGCAGGAACTCCACTCGCTTGCCCAGCGCGTCGATCAGCGTGAAGCGCACCTCCGGCAGCATGATGGACAGCGGTATGCCGGGAAAGCCCGCCCCGGAGCCCACGTCCACGGCGGTTGACACCCCGGGGAACTCCCCCGCCAGCACCGCCACGCAGTCCAGGTAGTTCCGGTCCGCCGCCTCGGCGGGATCGTCCGGCACCCGGGTCAGGTTCATCCGGGCGTTGGCCTCGGTCAACAGCGCGTGGTAGCGCGCGAATTGCGCCGCCTGCGCCGCGGTCATGGGGATGCCCATCGCCGCGGCGCGGCTCATCAGAATCGTTTCGAGCATGATGCTTCCTTTTACGTCTCGCTTTGCGGCCTGAAATTCTGATTTGCTTCGCAAATCAGAATTTCGCCCTCTCCAGCGCCTCGATCACCCTGTCGCACCACTCGTCGAACTCGGGGTCGGGGACCTGGCACTCGGGGTGGGACAGCACGTAGTCCACCGCGATGCGCACGCCCTGGTCGAAGCGCACGGCGGTGCGCATGTCCGGCACGGCCCGCTTGAGCTTGCTGTTGTCGAACACCACGGACACGGCCTTGTCGCCGATCAGGCTGCCGGTGTAATCGTAGCCCCGCTTGTCCCCCACCGCGGCCAGGAACTCGCTGGACACGTGGCAGGCCTTCAGCTCCACGCCCAGGGCGTCGGCGATGGTGGCGTAGATCTGGTTCCAGGTCAGCGTCTCGTCGCCGGTGATCTGGAAGGCCTCGCCGATGGCGTGGCGGTTGCCCATCAGCCCGGTGTAGCCCACGGCGAAGTCGGTGTTGAAGGTCATGGTCCACAGCGAGGTGCCGTCGCCCTGTATGATCACGGGCTTGCCCTCCAGCATGCGCTTGACCACCTGCCAGCTGCCCTTCTTGCCGTGCACGCCCAGGGGCACGCTGCGCTCGTCATAGGTGTGGCTGGGCCGCACGATGGTCACCGGGAAGCCCTCCTCCCGGTACTTCTTCATCAGGAATTCCTCGCAGGCGATCTTGTCGCGGGAATACTGCCAGTAGGGATTGGCCAGGGTCGTGCCCTCGGTGATGACGTAGCTGGCCGCCGGCTTGTGGTAGGCCGAGGCCGAGCTGGTGTAGATGTACTGGCGGGTGCGGCCCTTGAACAGCCGGTAGTCCCGCTCCACCTGGTCGGGGGTAAAGCCGATGAACTCGCACACGCAGTCAAAGGTCGCGTCCCCCAGCTTCGCCAGCACGTCCGCCTCGTCGTTGATGTCCGCGACGATGCTCCTGGCCCCCTCGGGCACGGCCTCGGGCCGGTTTCCGCGGTTCAGCAGCCAGACCTCCCAGTTCAGTTCGTTCACCAGCCGCCGCACGATGGCCGCGCTGATGGTTCCGGTTCCGCCGATAAACAGTGCTTTCATGCTTCATGTCCTCCCAAATCCGTCGTTTGCAGCCAGTCGGCCAGTTCATTCGCCTGGGGGTGGTCCAGCCCACGGACCGCCTCCGCCAGGGCTTTGTTCTCGTAGCGCGCGCCCAGCAGCGCCGGGGCGATCCGGGCGATCATGGCCTCGTCCATGGCGTCGGACCAGGCCGTCGCCCCGGCCACCGCGCCGTCCTTCAGGCTCAGCTCCAGCGTCACGCCGCCCCAGTCGAAGCGGTGCGCCAGCGTGGCGTCGAAGGGCAGCGCCTTGCCCAGCCGGAATTCCCAGGAGGCGTATTTGCGCTCCAGCGCCGCCAGCCGCTCCCGGTCCAGGCCGTCCATATCCAGCGCCTCGGCGGGGCCGTACTCCGCGACGAAGGCCCGCTCCAGCGCCGCCGACAGCGCCGGAATGGAGATCTCCGGGCTCAGCGCCGCCAGGTTGCACACCCGGGCGCGCACGCTGTCGATGCCCTTGGCCCGCAGCTTGCCCTCGTCCGGGGCCAGGTAGCGGCCCAGCCTGTCCAGCGCCACGTCCACCATGATCGTGCCGTGGTGCAGCCCCACGTCCCTCGAAAAGCGGAAGGCGTTGCCAGAGAACTTCGCGCCGCTGCCGGAGATCACCAGGTCGTTGCGGCCGGTGAACTCGGCTTCGATGCCGAATTCCGCCACCGCCCGCCGGATCACGCCCAGCTGGCGGCGCACGTCGTACTGTCCCCGGGGCGTCAGGAAGCTGAAATTCAGGTTGCCCAGGTCGTGGTACACCGCGCCGCCGCCGCTGCTGCGCCGGGCCAGGCGTCCGCCCTCGTCCTCCAGCAGCTTCACCCGGCACTCCTTCCAGGCGTTCTGGTGCCGCCCGATGACCACCGTGTTGCGGTTCTGCCACAGGTAGAACACCCGCGCGTCCTGCTCCAGCGCTTCGAACAGCAGCTCCTCCACCGCCAGGTTGTGCCAGGGGTCGGTGGAATCGCCCCTGAGTATGAAATTGCGCATGCGTCCCCTCCCCGCGGGATGATCGTAGGATGACAGTCTGAAATGCCGCAGGGGCGGCGTTTCGCCGCCCGCCTGGTGTCTTCCCGGGCGGACGCCGCAACGGCGCCCCTACGGATGATTTTTTGCGCTTGCCGTCGATCCCGGCGGCGATTTTTTATCAGAACTTCAGCCAGGTCAGGGACATCCAGCCGGTGAGCTTGCCGTAGCTGACATAGGCCCAGTTGCCGGAGGTGGACTTCACGGTCACCTTGGTGCCGTTCTTCAGGCTGCCGATCACCACGGTGTCCATGCCGGGCTTTTTGCGGATGTTCAGGTTGCTGCCGTGGGTGGCCACGCGGGCGGTGGTCTGCTTGCTCAGGTAGTTCTTGGACACCCAGCCGGTCAGGCCGGTGAAGGTCTTGACCTTGCGCCAGTTGCCGGAGGACTTGAGCACGGTGCAGCCGGTGCCGTAGGGCAGCTTGGCGATCACGGCGTACTTGGTGCCCGCGCCCTTGCGCAGGTTCAGCACGGAGGCGGTGGTGTGGTACACATTGCCGCTGGTGGAGGGCTTCTCGGCGTCCAGCGTCACGGTGCTGCCGATGTAGCGGATCGGTACCCAGCCGACGACGCCGGAGCCGGTCACGACGACCTTGGCGAAATCATGCTCGGTGCCGTTGACCTTCACGGTGTCGCCCTTCTTCAGCGTGGCGCGGACGGAGGCGGTCACCTTCCAGTCGGAATACACGCTCACGCTCTTGCCGGAGGAGACCTTGATGGCCTTGTAGCCGTTGGCCAGCTCCTTGGTGGTGCCGTCGATGTACATGGTGCGGATCCAGCCGGTCTTGCCGTTGGAGCTGAGCTTCACCTTGGACCAGGAGCCGCTCTTGTCCTGCACGGTGACCTTGGCCTTGTGCTTGACGGTGCTGCCGACCTCATAGTCGTAACCGGGGCCGGTGTGCAGGTAGATCTTGCCGCCGTTGCGGCTGATATAGACAGTCTTGCTGCTGGCCGCAAAGGCGGTCGCGGGTAGTACGGCGATGATGAGCGTCAGCGCCAGAACGATGGAAAGCAGTTTCTTCATAGGTCAGGTCCCTCCACTTCTTTGTTGTGCGCGCCATACCCGGCGTAAGGCAAGGCATCCGAAATGCCTTATATGCAATAGACGCTTCGAATATGGCATTTGTTTCCAGCATTATAATACATTTTGAGTGCAAATAATGTTACAATTTTGTTACAATTTATCGGATGGGGCAAAACCATGGCGTGCTATAATGGTTTACAGTGAGGGAGGTATGCACATGCGCATCTACACGGGCCGCAGCCACCTGATGGAGGCCGCGATGATCGACATCCTGCGCCGGGACATGGCCGGCGGCGACGGGGACATGATCGTCGTGGTGCCCAAGCAGCTGACCCTGCAAACCGAGCGCACGCTGCTGGACGCACTGGCGCTGAACGGCTCCTTCCGGCTGCAGGTGCTGAGCCCGGAGCGGCTGTGCGGCCGCATATTCGAATCCGCAGGCCAGCCCGGGGGCGTGCGCGTGGACGAGCGCGGCCGGGTGATGCTGGTGCGCGCCGCCGCCCGGTCGGTGGACGAGCGATTGAAGCTGTACCGCGGCGCGTGCCGGCGTCGGGGCTTCGCGGACCGCTGCGCCCGCCAGCTGGAGCTGATCCGCCAGGCGGGGCTCTCGCCGGAGGCGCTGTTTGAGTGCGCCCGGCAGACCGAGGGCATGCTGCGGCTGAAGCTGGACGACCTGGGCGTGCTCCTGGAGGCCTACGAGGGCCTGCTGGAGGGCCGCTTCCAGGACGGGGAATCGGAATTCAACGAGGCCGTCGCCCGGGCCGGGGACGCCGCGTTTTTGAAGGACGCCAGCGTCACCTTCTACGGCTTCGACCTGACCCCGCCCACGCTGCACGCGCTGATCGGCGCGGTGGCCGCCGCCTGCCCCGAGACCCGGGTGCTGCTGCCCCTGGCCAACGATCCGAACGCCCGGGATTTCGACGCCTGCCTGCCGCTGCAGGGCTGCTATGACCGTCTGTACTGGGCCGCCCGCCGGGCGGGGGTCTGGCCGGAGCGGGTGCGCGTGGAGCCGGAGGGCGCCTCCGGCGAGGACGTGCTGCCCGTGCCCGAGCCGCCCCAGTCGGAGGCGCTGGCGCTGCTGTCCCGGGAGCTGTTCGCCTTCCCGGTGAAGCCCATGGCCGAAGGCGCCGCCCCCGCCGCGGTGCAGGCCGTCACGCTGCGCAACCCGCTGGAGGAGTGCCGCTTCGCCGCGGCGCTGTGTCGCAGGCTGGCCATGAAGCGGGGCTGGCGCTGGAGCGACATGCTGATACTCTGCCGGGACATCGACGGCTATCGCCAGCCGCTGAAGGAGGCCTTCCGGGCCTACGGCGTGCCGCTGTTCCTATCCGCCAGCCGCCCGGCCTCCCGGCACCCGCTGGCAGAGTGCCTGATCTCGGCGCTGAGCCTGATCGACGCCAATCCCCGCATGGAGGACGCGCTGGCGCTGCTGCGCACCGGCTACATGCCCCTGGACGCCGACGAGGCGGGGCGGCTGGCCAACCACGCGGAGAAATACGGGCTGAAGCCCTGGGCGCTGCTGCGGCCCCTGCGCCGGGGCGGCGAGGCGGAGCTCCAGGCGCTGGAGCCGCTGCGGGAGCGCTTCGCCGAGCCGGTGAACGCCCTGCGCAGGCGCATGAAGCAGGCATCGACGCTGACCGCCCAGCTGACGGCGCTGTTTGATTTTTTGACGGACCTGGACGCCGCGGACCGGCTCCAGGAGCGCCTGAACCGGCTGGCGGAGGCCGGGCTGCGGGAGCAGGCGGGCGAGGAGGGCCAGGTCTGGAACCGGGTCATCGGCGCGCTGGACCAGATGGCCGGGCTGATGGGCGAGGCCCCGCTGCCCGTGGGCGAGCTGCGCCAGACGCTGGCCGAGTCCCTGGACGCCGCCGTCATCAAGCCGCTGCCCCAGTCCGGGGACGCGGTGTACGCCCAGACCACGGACCGCATCACCGCCCAGCGGGCGAAGGCGCTGCTGATCCTGGGCGAGACGGACCGGGCCGGAACGGACGCGGACGGCCTGCTGAACGCCGCCCAGCTGCAAACCTTCTCCCGGGTCGCCGGGGCCTATCTGGGCTCGGACGACGCGGAGCTGTCCCGCATGCGCCGCTTCTATCTGAAATCCGCCGTGGGCATGGCCGGGGAATACCTGTGCGTCAGCTGCCCGCTGAGCGGCACAGACGGCGGCGCGCAGCATCCCGGCGCGCTGATGGGCCTGCTGAAGGGCGTGTTCCCGGGGCTGTCCGTCCGGGGCGGCATCGGCGACGACGCGGGCATACAGTGGATGCTCCGGGCTGCCCCGGACGCCGCGGCGGCCTGCGCGGCCCGGGCGCTGTCCGGCATGGCCGAGGGCGAGCCGCTGCGCCCGTGGGACGCCGCCGCGCTGGCGGGCCTGC
>ONHI01000243.1 GCA_900317565.1 uncultured Eubacteriales bacterium
CACTTCTTCGTGTTCTACTACGGCATCGTGGCGGACATCACGCCGCCCGTGGCCCTGGCGGCCTACGCCGGCGCGGCCATCGCCAAGGGCAAGCCCATGGCCACAGGCGTCACGGCCACGCGGCTGGCCATCGGCGCGTTCATCATACCCTTCGTGTTCGCGGCCAGCCCGGCGCTGCTGTTCATCGACACCGTGTGGTATGAGGTGATACTGATCACCCTCACCGCCACGCTGGGCATGGTGGGCGTCGCCGCGGGCCTGAGCGGCTACCTGCTGACCAACATGAACGTGCTCGAGCGCCTGCTGCTGATCGGCGGCGGCCTCGCGCTGATCATCCCCGGCACGCTGACCGACTTCATCGGCCTGGGCCTCATCGCCCTGGGCGTTGTGATGCAGCTGCTGCGCAAGCGGGGAAAGGCGACGGCATAACGGCCCTATGGCGAAACGACGGGAACATCCCAAGGGATGTTCCCGTCGTTTTGTCTTACCGTCATATCTTCTCGTAGATCACATTCTCCGCCAGCTGGCGGTTCTTGTAGGCCACATCGTCGCTGACGTCCCGTATGACCCGCACGTATTCGGGCAGCGCCGCGCCCTCGTCCTCCCGCTCCAGCTCGATCTCCATGATGGCGCGGTCGTTCCAGAAGGGATAGATGTCGAACTCCAGCACGTGGCCCACGTAGGGGATGCGATACCGGGTCTTGTTCAGCGGTTTGCAGCCGGGCTGCAGCTCCTTGGACAGCCGGATGAACTCCAGCTGGTCGATCTCGCCCTCCTCCTCCACGCAGGTCAGGTCGGACAGCCTGCGCTTGAAGGTCTTGTAGTACTTGATCTCTCCGCCGGAGACCAGCTGGCGGATGCGGCGCGTCTCGCCGGGGCCGGAGACCGTCAGGTATATCTGCACGATCTCCCACTGCTCCACGCCCTTCTGCGCCTTCAGCAGCGCCACGTCCGGATAGCGGATCAGGTACTTGCGCTCTATCTCAAAATGCTTGCCCTCGCTCATGTTCACATCTCCTTACAGTCCTATCTCCCCCAGCTCCCCGTCCCCGGCGTTCAACCGCCAGTCCCAGGTGAGCTTGGTGAGGGTGCAGTAGCCCTGGCCGATCTTCGTCAGGTCGTACTCCGGGTTTTCGAAGGGCCGCGGCTCGCCCCTATAGCGCCAGCCGCCGTCCCCGGTGGGTTCATAGTCCGGCACGTCCAGGAACACGGGGGCCAGCCGCGCCGGAACGATGCCCTTCAGCGCCTCGTAGGGCACGGCGGGCACGTTCAGGTTGTACATCGCGCCCAGCGGCAGCGGGTGCCCGGGCATCCACTCCGCCACGCGCAGCGCCACCCGCGCCGCGGCCCCGTAATCCTCCTCCTGGGGCTCGCGCGGGTCGAAGCACAGCGACACCGCCAGCCCCTGCGTGCCGCACATGGCGGCCTCCATCGCCGCGCCGACCGTGCCGGAGTACACGCACGCGCCGCCCAGGTTCATGCCCCGGTTGATGCCGGAGACCACGATGTCCACGGGCGCCTCCCGCCCGGCCAGGAACAGCCCCAGCGAGGCGCAGTCCGAGGGCATGCCGTCCACGGCCCAGGCCTTCTCCGCGCCGGGATAGTCCACCGGCTCGGCGCGCAGCGGACGACCGAACGTGCCGCCGTGGCTGGCGGCGGAGCGCTCCCGGTCCGGCGCGCACACATACACCCGGTGTCCCGCCCCGCTAAAAACCTCCGCCAGCGCGCGGATCCCCGGGGCAAATATGCCGTCGTCGTTGACAAGTAATATGTTCATGTGCTCTCCATGGCAGCTGTTTCTACTTCCCGTCGCTTGTTGCCTCACTCCAGGTCCAGGCGGGCGGGGACCTCTTCCGTCTCGGCTTCGCCGATCCACCTTCCCCATAGGGGAAGGCTATGCCGCCCCTACGTACCGTTTCTCCCGGTCCCCCTGTCCCCCCTAATGCCTATTGCCTAATGCCCAATGCCTAGAGTGTGTTTCTAAAATCCCTGAAGCGCATTTTCGGCGTATTTGACTGCATTTCTGTGTTGCTTTTCCTTGACTTGCAACCAGTAAGCCTGCGAGTCAAATCCACTCGAAACTGCATCTCCCGGGATTTAGAAACACACTCTAATTGTTGTTCTTATAGAACCGCACCGAATCGTTGTAGATCTTCACGATATCCTGCAATATATCCGCGTGGCGGAAGCTCTTGTGGTAGAGTATGTTCATCTCGCGGATCATGCTGAGGTTTTCGATGGGCAGCACGGTCATCTTGCCCTTCTTGAGCTCGTCCATGCAGGCGCTGCGGGGCAGGATCGACACGCCGTAGTTGCGGCGGATCAGATCCTTGATGGTGGCGATGTTGTCCACCTCCAGGGTGACGTTGAATTCGTCGATGGAGATGTTGCGGCTCTCCAGGTGGGCGGCAAACAGGTTGCGGGTGCCGGAGCTGGGCAGGCGCAGTATCAGCCGCTCGCGCTTCAGCTCGTCCAGCGTGACGATGCTCTTGCGGGCCAGCGGGTTCTCGTTGGACACGGCGCAGACCAGGAAATCGGTGTCCAGCATGATGGAATTGATGGAGGCGTCCTGCACCGCGCCCTCGACGATAGCGATATCGATCTTATAATTCTTTAGCATAGCATAAAGATTACTTATCGTATCCGTCTGGATCGTGATGCTCAGGTTCTCGTTCTGCTCGGCGTACTTGGCCAGCACCTCCGTGACCACGTTGCTCTCGGAGGTGTGGGTGATGCCCACGCGCAGCCGGTCCACGCTGCGCTGCTGGTCCCGCAGGGCCTGCTGCAAATTCTCGTACAGCGACACCACGCGCTCGGCATACTCGATCACCAGCTTGCCGTCGGCGGTGGGACGGATCTTGCCCCCGCTGCGCACGAACAGGCTGATGCCCAGCTCCTTCTCGATCTGCTTGATGTGCTGGCTCACCGCGGGCTGGGTCAGGGAGAGCTGCTCCGCCGCGCGGGTGTAGTTGCCGGTTTCATGGACCTTCAAAAGGGTCAACAGCTTCACATCTATCATAGCGGCAGCCTCCATAATCCGTTTTTATTTCACATTGTTACAAAATAATGCTTGCTTATTCGCTTACATATTATCATATATTATGGAAAAAGGCAATAGCAAAAAGAAATATTCTATAGAAACAGGGGCGCGCCGGAACCGGCGCGCCCCCTTCGGGTCGTTGTGTGTGAAATTATGCCTTGCCGTCGCAGCCCAGCACATCGACCAGCTTGTGCTCGACCATCTCCTTGATGGCGACACGGGCGGGCTTCAGGTACTGGCGGGGATCGAAGTGATCCGGATGCTCGGTGAAGTGCTTGCGGATGCAGGCGGTCATGGCCAGGCGCAGGTCAGAGTCGATGTTGATCTTGCAGACCGCGCCGCGGGCAGCCTGACGCAGCTGCTCCTCGGGGATGCCGACGGCGTCGGGCATCTTGCCGCCGCACTCGTTGATGATCTTCACGAACTCCTGCGGCACGGAGGAAGAGCCGTGCAGCACGATCGGGAAGCCGGGCAGGCGCTTGGCGACCTCGTCCAGGATGTCGAAGCGCAGCGGCGGGGGCACCAGGATGCCCTTCTCATTGCGAGTGCACTGTTCGGCCTTGAACTTGTAGGCGCCGTGGGAGGTGCCGATGGCGATGGCCAGGGAATCGCAGCCGGTCTCCTCGACGAAGTGCTGCACGTCCTCGGGACGGGTGTAGGAGGAATCCTCGGCGGACACGTTGACCTCGTCCTCGACGCCGGCCAGGGTGCCCAGCTCGGCCTCGACGACCACGCCGTGGTCGTGGGCGTACTCAACGACCTGCTTGGTGATCTTGATGTTCTCCTCGATGGGCAGGCCGCTCTTGTCGATCATGACGGAGGTGAAGCCGCCGTCGATGCAGCTCTTGCACAGCTCGAAGGAATCGCCGTGGTCCAGATGGACGACGATGGGCAGGTCAAAGCCGGCGGTCTGCTCGGCGTCCTGGATGGCCGCCTCGATCAGCTTCATCAGATACACGTGCTTGGCATAGGCGCGGGCACCCTTGGACACCTGCAGGATCAGCGGAGCGCGCTTTTCGATGGCGGCCTCGGTGATGCCCTGGATGATCTCCATGTTGTTAACGTTGAAAGCGCCGATGGCGTAGCCGCCATTGTAAGCCTTCTTGAACATCTCGGTGGAAGTAACAAGAGCCATATGAAACACTCCTTTATAATAGGCT